>DATLGB010000097.1:0-20102 GCA_035540675.1 Solirubrobacteraceae bacterium | reverse complement strand
GGGTCATGCCGGCCGCAGGGGTCAGACCCCTCCGTTCGCGCTGCCCCTGCCGCCGCAGGGGTCAGACCCCTCCCACCTCCCAAGGCCCCGCACGACCCCAGAGGGGTCAGACCCCTCCGCGCGTCCACGCCGGCCGCAGGCCGCAGGGGTCACGCCGGCCGCACGCAGGCCGCAGGGGTCAGACCCTCCGCTCGCGCTGCCCACCGCAGGGGTCGGACCCCTCCGTTCGCGCTGCCCCGACCCCGAAGGGGGTCAGACCACGAAGGGCGGTCAAGACCACGAAGGGGGGGTCAGACCCCTCCGACGCGCCGAGACCCCTCCGACGCGCCGCAGGGTCGACGCCGCAGGGGTCAGACCCCTCCGTGTCGCACGTGCGTGTCGCAGGCGGTCAGACTCGGTGCCCGGCGTGCGGAGGGGTCAAATCGGCGCCAAGGGGTCAGACCCCTCCGGTGCCGCGGGCGCCAAGGGGTCAGACCCCTCCGGTGCCGCGGTGCGGTGCCTCGCATCGGGGAGGGGTCATGCGCGGGGAGGGGTCAGACCCCTCCGGTGCGCATGGTGCGCGAGCCTCGCCGGTGCCTACGGAGGGGTCTGACCCTTCGGTGACCGCGCCTGGCCCTTCGGTGACCGGCGGAAGCGCGGCTACGGCTTGAGCACGACCTTCGTGCACTCCTCCTGCTTGTGCTTGAAGATCTCGTAGCCGTGCGGAGCCTCGTCGAGGGGCAGCGTGTGGGAGATGATCCAGGTGGGGTCGATGTCGCCGCTGCGGATGTGCTCGAGCAGGGGCTCGAGGTACTTGTGCACGTGGCACTGGCCGGCCTTGATGGTCAGTGAGCGGTTCACGACCGAGCCCATCGGGAACTTGTCCATCAGCCCGCCGTAGACGCCGACGACGGAGACGATGCCGCCGTTGCGGACGGTCATGATCGCCTCGCGCAGCGCGTGCGGACGCTCGGTCTCCTGCCGCGTGGCCTGCTTGACGCGGTCGTAGGCGTGGATGGCGGTCGTCGGGTGGTGGGCCTCCATCCCGACGGCGTCGATGCAGGCGTCCGGGCCACGGCCGCCGGTCATCTCGCGCAGCGCGTCGACGATGTCGACCTGCTCGTAGTTGAGGGTCACCGCACCCGCGTGGCGGGCCTTGGCGAGGCGGTACTCGAAGCGGTCGATGCAGATCACCTGCTCCGCGCCGAGCAGATAGGCGCTGGCGACCGCGAAGAGCCCGACGGGTCCGGCACCCCACACCGCGACGATGTCGCCGCCCTGGATGTCGCACAGCTCGGCGCCCATGTAGCCGGTCGGGAAGACGTCGGTGAGGAACAGGACCTGCTCGTCGGTGAGGTCGTCGTCGACCTTGAGCGGCCCGACATCGGCGAAGGGGACGCGCGCGTACTCGGCCTGGCCGCCCGCGTAGCCGCCGGTGAGATGGGAGTAGCCGAAGATGCCGCACGATGAGTGGCCCCAGACCTTCTCGGCCATGTTGGCGTTCGGGTTGGAGTTCTCGCAGGCCGACCACAGGCCGTTGCGGCACGAGGTGCAGTTGCCGCACGCGATCGGGAACGGGACGACGACGCGGTCGCCGACCGCGAGGTTGCCGACGTCCGGCCCGACGTCGACGACCTCGCCCATGAACTCGTGGCCGAAGATGTCGCCCTTCTTGACCTCGGGGACGTAGCCGTCGTAGAGGTGCAGGTCGGAGCCGCAGATCGCCGTCGACGTGATCTTCACGATCGCGTCGCGGCGGTTGAGGATCTTCGGGTCGGGGACGTTCTCGACCTGGACGGAGTTGCGCCCGCTGTAGACGGTGGCCCGCATGGCTACGCCCCCGTCCCGACCGGCTCGTCGACCGGCTGCGCCGGCCGCTGCTTGAACTGCCGCGTCGCCTTCTGCCCCTCCGGCGTGCCGTCGGAGCGGACGATCTCGCCCGTCTCGACGATCTGCTTGAAGTGCCGCAGCGCGTCCTTGGCGTCGTTGCCGGGATCGTTGCCCGTGACCTTGCCGGCCGCCTTGCCGAGCACGCCGAGCGGCGGGTCGTGCTCGAGCGACACGTGGATCTCGGTGCCGCGGTCGCCCGGCGCGTCCTTGAAGGAGACGGTCGCCCGCCGGTACCAGGCGGCCTCGTTGCTCTCGTTGTGCTCCCGCCAGCGGCGCTCGATCTCGGCGCGCTCGCCGCGGATGGTGATGGCGTGCTTGATCTGGGTCACCTGCTGCTCCTCCCGCTCGCTGCCGGACCTTCCGGCGCGGACCGCCGCCACCACGTCGAGCGCCGCGACGCCGAGCACGGCGCCGGCCGCGGCCAGCGTGCGCTGCCGCTGCTCGCTGCGCCCGCGCAGCGCGAGCGCCAGCAGCGCGAGGTCGAGGCCGTCACCGGCGACGCGCGCCCACAGCCAGCCCGCCGGCCGGTCGCGGTGCAGCGCCAGCAGCCCGGCCGCGGCGGCGTTCTCCCGCAGGCCGCAGGCGCCGAGCACGATCGCCCTCGTGGTGGAGTCGTCCTCGACGCCGATGAAGCGCGCGAAGCGCCCGGGCGTGAGGGTCTGCGGGACGCCCAGCCCGAGGCTGGCCCATCCCAGCAAGCGCGGCAGGCGCGCAGCCGAAGAGGTCGTTCGCTCCATGCTCAGCGACTGCCCCGACCGCCGCCCTCCCAACCACGATCACGCTTCGACGCGCGAGCGCTCACGCCGCTCGCGCAGCAGCCGCCGGAAGCGGCCGTCGAGCGCGCGCGCGTCGTCGGGCGCCGACGGCAGGCCGTGCCGGCGCTCGAGCGGGCGCACCCACAGCTCCTCGGCCAGGATCACCGTCGCCGACAGGATCGGCACCGCCACGAACAGGCCCCAGATGCCGAACAGCTGCGCCACCACGACGACGCCGAGCGCGATGAGCGCGGGGTGCAGCTCGAGCATGCGCGCCATCACCAGCGGGACGATCAGGTTCCCCTCGATCTGCTGGACGAGCAGGTAGACGCCGAACGCCGCCAGCGCGAGCTGCGGCGACTCGGTGAGCGCGAGCAGGACCGGCGGGAACGCGCCGGCGATGGCGCCGAAGTACGGCACGACCACGAGCAGCGCCGACAGCGCGGCGAACAGGATCGCGTAGTCGAGCCCGATCGCCAGCAGGCCGAGGTACAGCAGCGTGCCGGTGACGGCCATGTCCACCAGCACGCCCTTCATCCAGCTCTCCCAGCTGATGCGGATGCGCGTCATCACGTGCAGCGCCCACTCGCGCCGTGCGGGCGGGAACAGGCGCAGCGAGCCGCGCACGAGCGGCCCCGGGCGCGCCGCCATGTAGTACGCGGTGATGACGATGACGATCAGCGACGAGAGGATCCCCGCGGCGCCGACGCCGAAGGTCGCCAGCGGCCCGAGGAAGCGCTCGGGACTCTCCGACGCCGACTCCAGCGAGCGCTCGATGCCGCGACCGGTCGCCTCGGGGTCAGACCCCGTCACCGCCGACATCCGCTGCGCCAGCGCGTCGGCGATCTGCGGCAGGTTGTCGAAGAACTGCGTCACCTCGCGGGCCAGCGGCGGGAGGACCAGCGCGAGCAGGCCGCCGACGACGGCGGCGATGCCCAGCAGCCCCGCGAGCGCGCCGAGCGGCCGCGGCACGCGGCGGCGCTCGAGCCGCCGCGCCACCGCCGACAGCGCGATGGCGAGGATCACGGTGATCACGCCGGCGGCGATGAGCGTGACCAGCTCGTGGAACAGCAGCCCGGCCGCCACCAGCACGGCCGCCAGCAGGACCGCGCGCGTGGCGGCATGCCGTGCCGACGCGGCGAAGGCGTCCGGCGGCGCCTCGAGCGCAGGCGGCTCCGGGTCTCCGTGGTCGTCCGGAGGACGGATGATGGGCGGCTCCACGAGGCGAGTCCTTTCGCGCCAGGGTCTCCCCGCCGGGGACGCCGCATCAAACCCGGCGGCCCCGGGCACCGTAGACCTGGCGTGGACGCGCGCGACCCCGACCTGCTGGCACGCGTGCGCGGCGGCCTGCTGGACGCCGACCACGTCGCCCCCCACACCGACGCCGACGGCCTCGCCGCCGGCGCGCTGGTCCTGCGCGCCCGCGGCCAGGGCGCCGGCGACGCGCTCCTGCTGGACCGGACGCAGACACCGTGGGGGTCTGACCCCGACCTGCCGGAGGGGACGGTCGCGCTGCTCGACCAGGGCCTGCGGCCGTTCGCGCGGCCCGGCGTCATCGTCGACCACCACGCGCCGGAGACCGGTTCCGACGGCGCCGGCCCGAAGGTGATCGCGCTGACGAGCTTCGGCGAGCGCCCCGAGGTCCCGACCGCGCCGCTGGTGTGCCGCGCGCTCGGCACCGACGCGCCGGCGTGGCTCGCGGCGCTCGGCGCCTACGGCGATCTCGGCGCGGACGGCCTCAAGCTCCCCGAGGCGGGCGGCACGCCGCGCGCCGCGATCGCGAAGCTGGCACCGCTGGTCAACGCGCCGCGGCGGCTGGCGGGCGGACCCGTCCGGATCGCGCTCGCGCTGCTCGTGGAGGCCGAGTCGCCGCGCGACGCGCTCGCCGACCCGCGGGTCGCCGTCCTCGAGCGCGCCCGCGCGGAGTACCGCGCGACGTTCGACCGCGTCATGCGCACCGCGCCGCGGTTCTTCGGGGATGTCGCGGTCGTGCGCTTCGACGTCCCCTACCAGGTGCACCCGCTGGTGGCGACGGCGTGGATGCGCCGTCTGGCTCCACGGCCGGTGCTCGCGGCCAACGACGGATGGGTCCCCGGCCGCGTGAACTTCTCCGTCCGCGGCGGCGACGGCCGCGACCTGCGGGAGCTGCTGCGCGCCGCGCTGCCGGACGCCGACGGCGAGCTCGGCCACGGGCACCCGGCGGCGACCGGCGGCTCGCTGCCGCCCGCCGAGTTCGACCGCCTCCTCGACGGCCTGGCCGCGGCATGAGGCTCGGCTTCGCGGTGAAGGTGCTGGGCGAGGGCGGGCTGCCGACGGTCGACTCGCGCCGCTGGCAGTCGGCCCCGCACCTGCGCCACTCGCTGGAGATGCTCGACGGCGTCCTCGACTACCTGGACCGCCGGGACATCCGCATGTACCGCTTCAGCGCGTCGATCGCGCCCTACGCGACGCACCCGGACCTGCCGCAGTTCCACGGGCAGGTCGACGAGTGCGCGGCCGAGCTGGCGGCGTTCGGCGCGAAGGCGCGCGCGCTCGACATCCGCCTGTCGACGCACCCGGGCCAGTACATCGTGCTCAACTCCGAGAGCGACGTCACGCTCGACGCGGCCGTCCGCGACATGGAGATGCAGGCGCGGATCATGGACGCCATGGGCCTCGGCCCCGAGGCGGTGTCGGTCCTGCACATCGGCGGCGTCGCCGGCGGCCGCGACGCGGCGCTCGCGCGGTTCGAGCGCGGCTTCGAGCGGCTGTCGGAGGCCGCCCGCGCACGCCTGGTGGTCGAGAACGACGACCGGACGTTCTCGCTGCCGGACGCGCTCGAGCTGCACCGCCGCACCGGCGTGCGGGTGGTGTGGGACATCCTGCACCACCACTGCAACGACCCGCACGGCATCGGCGACCGCAAGGCGCTCGAGCTGGCCCTCGGGACCTGGCCGGCGGGCCAGGTGCCGAAGATCCACTTCTCGTCGCCCAAGACGGCGATGGAGGAGCGCAAGCGCCGCGTCGGGCGCCGAGTCGAGCGCTCGTGGGTGCTGCCGCAGCTGCGCGCGCACGCCGACATGATCGATCCGATCGCGTTCGAGCAGTTCGTGCGCGACGTGGCGGGCGGGCTGGCGTTCGACGTTCTGCTCGAGGCGAAGGCGAAGGACCTCGCCCTGCTGCGGCTGCGCGAGCAGCTCGCCGCGCGCGGCCTCGAGCTCAGCGGTTGACTTCGACCGAGTCGACCAGCTCGATGACCCAGTCCACGAACTCGTCCTCGCCGTCGTACTCCGGCAGCGCGTCGTGCAGGGCGTCGAGCGTCGGCGCCAGCCGGCGGCTCGCCCGCTGCTCGGAGCCCAGCCGGTGTTCCAGCCGCGCCGCCACGAGGGCCCGCAGGCGCCAGCGCAGCTCCCCCGCCGCGACCAGGTCGTTGGCGCGCGCGCCCTCGATGACCGTGTCCATCGGCTCGTCGGCCATCGACCCGTCGATCGGTGGCAGCGGGTGCTCGAAGCGTGCGCCCTCGACGTCGATCTCCAGCGGCGCGTCCTCGATCGGGCGGCGCAGGATCGGGCGGCGGCGGTTGGCGCCGGGCGGCAGCGGCGCCCCTGCCAGTTCGCCCGCGCGCCGGTCGACCACGACCTGGACCGACTCGTCGTGCTCGAAGTGGCGCCGCACCGCGGCGACGACCTCAGGGTCGGTTCCCGCGGGCAGCACGCAGTACGTGGTTGGTGCGGCCATGACCGCTTAACGGCCGATGCATCACGAGACTTTCAGTCGAGCGCGCGCAGCAGCGGGTCGTCGCCGCCGACCGCCTCCACGAGCAGGGCCTTGTAGCCGACCGAGTCGAACAGCACGACCAGCTTGTCGCCCTCGTAGCGCTGCACGGTCGCCTCGCCCCACTTCGGGTGCTCGACCCGGGCGCCGACCGGGAACGGGCCTTCGGCGGTGGCCTCGGCCTCGCCGCTGTCGCACAGGTCGCAGTTGCCGCACGGCGGCGGCGGGTCCATCTCCTCGCCGAAGTACGACAGCAGGTACTCGCGCCGGCACGCGCTGATGAGCTCGGCGTACCCGCGCATCATGTCGATCCGCGAACGGTCGAACGCCTCGCGGTCCTCCTGGACCTGCGCCGCCGCCTCGACCACCTCGGTGTCGAGCTCGATCTCCCCCGTCGGCGCCACCTCGCCCGACGGCAGCACCTCGACGGCGCCGACGTCCTCCAGGCGCCCGACGGCCGTGGTCAGCTTGGACTCCGACAGGTCGGTCTCCTCGCGCAACTCGGTCGGCTCGACCGGCCCGCCGGCGGCGTCGAGCACCTTCGCGACGCGCTCGATCTGGTCCGGGTCGACGCGGCCGCCGCCGGCGAAGAAGCGGCGCAGGCCGACGTCCTCGGCGCGGTAGAGCAGCAGCGCCCGCGCCCGCTCGCCGTCGCGCCCCGCGCGACCGACCTCCTGCCAGTACGCGTCGACCGAGTCGGCGATCGTGTGGTGGATGACGAAGCGCACGTTCGGCTTGTCGACGCCCATCCCGAACGCCGTGGTGGCGACCATGACCTCGAGCTCGTCGTCCATGAACGCCGCCTGAGCCTCCTCGCGCCGCCCGGCGGCCATGCCGCCGTGGTAGGCGGCGGCGCGCACGCCCGCCCCGTCGAGCAGCTCGGCGAGGCGCTCGGACTCCTTGCGCGTGGCGGTGTAGACGATGCCCGGCTTGTCCGCGGCGGCGACCCGCTCCGCCAGCGCGCGGTCCTTCGCGTGCTCGTCGTGGAAGCGCTCGACGCCGAACCACAGGTTGGGCCGGTCGAAGCCCGAGACCTTCACGAACGGCTCGCGCATCCGCAGCCGGTCGACGATCTCCTCGCGCACGGGCGGCGCCGCCGTCGCGGTGAGCGCCAGCACCGGCGGCCGCCCGAGCTCGTCGGCCACCGCCCCCAGCCGCAGGTAGTCGGGCCGGAAGTCGTGGCCCCACTCGGAGATGCAGTGCGCCTCGTCGACGACCATCAGCGACGGCTGTGCCCGCCGGACGTCATCGAGCACCTCGGGGTTGGCGAGCTGCTCGGGGCTCATGAACAGGAACTCGAGCCGGTCGCGGCGCGCGTCGCGCAGCGCCTGGTCGCGCTCGGCCTCCGGCACGTTGGAGGCCACCTGGGCGGCGCCACCGGTGTCGCCCGCCTCGAGGTCGGCGACCTGGTCGCGCTGCAGCGCGATCAGCGGCGAGACGACCAGCGTCGGGCCGTCGAGCAGCAGCCCGGCGATCTGGTAGATGGCCGACTTGCCGTGCCCCGTGGCCATGACGGCCAGCGCGTCGCGGCCGGCGACCACCGCCTCGACGACCTCCTGCTGCCCCGCCCGCAGCGTGTCGAACCCGAAGACCTCGCGCGCGACGCGGCGGATCTCGCCCGCGGGCGAGGCCACCGGGTCAGGCCCCGCGCAACGCGGCGAGCGCGTCCGCGTGCGTCGAGCGCACCGTGAACGTGCTGTCGAGCCGGGTCAGGCGCAGCATCCGCAACACCGCGCCGTCCGGGCAGACGAGCACGAGCCGCCGCTCGGCGCGCGTGAGCCGCCGCAGCGCGTTGAGCAGCACCGCGAGGCCGGTGGAATCGACGAACCCGACGGCGCACATGTCGATGACGACGTCTTCCTCGCCGCCCCGGACGATGTCGGCGAGGCGGCCGCGCAGGTGCGGCGACGTGCGGATGTCCAGCTCTCCGCGCAGGGTCAGGAAGACCACGCCGTCACGACGCGTCTCGTCGACTCGCAGCCCCTCCGCGCCCTCCCTTGGCTCCGGCAGGGCGCCGGCAGCGGGCGTGGGCATGGCCTGCGCATTCCCGCGGCGAGGTCGGCGCACGCCCGCTCGCGTCAGACCCCGGACGCCCCGCCGGGCTCGCTGGGCCGCGGCACGCCGGGCTCCGGCGACCAGTTGAACGTCAGCAGGCGCCGCCGCGGCGCGAGTTCGACGACGGTGACGCTGGTGTTCGCCGGCCCCGCGATCGCCTCCGGGCGGGCGCCGGTGACGTGCGCCACCGCCGCGCGGACGCAGCCGCCATGCGTGAAGACCAGCCACGTGCCCGAGCGGCGGGCGAGTTCCTCGACGGCGGCGGCGACGCGCGCCTGAAACAGCGGCCAGCTCTCGCCGCCGGGCGGCACCAGCGTCGCGCTGCGGAACGCCGCCAGCTCGTGCGCCGGAACCTCCGCCTCCAGCCGGCCCGCCCAGTGGCCGAGGTCGATCTCGCGCCAGCGCGGGTCGGCGGTCGCGCCGGCGTGGCCGGCGATCGCGGCGGTCTCGCGAGCCCGAGCGAGGTCGGAGGTGACCGCGCCGGCCGCGGCGTAGGCGGCGAGGGCGGCGCCGAGCCGGCCTCCCTGCTCGCGCCCGGCGGGCGTCAGGGGAGGATCCGACTGCCCCTGCAGGCGGCGCTCGGCGTTCCAGGCCGACTCGCCGTGGCGCACGAGCACCAGCCGCGTGCTCATCGCGTCCCCGCCAGCACCTGGGCGAGGTGCAGCGCGCGCCGGCCGGTCCCGTGCTCGACCTGCGCGCGGCACGAGAAGCCGTCGGCGACCACGAGCGCGCCGGCGTCCGCAGCCCGCACCGCCGGCAGCAGGCGCTGCTCGCCGATGCGCATGGACAGCTCGTACTTGGCGCGGTCGTAGCCGAACGGCCCCGCCATCCCGCAGCAGCCCGCGTCGAGCACCCGCACGTCCGCCCCCGCGCGCTCGAGCAGCGCCGGCTCCGCGGCGGGCCCGCCGGTGGCCACCTGATGGCAGTGGCCGTGCAGCAGGACCGTGCGGCCGTCGAGCGACGGCGGCGCCCAGTCGCGCCCGGTGAGCGCCTCGGCCAGCGTGACCGCGCGCGCCGCGACGGCCCGCGCCGCGGCGTCGCGGGGCAGCATTCGCGGCAGCTCGTCGCGCAGCGTCGACAGGCAGCTCGGCTCGGCGACGGCGATCGGCGTCCCGGCCAGCGCCGCGGGGCCGAGGCGCGCGACCAGCCCGCGCAGCAGCCGCCGCGCCGTCGCGAGCATGCCGAAGTCGTACAGCGGCCGGCCGCAGCAGACGAAGCCCTCCGGCACCTGGACGCTGAGCCCCGCGCCGGCGAGCGCCCGCGCGGCGGCGTGGAGCACCTCGGGCTGGAAGTGGTCGTTGAACGTGTCGGCGAGCAGGACGACCGGCGGGCTGCCGGCACCGCCGGCCGGCCGGCGCGCCCACGCGGCGCGGAAGCTCTCGCGCGCGAAGCGCGGCAGCGGGCGCTGGGCCGTGACGCCGGCGAGCCGGCGCCCGGCGGCGCTGGCGGCGAGGGCGTTGGCCGCGCCCGGCGCCAGCCGCGCCGCGCGCGCCGCGTACATGATCAGGCCCATGCTGTACGCCTGCCGCGGGCGCAGCCGGCGCGCGTAGTGGCGCGCGAGGAACTCGGCCTTGTGCGCCGCGATGTCGACGCCGGCCGGGCACTCGGACTTGCACGCCTTGCACGACAGGCACAGGTCGAGTGCCGCGTGCACCGCCTCGGACCGGTAGCCGTCGGTGATGGTCTCGCCCTGCAGCATCTCCGCGAGCACGCGGGCCCGGCCACGCGTGGAGTGACGCTCGTCGCGGGTGGCCATGTAGCTCGGGCACATCGTCCCGGCGTGGAGCTTGCGGCACACGCCCGCGCCGACGCACGGCGGCGCCCCCGCCACCCGCGGCTTCAGGTCGCTCGTGATCGGCCGCGGCGCCACCACCTTGCCCGGGTTCATGCCGCCGTCGGGGTCGAGGATGGCCTTCATCTCCTCGAACGCGCGCACGACGTCGTCGCCGAACATGCGCGGCAGCAGCTCGGCCCGCGCCTGCCCGTCGCCGTGCTCGCCCGACAGCGACCCGCCGTAGGCGACGACGAGGTCGGCCGCCTCGTCCAGGAACCTCCGCCACGCCCGCACGCCGCCCGGCGTCTGCAGGTCGAAGTCGATCCGCGAGTGCACGCAGCCGTCGCCGAAGTGCCCGTACAGGACGGTCCGGTAGCCGTGGGCGTCGAGCAGCGCCTGGAAGTCGCGCAGGTAGTCCCCGAGGCGCGCCGGCGCGACCGCCGCGTCCTCCCACCCCGGCGCCGTGCCCTCGACCGCCGCGCTGGCCAGCTCGCGCGCCCGCCACACCCGCCGCGCCTGCGCCGGATCGGTGACCGCCACGACCTCGACCGCGCCGCCGCGCCGGCCGAGCGCGACCGCGCAGCGCCGCGCCGCGTCCGCCGCCTCCGCCTGCGTCCAGCCGGTGAACTCCGCGAGCAGCCAGCCGCCGCCCGACGGCAGCCCGGAGCGGTCGCGCACGAGCCGCATGTCCATCCCCTCGAGCGCGCTCGGGCCGCAGGCGAGCACGTCGGGCACGCGGTCGGCGGCGTCGATCACCGTGTCGAAGCCGAGCACGACGAGCGTCCGGTGCGGCGGGTGCTCGACCAGCTGCAGCGTCGCTTCGAGGATCGTCGCCAGCGTCCCCTCGCTGCCCACGAGCGCGCGCGCCACGTGGAAGCCGCGCTCGGGCAGCAGCTCGTCGAGGTTGTAGCCCGAGACGCGGCGCGGGATGTCCGGGAAGGCGGCGCGGATCGCGCCGGCGTGACGGGCGGCCAGGTCGCGCAGGCGCGCGTGGACCTCGCCGGCGCGGCCGCCGGCGGCGGGCGGCGTCGGGCCGACCGCCATCCGCGTCCCGTCGTAGAGCAGGACGTCGAGCGCGTGCGTGTTGTCCGACGTGCGCCCGGCGGTGAGCGAGTGCACCCCGCACGAGTTGTTGCCGAGCATCCCGCCGATCGTGGCGTAGGCGTGCGTCGACGTGTCGGGGCCGAAGGTCAGGTGGTGCTCGCGCTCGAGCGCCCCCGCCAGCTCGTCGCGGATGACGCCGGGCTCGACGCGCGCGAGCCGGCGCTGCGGGTCGAGCTCCACGATCCGCCGCATGTGGCGCGACGTGTCGAGCACGAGCGCCGCGTTGACGGTCTCGCCAGACAGGCTCGTCCCGCACCCGCGCGGGAGCACGGGCGCGCCGTGGGCGCGCGCGACCGCGACGGCCGCGACGGCGTCGTCGGCGTCGAGCGGCGCGACGACGCCCAGCGGGACCTGCCGGTAGTTGGAGGCGTCGTGGGCGAAGGCGGCGCGGTGGCCGGCGTCGAACCCCACGTCGCCGCGCACGCTCGCGCGCAGCTCGCGCTCGAGGCCGCGGACGTCGACGCCGGCCACCGCGGCGGCGGCGTCAGGCGTCGCGCGCGCCGGGATGCCCCTCGCCCGGCCACGGCGCGAGGATCAGCAGCAGGCGCGCGTCCGACCGCGCCCGCACCTCGTGACGCTCGTGCGGATCGAAGATCGCCAGCGTCCCCGGGCCGCCGGTGAACGTCTCGGCGGCGGCGATCTCGACCTCGCCGTCGACGACCACGAGATAGGACCGCTCATGGACCTCGTGCTCCTGCAGCTCCTCGCCCGCCGGCAGGTTGATGGCGATGGCGCGCCCCTCGCCGCGCTCCGAGTGGAGGATCTGCGGCTGGCGCGGCTGAACGTCGATCGTGCGGAGGTCCCAGTGGTCCATGGCCCGGACGTTACCCGGCCGGCCGTCCGCGCTACTCGCCCTCGGCGGCTTCGCCCAGCCGGGCGATGGCCTGGCGGATCAGCCGCGAGACGTGCATCTGCGAGACGCCGATGCGGTCGCCGATCTCCTGCTGCGTGAGATCCTCGACGAAGCGCAGCCGCAGCACCTCGCGCTCCCGCGGCGCGAGCACGCGCAGCAGCTGGTCCACGGTGGCCGCGTCCTCGGCGCGGCGGAAGCCGGGATCCTCGCCGCCCATGGCGTCCGCCACGGCGGGACCGCCCTCGTCGTCGTCCGTGCGCGGGCGGTCGAGCGACACGGCGCGGTAGGCGTGGGCCGCCTCGCGCGCCTCGAGCACGTCCTCCTCGGAGACGCCGAGGCGCTCGGCCACCTCGCCGGGCGTGGGCGCCCGGCCGAGCTCGCGCGAGAGCTCCTCGCCCGTGCGCTCGAGCCGCAGCGCGAGCTCCTGGAGGTCGCGCGGGACGCGCACGGACCAGCCCTTGTCGCGGAAGTGGCGCTTGAGCTCGCCGAGGATGGTCGGCACCGCGAAGGACGAGAAGGCGACCGCGCGGCTCGGGTCGAACCGGTCGACCGCCTTGACCAGCCCGAGCGACGCCACCTGCACGAGGTCCTCGAGCGGCTCGCCGGCGCCGGCGTAGCGGCGGGCGAGCTGGCGCGCGAGCGGCAGGAAGCGCTGCACGACCTCCTCGCGGGCCGAGCGGTCGCCCGTGCGGTGGTAGCGCTCGAGCAGCCGCCGGTCCTCGGCCGCCCGCACGGCCCGGTCCTCGGCGCCGGCGCGGGCGTCGACCGCCGCGGCGGAGCGCCGGCCGGCGCCGTTGACGGCGCCGTCGCCGGCGCCGTCCACCCGGGGGTCGTCGTTGCGTTGGGAGATGTCGCTCACGGATCCAGTGGAACGCCGAGCCGCCGCGCCTGCCGGGGCGGCGGTCCGAGCCTGCGCTCAGAGGGTACCGAGGCCCGCACGACCCTCTCGCGCGCCCGGCCGAGCATGGTTTGCACGCGCCACGTCGAGGGCAGTCCGCCCGCAGCCCACCACGACCGACCCGGCACGCGGGAGAGCCGGTGCGAAAGGAGTCAACAATGATCGGCATCCTGCTGGCCATCGTCCTGGCCGCACTCGTCTACTGGCTGTGCACCGCGCTCGGCCTGCCCGTCATCGTCGGCATCGTCGCCGCGATCCTGGTGCTCGTCGCCGGCGCCCCGTTCGGCGCCTACGGCGGGGCCCGGCGCGGCTTGTAGCCGCCGACTCAGACCCGGTCTGAACCTGAGGGCGCGCCGCCGGCGCGCCCTCTTTCGTCCCTCAGGCCGCCACCGGGATCCCGGGCGGCGGCCGCAGCGTCCGCTCCTGCGGGTGCGAGCACAGGGTGCGCCGGCCGGGGCAGGTGGCGCACAGGTCGCGGTGCGGCTCGGCGGCGACCGGGAACTCGGCCGCCAGCACCCCACGCGCGCGCTCGAGCAGCCGCTCGGCCAGCGCGGGCGCGTCGGCCTGGCCGTACGTCGCGCGCGCCGGCGCCCCGGGACGCTCGAGGAAGCAGTGCGCGACCTCGACGCGCGCGGCGCCGTCGCGCAGCGCGGCGAGCGCGTACACGAGCCGCTGGGCGTGGTAGTCGCGCGCCACCACGGCCTCCGGGTCGGCGCCGTCGAGGCGGTCGCTCTTGTAGTCGACGACGAGCGTCGTCCCGTCCGCCTCGCGCGCGACGACGTCGACGACCCCGTGTACGAGCAGCCCGTCGCCACCGGGCTCGAGCGCGAACGCGAAGGGAGCCTCGCGGCGCACGCCGCGGGCGCGCGCGAGCCGCTCGCACAGGTCGGAGGCGGCGAACGCCTCGACCAGCCGGGCGACGTCGGCGGCCTCGTCCGGCGACGGCTCGGCGCCGATGGCCGCGGCGGCCGCGGCGACGGCGTCGCCGTCCGGCCGGCGCGGGCGCGCGAAGTCGATCTGCTCGAGCAGCGCGTGGACGAGCGCGCCCCGCACCCGCGGGTCCAGCCCGCCCGCCTCCGGCCCCTCGCGCGGCAGCGGCGGGGGCTCGACGTCGCCGAGGCCGAGCACGCGCTGGAGGTACCAGCGGTAGCCGCAGCGCGCGTACTGGTTGAGCGACGAGTACGACAGGCGGCGCGGGAGCCCGGGCAGGAGCGCGGCGCCGGCGGGAGCGACCGGCGGGCCGAGCGCGGGCGCCGGCGGCAGCGAGGTGCCCGCCGCGGGCGGCGCGGCGGGCGGCGCGTCGGGCCGCACCAGCGGCGCCGCCGGCGTGCTGACGGCCACGCGCAGCCGCGCGGGGCGGCCGTCCCATCCGCGTTCCACGAGCGCCGGCGTGTCCTGCAGCGGGCCGTCGCCGACCAGCGCGCGGGCGATCCAGCACAGGGGCGCCCCGCCCGGGCGCGGGCGCGGCGGCTTCTCGACGTCCAGGGAGCCGGACAGGATGAGCTGCTCCCGCGCGCGCGTCATCGCGACGTACAGCAGCCGCCGCTCCTCCTCGTCCTCGGCCTCGCGGCGGGCGCCGTCGAGGTCCTCCCACGCCAGCGCCGGCACGGCGGCGGGCGCCCCGAGCGGGCGCACGCGCAGCCCGATCCGGCCGTCGCGGCCGAGCAGCAGCGGCGGTGCGCCCCCGGGCCCGAGCCGGCCGAGGTCGGCGACGCAGACGACCGGGAACTCGAGGCCCTTGGCGCGGTGGATCGTCATCAGGCGCACGGCGTCGAGGCCCTCGCCCTCCATCGCCGCCTCGCCCTCGCGCGCCTGCACCAGGTCCTGCGTGGACGCGTAGGCCAGGAACGCCCGCAGGTCGCGGCCCTCCGCGCGCTCGAACTCGCGGGCGAGCCGCATCAGCTTGCGCAGGTTCGCGAGCCGCCGCTCGCCGCCCGGGCGCGCGAGCACGGCGACGTCGTAGCCCGTCGCGGCGACCGCCCGCTCGAGCAGCACCTCCGCCGGCAGCCGCTCGGCGTGCGCGCGCTCGGCGGCCAGCAGCGGCACGAGCCGCGCGAGCGCCTCGCGCTCGGTTTCCGGCAGCTCGGCGGCCCACGCCTCCTGCCCGTCGGCGTCGACGAACGCGGCGCGCAGCGCCTGCCACGCGCCGCGCCCGCGCCCCGCCTGCGCGGTGAGGATGAGCGCGTCGGCGCCGACGCCGCAGAACGGCGACGCGAGCACCGCGTACAGCGCCGCCTCGTCGAGGGGGTTGGCGAGCACCGACAGGTACGCGAGCCCGTCGCGCACCTGCTCGGCCGACCAGTAGCCGCGACCGCCCACGACGTAGGTCGGCAGCCCGCGCTCCTCGAGCGCCTGCTCGAGCAGCCGCAGCGACGCCGCCGCTCGCACGAGCACGGCGATCTCGCCGGGCCGGCGGCCGCGGTCGACCTCCTCGCGCAGCCGCTGCGCCACCAGCGCGGCCTCGGCGCGCCGGTGCGGGCGCTCGCCCGGCAGCGCCGGGCCCGGCGCCGACTCGTCCCAGCCCTTCGCCGCGGTGACGAGCAGCTCGACCGGCGGCGCGTCGGCCGGCGCGTCGACGCGATCGGGGTCGAACAGGCGCAGCGCGTCGCCGCCGGGCCCGTCGGGACGGCCGGCGAGCAGTGGCTCGAACCCGTCACCGAAGATCGGCGCGAACGCGCCGTTGAGGACGTCGAGGACCTCGCGGCGGGAGCGGAAGTTCATCCGCAGCCGCCGCACCCCGGCCGGGCCGAGCGCGGCGGCCCGCTCGCGGAAGATGGTGACGTCCGCGTGGCGGAAGCCGTAGATGGACTGGAACTCGTCGCCGACCGCGAACAGGTTGCCGCGCTCGAGCATCTCGAGCAGCTCGAGCTGCAGCCGGTTGGTGTCCTGGAACTCGTCGACCATGATCAGGTCGAAGCGCTGCGCCCAGCGCTCGCGCAGGCCGCCGTCGCGCGCGAGCAGGTCGCGGACGGCGAGCTGGAGATCCTCGAAGTCGACCGCCGCGCGCGCGGCCTTGAGCTCTTCGCACGCCCCGGCGAACCCCTCCAGCAGCGGCGCGATCAGGGCGAGCGCCGCACGCGCGTGGTGGCCGGCGCAGGCGGCGCGGTAGGCGGCGAGCGCGGCGCGGTAGGCGTCGCACGCGTCGGTGCCGAGCGCCTTCGCCCCCGAAGGCAGGGCCGCCGCGTCGAGGTCGGTCGGCCGCGGGACGCCGCCGGGCGCCGGTCCGTCGAGCAGCGTGCGGCACGCCTCCAGCGCCGCGCGCGCCGACTGCACCTTGACGCCGTCGCCGGCGGCGGCGAGCTCGGCGGCCGCGGCGGCGCAGGCGCCCGTCAGCTCGGCCGGCGCGGGGGCCGGTGCGGTGTCCGGCAGAGGCAGGCGGGGCGCCGCCGCTCCGCGCGAGCGCAGCTCGGCGTACGCGCCGGCGACCATGTCCCGCAGGTCGTGGGCGTGGGCGGCCAGCAGGTCGACCGCCGCGTCCCGGTGCTCCGCCGCCCAGCGCTCGACCGCCCGCTCCCACGCCGCGTCCTGCAGCCGTCGCGTCGCCGGCTCGTCGAGCACCGTGAAGCGCGGGTCGAGCCCGGCGGCGAACGGGTGCGCCCGCAGCACGCGGGCGCAGAAGCCGTGGATCGTGCCCACCCACGCACCCTCGGCGGTGCGCGAGTGCTCGTGCTCGCCCAGCTCGACGAAGCGCCGTCGGATCCGCTCGCGCAGCTCGCCGGCCGCCTTCTCGGTGAACGTCAGCGCGAGGATCGACCCGACGGCGACGCCGTCGGCGACCACGGCCTCGACGAAGCGCTCGACCATGACCGCCGTCTTGCCGGAGCCGGCGTTGGCGGCCAGCAGGGCGGAGCCGCTGCGGTCGGCGATCGCCGCGGCCTGCTCCGGCGTGAACGCCGGACGGCTCACGCCGCCGCCTCCGGCGGCGCCAGCTCGCGCGCGCGGCAGATCCCCGGGTACCCGCATCCGCGCGGCGT
This sequence comes from Solirubrobacteraceae bacterium, assembly GCA_035540675.1. GTDB lineage: Bacteria > Actinomycetota > Thermoleophilia > Solirubrobacterales > Solirubrobacteraceae > DATLGB01. The sequence goes on along the minus strand of DATLGB010000097.1, from coordinate 3,067 downwards.
GCAGCGCTCGGGGCAGGCCCGGATCTCGCCGCGGCGCAGCCGCGCCGCGGCGTCCGCCGCGCGGCCGCGCAGCTCGTCGAGCAGCGCCTCCCACTCGGCCGCGTCGACGCTGTCGGTCTCGACGGGCGCCGCCGCCGCGTCCGCGACGACCGCGCCGCGCGGCCGCAGGTCGCGGCCGCGCAGCGGCTGGTAGAGGGCACCCACGGGCGCCAGGCCGAGCAGCTCGCGCGCCGCCAGCGCGTACAGCGCCGCCTGCAGATGGCCGTCCTCGGCCCACGCCGCTCGCGGATAGCCCGTGGAGTTCTTGTAGTCGCGCACGATGGCCGCGCCCCCCGGGCCCACGTCGATCCGGTCGATCCGGCCGCTCAGGCGCACCCCGCCGACCTCGAGCGCCGGCCCGTCGTCCTGCTCGCCGCCGAAGCTCCATTCGAGGTGCAGCGGCTCGAAGCCGTCGTCCTGCGCGCACTCCTGGTCGAGCCAGCGCAGCAGGTCGACCTCGAGCGCGCGCAACGCCGCGCGCGCGCGGACGCCCGCGCGCGTCCCGCGCAGCTCGCCCAGCGCCGTGCGCAGCTCGCGCTCGGCCTCGGGCCGCGCCGCCGGCGTCAGGCGCGCGGAGCCCGTGCGCTCCCGCAGCCCGCGCAGCGTGCGCTCGAGCACCGCATGCGCCAGCGAGCCACGCTGCATCGGCTCGGGATCGGGCTCGATCCGCTGCGGGCGCAGGAGGCTCTCCACGAGCCAGCGCACGCCGCACGCGTCGAAGGCCTCCAGCCCGCGCGCCGCCTCCGCCCGGCGCTCGGCCAGGCCCGCCAGCACCGCGGGCGAGCGCGGGGCGGCCAGCGGCGGCGGCTCGCCGCGGCCCGCGCCGGCGGCCGCCGCCTGCGCGCGCCGCAGCTCGAGCGGCGTCGGCGCCTGCGCCGGCGGCCACGTCACCTCGGCCAGCAGGCGCCGCCCGCGCTGCGCCCACAGCTCGTCGGTGAAGAGGTCGCGGACGTCGTCGACGAACGGCGACCGCAGCTCCGGCTCGCCTTCCTCGTCGGACGAGCGGAAGGAGACGAACAGCACCTCCTCCGCGCGCGAGACCGCCGAGTAGAACAGGAAGCGCTCGCGCGCCAGCACGTCCTCGTGCAGCGGCAGCGCGACCCCGGACGCCTGCGCGAGGGCGCGGCGGTCGGCGTCGTCGAGGAACGGCTCCGGCGCCGGATGGCGCGGGAACGCCCCGTCCTGCAGGCCGCACACGACCACGCCGCGGAAGCGGCGGGCGCGCACCGCCAGCGGATCCGCCAACAGGACGCCCGCGCCGGCCGGCGCCCCGAGCCGCACCTCCACGTCCGCGAGCGCCTCCAGCACGTCAGCGGCGCCGCCCACCAGCGCCGGGTCGTCGCGGGCCAGCCCGCGCAACTCGGCGATCGCCGCCCGCACCTGCGCCGCGACGCGGGCGTCGGAGCCGTCGTGGCCGGCGAGGACGTGAGCGCGCCGCTCGTGCGCCGACGTCCAGATCGCGTCGAGCTCCGCCTCGAGGACGTCCAGGAACGCCGCCGCGCCCTCGGCGGCCGCGCCCGCGAGCGCGTCGAGCGCCGGCAGCGGCGCCGGCCACAGCCGCCGCGCCTGCGCCGCCGTCGCCACCTCGTTGCGGCGCAGCTGCGCCTCGAAGGCGTCCGCCCCCTCCGGCGTGGCGAGCTTGCCCGGCGTGCGCAGCCACAGCAGCAGGTCGCGCGCGGCGGCGCCCGGCAGGGCGGCGCGGCCGTAGGCGAGCAGGCCCGCGCCGAGCCGGGTGCGGGCCAGCGGCACGCGCGCCGCGCGCTCGACCGGCAGGCCGTACGCCTCGAGCACCTGCTCGAGCAGCGGCGCCTCGTCGCCGGAGCGCGTCAGCACCGCGAGCTCGCCGGGTGCGGCGCCCTGGCGCACCAGCTCGAGCAGCGCCGCCCCGATCAGCTCGGCCTCCGCGCGCTCGCCGCCGGCCTCGAGCAGCCGCACGGCGCCGTTGGGCGGGACGCGCTCGCCGCCGCCCTCGAACAGCCGGCGCTCGAGGTGGTGCAGCGCCGGCCGCGCGGCCGGCGCGTAGTGCTCGGCCACCTCCGGCAACTCCACCACCCGTCCCGACGCCTGCGCCAGCGGCCGCAGCGTCTCCACCGCCGCCGCGCGCGCGGCGAAGGCGGCGCGGCCGGGCTCGTAGGTGAGCGACAGCGCGACGTCGGCGGCGCACGCGCGCACCAGCGTCTCCACCGCGTCGAGCTGCGCGGGCGTGAGGTCGTCGAAGCCGTACAGGAACACCGGCCGCCCGTCCCAGCGCGCCGGGTCCGCGCGCAACGCGTCCAGGGCGCCCCATGCCCACCCCTCGCCGTCGACGCGCCCGAGGCGGTCGAGCCGCCGCCGGTACGCCGCGTACAGGCGCCCGACCTCCGCGGCCGCCGCGGCCCGGCGCCCGCCGTCCCACTGCCGGACCGCGGCGAGGAAGCGCTCCGGCGTCACCATCGCCCGCTGCAGCTCGGCGAACAGGTCGGCCGTCGCGGCCGCGAAGCCGGGCGACGCCGCCGACGCCGCCAGCACGTCGAGCCGCGCCTCGGCGGCGACGGCTCGCACCACCCGCGCCCGAGCCACCGCGCCGATGCGCCGCGCGCGGTAGCCCGTGCGCTGCGCGATCAGCCGCAGCAACCGGTCGAACGTGAGCACGTCGCCGCCGAACACCGTCCCCCCGGCGACCAGCTCGCGCTGGTACGGCTCGACGTCGGCCGAGGTCGGGACGACCAGCAGCGGCTCCGGCGCCGGCAGCCGCGCGGACGCCGCCCGCCCCAGCGCCTCCCGGAAGGCGCCCAGCACCCATCCCGCCTTCGCGGCATTGGCCGGACCGGTGATGAGCGTGAGCGGCATCGCGGACTCCTGATCGTCGCGCGCGCACCGGACGGTCTGACAGGGGTTCGGTCAGCGCGGAGACCCCGCGGCGCAGGGCGACGCGGGTGGCGCGTCGAGCTGCCGCGGGCGCGCCGGGCGAGACGGCGTCCGCCGGCCAAGCGTGGCGCGAGATTCGGCATATGCCCGAACAAGTCGCCAACGGTCTCCGCCGCCGCGG
>DATLGB010000096.1:0-9196 GCA_035540675.1 Solirubrobacteraceae bacterium | reverse complement strand
TGACCGCCGGCGAGCGCATCAGCGATCTCGCCGCCAGCCTCAAGCGCGGCGGCAAGACCGTCGGCACCGGCAAGCTCGCCTCCGTGGGCCCGGGCAAGGGCACGCTGAAGGTCAAGATCGCCAAGGCGGCGGCCAAGAAGTTCAAGAAGGGCACGTACATGCTGGCCTTCACCGGCCGCAAGCAGGACGGCCGCACCGGCTCCGGCGCCGTCCAGGTGCGCGTGGCCAAGTGATCTCCCGCCCGCCCCGCGGCTCCGGCCGCGGGGCGGGCGTGTCCCTCGCGGCGGGGCGGGGTACGCTTCCGCCATGGGTTACAAGCTCCTCGGGATGGCCGTCTGGAAGGGCGGGAAGCTCGTCCTGCGGCGCAAGTACGGCCGCACGTACGTGCCCAAGCCGCTGATCGCCGGCGGCCTGCTCGTCGCGGCGATCGGCCTGTTGCTGGTCGCCCGCGCGCGCGAAGAGTCCTGACGGCCCGCTACCGGGCGCCGGCCGCCTGGCGCTGTGGGACGATGGGGGCGTGATCGAGCCCGTTGGCGCACCTGACGGCGTGACCGTCGACTCGCTGGACTGGCTGCCCTCGGGCGCGGGCAGCGGGCTTCTGCGGGTGCGCGGCCGCACGCCGGGCACCGCGCCGATCGCGCTCCCGGTCCTGGTGGTCGAGCACGAGGGGCGCGCGCAACGGTTCGCCTCGCTGCCGGATCCGGGGTCCGGCCACCAGCGCGGCGCCTGGCGCGGCGCGTACGTGGTGCCGGCGGCGCTGGTGGCGGCGGCCGGCGACCAGCTGGTGCTCGAGTGGGAGGCGGGGGGTCGCATCGCGCTGCCGGCGGTGGCGATCGACGCGAGTGCGGCCGTTCCGGCGCCGGCGCCGGAAGCCGAGCGCGCAGGCGGCGAGGTGGTCGAGCGCGCGGTGCTCGCGGAGCGGCGCGCCCGGCGAGCCGAGGCCGCCGAGGCCGCCCAGGCACGGATCGCGCGGGAAGCGCTGCGCGCGGTCGAGGTGCTCGAGCTGCGCGCCAACGAGGTCGAGGACCGGCTCGCGACGCTGACGGCAGAGCGCGACGCGCTGCGGTCGCGGCTCGAGCGCGCGGGGGACGCCGGCGGCGAGGCGGCGGCGGCCGCCGCTGCCCAGCTCGCGGAGGCCGAGGCGCGGGAGGTGGCCCTGCGCGAGCGCCTCGCCGAGCTCGAGGCCGAACTCGAGGCGCGGCCGGAGCCGGAGCCGGAGCCCCCGGCCCCCGAGGCCCCGCCGCCGCCCGAAGCCGGCGGCGCCGACCGCGAGGCGGAGCGGCTGCGCGCCGCGCTGACGGCCACCATCACGACGGTGGGCGAGCTGCGGCTGCGGCTGCACGAGGCGGAGGTCCGGCGGCGCACGCGGGAGGTCGCCCACGGCGCCGCCACCGTCCGGCTGACCGTGCTCGAGCACGAGCGCACGACGCTTGCCGAGGCGCTGGCGGCGGCCCGCGGTGAGCTGCGGGCGACGCGCGAGCAGCGCGAGGCGGCGAGCGCGGCGGCGGAGCGCGAGCGGATCCGCGCCGACACCGCGCAGGCCGCCCACGACGACGCCCGCCACGAGGCGCAGGCGGCGGCCGCGGACCTGCGGGCGGCGCGCGAGCGGATCGCGTCGCTGCAGGGGGAGCTGGCGGCGGCCCGCGAGGAACGCGAGCGCGCGCTGGCCGACGCCGTGCAGGCCGAGGTCGAGCAGCGCACCGCGGCGCTCGAGCAGCGCGCGGCCGCGCGCGAGCGCGACGCGGACGAGCGCGCGCGGGCGGCCGGCGAGCGCGTCGCGCAGGCCGAGGCGGCGCTGGCCGACCTGCGCGGGCGCGTGGAGCAGGCGGAGGCCGCCGCCGCGCGCGCGGCGACGGCGCGCGAGCTGGCCGAGGCCCGTGCCGTCGCCGCGGCGTCGCAGAGGCGGGCGGCCGAGGTCGCGCACGCCGCGCGCGTGGCCGAGCTCGAGGAGGAGCTGAGGCGCGCCCGCGCGGCGGCGCCCGCGCCGCCGGCCGCCGCCGCGCCCGCGCCGGACGACGGCCCGTTCGCGCCCCCGGTGCCGCCCGACCTCGCGGAGCGCGCGGCCGAGCAGGTCGCGGCCGCGGCGGCCGCGGCGCCCGCCGCCGAGAGCGAGCGCGTCGTGGCCGACCTCGACGCCGCCGCCGAGGCGCTGCGGCGCGGGCCGACGATCGTCCCGGCGACGACGGAGCCGCCGGCGCGGCTCGCCCGCGGCACGGGGGGGCGGGAGTACCCGCCGCTGCGCGGCGCCCTGGTCAAGCTCGCCCATGACGACCCGGCGGCCGCGGCGCAGCTGATCGAGGGCCTGGTTCGCGCGCAGTGGCGCGCCGTGGCGCGGCCCGTCGAGTACGACCTGACCCTGCGCGAGCTCGGCACGCTGGCCGTGTCGGTCGGCGAGACGGCCGCCACCGTCCGCCGGGTTCCGGGCCCGCGCGGCCGCGGCGAGGCTGAGTTCCACCTGCGCGCGGACGCGCTCACGGTCGCCGAGCTGCTGGCGGGGGTCGGGCCGCGACCGGGCCGCTTCGGCCGCGCGCGCGTATCCGGCGGGCGCCGCAAGCTGCGCCCCCTCGAGCCGGTGCTCGACACGCGCCTGGGCCTCGAGGAGGTCGTGCGCGCCGGCGCCGAGCTCGAGCCGGCGCTCGTGCTGCGCTGCCTGGCCTACGCGATCCGGCCCGCCTGGACGCGCGACCACCGCTTCACGATCGCCCAGACCATCACCGGCGGCGACCGCCCCGACACGGTCTACCTGACCGCGCTCGACGGCCGCGGCATGGCCGTCTCGACCCACTCCCCGCCGGCGGCGCCGGACGCGACGGTCGTCATCTCGCGCGAAGCCTTCCAGCGGCTCATGCGCGGCGAGGCGCCGCCGCCCGGCGAGCGGCCGATCACGCGCGGCGACCACCGCGCGGCCGCGCAGCTGCGGGCGTGGGCCGAGCGCGTCCGGACCGGCGCGGACTGACGCTCAGCGGCAGGCGCCGTAGCGGCGCGCGCCCTTCACGACCGAGCCGTCGGCGAGCTGCACGCGCACGGTCACGACGAGGCGCTTGCGGTGGATCCGGCGGCTCCGCAGCACGTGCGGCACGTGGCCGCGCCAGCGCCGGCGGCCGGCGCCGCTCACCGCGACCGAGGCGGCGGTGGCGCGCGCGCCCGCGGGAAGCTCGAGCCGGATCGCCAGCCGCCCGGCGCGCCCGCACGGGCGCCGGCGGGGGAAGCGGACGGCCGCGGCCGTCGCCGGTGGCGGCACGGTGGCCGCAGGCGGAGTGGGCGCCGCGGGCACCGCAGGCGCCGCGGGCGCAGGCAGCGTCGACTTCAGCCAGTCGTGCACGGGAACGCCTCCCACGCGCGCGTAGACGCTGTGCGTGGGGACGACCCCGCAGGCGTAGCCCCGCGAGACGACCCCGACCAGCAGCGGCGCACCCGTCGCGTCGGCGACGAACAGCGGGCCGCCCGAGTCGCCGTAGCAGGGCGAGCGGGCCACGCTGGAGTCGCCGGCGCAGACCTCCGTCGGCTCGTGCAGCCCGCCGCCGACCATGTACTGCTGCGCGCACTCGTCGTCCGCGGCCATCGGAAGATCCAGCGTGCGCAGGTCGTCGGGGTAGTCGCCGGACTCGTCCATGCCCCAGCCGATCACCGTCGCCGGCCGCCCGGGGGCCCACAGCGCGTCCTGACCGGGGACTCCGAACGGCAGCGGGGGCCCTGCCGCGCTGCCGGACAGGTGGATGAGCGCGACGTCGTAGCCCATGGCCCCGTCGGAGCGGGCCGGGTGGATCAGGAGCTCCTGCGCCGGCAGCACCTGGCCGGTGGCGGTGTCGCTGCGGCGCAGGCGCCCGAACACGACGTCGATGGCCTCGGTCGGCGCGCCGTCGAGGCAGTGGGCCGCGGTGAGGACCCACTCGCGGTGCACGAGCGTGCCGCCGCACAGGTGCTCCCCGTCGGCGCGGACGTCCGCCATCCAGGGCGGGATCGACCTCGCCGTCTCGCCGCCGAAGATGCCGTCGGCGCGCGCGGGACCGGCGGTCGCGCCGGCCGCGCACAGCGCGAGCACGGCGGTCGTCGCGATCCTGCGCAGCACGCGCGCCACAGTACGGCGGGGCCTCTCGCGAGGCGACTGCGAACGTGCTCGCGCGGTTTTCCGCAGCGTGCGGCCAGGACGCGCGCACGCCCGCCGACCCATCCGGAGCCGCATCTAGTCTCCGGCGTCCGTGAGTCCTCCGTCCTGCGCCCACCTCCACGTCCACTCCGAGTACTCGCTGCTCGACGGCGCGTGCAAGATCGACGCGCTGGCCGCCCGCGCCGCCGCCTTCGAGCAGCCGGCCATCGGCCTCACCGACCACGGGGTCATGAACGGCGCGGTCGAGCTGTTCAAGGCGGCGCGCAAGCACGGAATCAAGCCGATCCTGGGCCTCGAGGCGTACTTCGTCGACGACCGCACGGTGCGCGAGGGCAAGATCGAGCGCAACCACCTCACGTTGCTGGCCGAGAGCCCCGAGGGCTACCGCAACCTGGTCAAGCTCTCGAGCGCGGGCTTCCTCGAGGGGCTGCACCGGGGCAAGCCGGGCGTCGACATGGAGCTGCTCTCCCGTCACGCCGACGGCGTCATCTGCCTGACGGGCTGCCTCGCCTCGCGCTCGAGCCGCCGCATCGTCGACGGCCGCCTCGGCGACGCCCGCGCGCACCTCGACGAGCTCGTGCAGGTGTTCGGGCCCGAGGACGTCTACTTCGAGGTCCAGAAGAACGGCATCCCCGAGCAGGACGTCGTCAACGAGGCGATCGTGCGGTTCGCGTCGGAGATGGGCCGCCCGCTCGTCGCCACCGCCGACGTCCACTACCTGCGCCGCGAGGACTTCCACCACCACGCCGCGCTGCTGTGCGTGCAGACCAAGTCGACGCTCGAGCAGCCGAAGATGCGCTTCGACACCAACGAGTTCTACCTGAAGAGCAACGAGGAGATGGCGGCCTCGTTCGCGCAGTGGCCGGAGTCGCTGGCGTCGTCGCTGGAGATCGCCGAGCGCGTCGACGTCGAGATCGAGCTCGAGCGCCAGCTCATCCCGGGCTTCCCGTGCCCGGAGGAGCTGTCCGAGCCCGCCTACCTGCGCCGCCTGGTGGAGCGCGGCCTGGCCGAGCGCTACGGCGAGCCGCCGCCGGCGGCCGCGGTCGAGCGCATGGAGATGGAGCTCGGGGTCATCGAGCGCATGGGCTTCTGCGGCTACTTCCTGATCGTGTGGGACTTCGTCAACTACGCGAAGTCCAACGGCATCGCCGTGGGGCCCGGCCGCGGCAGCGCCGCCGGCTCGCTGGTGGCGTACTGCCTGCGCATCACCGACGTCGACCCGCTGCGCTACGACCTGCTGTTCGAGCGCTTCCTCAACCCCGAGCGCGTTTCGATGCCGGACATCGACATCGACTTCTCCGTGCGCGGCCGCGAGCGCGTCATGCGCTACGTCATCGACAAGTACGGCGCCGACCGCGTGGCGCAGATCATCACGTTCGGCAAGATGTTCCCGCGCGCGGCCACGCGCGACGCGGCGCGGGTGCTGGGCTACGACTACGGCAAGGGCGACGCCCTGGCCAAGCTGATCCCGGACCCGATCATGGGGCGGGCGCCGAGCTTCGACGAGTGCCTGCAGTCCGGCACCGACCTCGCCAAGGAGGTGGCGCGCGATCCGGACGCGAAGCGCATCGTCGACGTCGCACAGGGCCTCGAGGGCATCGTGCGCAACGCGTCGATCCACGCGGCGGCGGTGGTCATCGCCGACCGGCCGCTGACCGACATCGCGCCGCTGCAGCTCGCCGACGCGGGCACCGACGAGAACGGCAACAAGGCCTACCGGACGGTCACGCAGTTCTCGATGAAGCCCATCGAGGAGCTCGGGCTGCTCAAGATGGACTTCCTGGGCCTGCGCAACCTCGACGTCATCGAGGACGCGCTGGACATCATCGAGCGCTCCACGGGCGCGCGGCCGGACATGGCGCGCCTGCCGCTCGACGACGCCAAGACCTACGAGATGCTCGCGCGCGGGGACTCGATCGGCGTGTTCCAGTTCGAGTCCGAGGGCATGCGCGAAGCGCTCAAGCGCGTCGAGCCGACGGAGTTCGACGACCTGGTCGCGCTCGTGGCGCTCTACCGCCCGGGCGCGATGGACCAGATCCCCACGTACGCGCGCGGCAAGAAGAACCCGGACTCGGTGACCTACGCCGACGACCGGCTGCGCCCGATCACCGAGACGACCAAGGGCGTCATCCTCTACCAGGAGCAGTCCATGCAGATCGCGAAGTCCCTCGCGGGCTTCAGCGGCGCGAAGGCGGACGACCTGCGCAAGGCGATCGGCAAGAAGAACCGCGAGGCGATGGCCAAGCTCAAGCCCGAGTTCTTCGAAGGCTGCCGCAGGGCCGGCGTCGCCGAGGCGGTGATCGAGCAGCTCTGGGCCACCAACGAGAAGGCGGCCGACTACTCCTTCAACAAGTCCCACGCCGCCTGCTACGCGCTGATCTCCTACCGGACGGCGTGGCTGCGCGCGAACTACCCCGCCGAGTACATGGCCGCGCTGATCTCGTCGGTCATGGACACGAAGGACAAGGTCCCGTTCTTCGTCGCCCAGGCCGAGCAGATGGGCATCGAGATCCTGCCGCCGGACGTCAACCAGTCCGACCACGAGTTCATGGTGGTCGACGGCAACATCCGCTTCGGCCTCGACGCGGTCAAGGGCGTGGGCTACGCGGCCGTGGAGGCGATCAAGAAGGCGCGCGAGGAGGGCGGCCCGTTCACCTCGCTGTGGGACTTCTGCGAGCGCGTCGACGCCCGCACCGTCAACAAGAAGGCGATCGAGGCGCTGATCAAGTGCGGCGCCTTCGGCTCCACCGGCGCCACGCGCAAGGGCATGCTGGAGGTGCTCGAGGCGGCCCAGCAGGCGGGTCAGAAGGCGCAGCTCGACGCGCAGATCGGGCAGTCGTCGATCTTCGACCTGGCCGGCTTCGGCGACCCGGCGGGCGGCGAGGCGGCCGGCGGCTTCCAGCGCCCGTCTCATCCGCCGATCCCGACCGACGAGCACGACCGCCAGACGCTGCTGGCGCTCGAGAAGGAGTCGGTCGGCCTGTTCATCTCCGAGCACCCGCTCAAGGCGGTGCGCGAGGCGCTGCGCGCGAAGGTCGACTGCGGGTGCATCGACGTCGGCGAGCGCAAGGACGGCGAGTGGGTGAAGATCGGCGGCATGGTGGCCGCGGCCAAGAAGATCCGCACCCGAACCGGCTCGACGATGATGTTCGCCACGATCGACGACCTCGAGGGGCAGATCGAGGTGCGCGTGTTCGAGAAGGCGCTCGCCGCCGCCGAGGGAGCGCTCGCCGAGGACAACATCGTCGTCATCCGCGGGCGCGTCGACCAGATGGAGGCCGGCAAGGTCTGCGTGCTCGTCCACGAGGCCGAGCGCTTCGAGCCCACGGAGGCGGAGATCGCGCGGGCGAAGGAGAACGCGGCCAAGCACGCGGAGCGGGTGGCGACGCCGCTGCGGCTGCGCCTCGACGCGGCGCGGCTGCCGGCGACGATCATCGAGGACCTGCAGGAGCTGCTGCGGTCGCATCCGGGCGAGTCGGACGTCGTGCTCGAGGTCCACACGAGCGCCGGGCCGCGGCGCCTGCGCCTGGGCGACGGCTACCGGGTCACGCGCTCCAAGCGTCTGTTCTCCGAGCTCGAGACGCTGGTCAGCGGGGCGATGCTCCCGGCCGGTGCCGCGGGCGCGCCCGGCGCGGCCGAGCGCGAGCCGGCCGGCGCCCCGGCGTAGCCCGGGCGCCATTCGGCGGGCGCTGTTGCGCCCAGATGAAGGCGCGTCAGAAACGCGGCGTCCCGGCCGTTTCATGGGTGCAGTTGCCTCCGGGCCGAACGAGCCGGAGGGTGGACGGTCACGACGAATCTCGCAGCGGACGCGAGTGACTCACTTGGGCCGGAAGCCCACTCCCACCGGTCATCGTGCGCGGGCGGTGCCGCCCGACCCCCTTGTGGCGGCGCCGCCCGGCTGCATCCCGGCCGCGGCGGGAGCCGTCCTCAGCCCGCGCGCGCGGCCAGCCCGCGCTCGCGCAGCTCGCGCATCGTGCGGATGTCCTCGATCTCGGCCTGCTTGCCGGCGACCCCCGGGCCCTCGAAGACGGCCGGCAGGCCGTCGAAGGCGGGCTCCGACAGGAACAGCGCGCAGCCGTCCTCGCCGAGCTCGCCCGTGCCGAGCGGCGCGTGGCGGTCGCGGTTGGATCCGAGGGGCGTCTGCGAGTCGTTGACGTGCAGCGAGCGCAGCCGGTCGCGGCCGACCTCGCGATCGAACGCCTCGAGCGTCGCCGCGAGCCCCTCGGGTGTGGCGACGTCGTAGCCGGAGGCCAGCAGGTGGCAGGAGTCCAGGCAGACGCCGAGGCGGTCGTCACCGCCGGAGGCCTCCAGCAGCCCCGCCAGCTCGGCGAAGGAGCGGCCGAGGGTGCCGCCGGTGCCTGCGGTGTTCTCGAGGTGCAGCGGGCAGCGCTCCGTCTCGGCGAGCGCCTCGGCGATCAGCTTGCCCGCGCGCTCGATCGCCGCCCCGGGGTCGCCGGTCTTGGCCGAGCCGGCGTGCAGCACGACGCCCGCGGCGCCGATCGCGTCCCCCACCCGCAGGGAGTGGATCAGCGACGTCAGCGACTTCTCGCACAGCTCCTCGTCCTCGGACGCGCAGTTGACGAGGTAGACCGCGTGGATCAGGACCGCCTGGATCCGGCTCTCGGCCCGCGCGGCCCGGAACGCCGCGAAGTCGTCGTCGCCGTAGGCGGTCGGCCGCCACATGCGCGGGGACTGGTTGAAGATCTGGATCGCGTCGCACTCGCGCTCGACGCCGCGCGCGACGGCCTTGGCGAGTCCGCCGGCGGGGGAGACGTGGGCGCCGATCAGCATTCCGGCGCGCAGCGTAGTGAGGCTGCGCACGCGCGGCCCGTGCGGTGGGACACTCACCCGTGCATGCGGGTTCCCCTGCCGATCGCCGCACCGCTCAACCATGTGTCCACGCCTGCCGATAGACGACCGGGAGCGCGTGCATGACACACGAGCGCCCACCGCAACAACCCCCCGATCGGACCCAAGACCCCCCGCGAATGAACGCTCCCGCCCGCCTACCCACCCGCCACGAGCACGAGGGCACCGCGCCGCACGCGGCCATCGGCCCGGCGCGCCCGGCCGGTCACGGCGCCCGCC
>DATLGB010000095.1:0-9427 GCA_035540675.1 Solirubrobacteraceae bacterium | reverse complement strand
CCCGCGACGCGGGCGGCCGTCTCGACGACGTGGCCGAGCGTGGTGATCTCGCCGCCGAGCACGTAGGACTCGCCGATCTCGCCGCGGTCGTGGGCGGCCAGGATGCCGTCGGCGACGTCGTCGACGTGCACCATGTTCAGGCCGGTGCCCTTGAACGCCATCGCCGGCAGCTTGCCCTTGGCCGCCTGCTCGATCTGCGCGCCCACGGCCGAGTGGTCGCCGGGGCCGTAGATGCCGCCCGGCTGGACGATGATCACCGGCGCGCCCTGCGCGATCCGCTCGCCGGCCAGCCGGTGCGCCTCGACCTTCGTGCGCTCGTACTCGGACGAGTAGGAGTCGCCCCGGTGCTCGTAGTTCTCGTCGACCACCTCGCCGCGCGTGTTGCCGAAGGCGGCGATCGTGGAGACGTAGACGATCCGCTTCACGCCGGCGTCGACCGCGGCGTCGATCACGCGCTGCGTGCCGCCGACGTTGGCGTCGCGCATGGCGGCGTGCTCGCTCGGCCGCACGCCGACGCGGTAGTCGGCCGCGAGGTGGAAGACGGCGTCGCAGCCGCCGAGCGCCGCGCGGATCTTCGCCTGGTCGGACAGGTCGCCCTCGACCAGCCGGCAGCCGAGCGCCTCGAGCTCGGTCGCCTTGTGCGGCGAGCGGACGAGGCAGACGACCTCGTCGCCGCGCTCGCGGAGCTTGCGCGCGACCCGGCTGCCGACGAAGCCGGTGGCGCCCGTGACGAACGCGATCATGGCCGCACCCTATCCCGCGCCGCTCCGCTCGCGCGCGAAGCGCACGAACCAGTCGAACGCCTCGGGGTTGGCGAGCGAGTCGCGGCTGGCCGCCTTCTCCGGGTCGCCGCCCATGAGCACCTTCTTGACCGGCACCTCCAGCACCTTGCCCGACAGCGTGCGCGGCACCTCCGCCACCTGGATGACCTCGTCGGGGACGTGGCGCGGCGAGCAGTCCTCGCGGATCCGCCGCCGCAGGCCGGCGACCACCTCGTCCGTCAACGCGCCGCCGTCGGCGAGCACGACGAACAGCGGCATCCACGCGTCGCCCGTGCCCTCCCGTGCCGGGACGTCGACCACGAGGGCGTCGACGACCTCGGGCACCGCGAGCGCCGCTCGGTAGATCTCCGCGGTGCCCATGCGGACGCCGCCGCGGTTGATGGTGGAGTCGCTGCGCCCGTAGATGACGGCGCTGCCGCGCGGCGTGATCCGGATCCAGTCGCCGTGGCGCCAGACGCCGGGGAACATCTCGAAGTAGGACTCGCGGTAGCGGCTGCCGTCCTCGTCGCCCCAGAAGAACACGGGCATCGACGGCATCGGCTGCGTGATCACGAGCTCGCCGACCTCGTCGACGACGGCGTCGCCCTGCTCGTCGAACGCCTGCACGTCGGCGCCGAGCGCGCGCGCCTGCAGCTCGCCGAGGTACACGGGCACGAGCGGCGTGCCGCCCACGAACGCGCTGCAGACGTCCGTCCCGCCGCTCGTCGAGAACAGCCAGGTGTCGGAGCCGACGTGGTCGTAGACCCACTGGAAGCCCTCCGGCGACAGCGGCGAGCCGGTGGAGCCGACCGCCTTCAGCGCCGACAGGTCGCGGCCCGACCCCGGCTCCACGCCCGCCTTCATGCAGGAGTGGATGAAGGCCGCGCTCGTCCCGAAGCAGGTGATGCCCGCGCGCTCGGCGAGGTCCCACAGCGTGTCGAGCGTCGGGTGGCCGGGGTTGCCGTCGTAGAGGACGATCGCCGCCGGCGTCAGCAGCGCGCCGACGAGGAAGTTCCACATCATCCAGCCCGTTGTGGTGAACCAGAAGATGCGGTCGCCGGCCTGCGCGTCGACGTGCAGGTGCAGCTTCTTGAGGTGCTCGAGCAGGATCCCGCCCTGGCCGTGGACGATCGCCTTCGGCAGCCCGGTGGTGCCCGAGCTGAACAGCACCCACAGCGGGTGGTCGAACGGGACCCGCTCGAACTCGAGCTCGTCCGGCTCGCCGAGGAACCCGTCCTCCCAGCCGCTGCCGTCGAGGTAGCCGAGCCTCACGACGGGCGCGTCGATCGCGGCGGCGATGTCGCCGACCTGCAGGCTGCGGTCGAAGTCGCGGCCGCCGTAGCGGTAGCCGTCGATGGCCAGCAGCACCTTCGGCTCGATCTGCGCGAAGCGGTCGACGACCGACTGCACGCCGAACTCGGGCGCCGCCGACGACCACACCGCCCCGAGCGACGCGGTGGCCAGAAAGGCGGCGATCGTCTCCGGGATGTTCGGCAGGTACGCGCACACGCGGTCGCCGCGGCCGACGCCGCGCGCCTTCAGCCCGGCGCGGATGCGCGCCGTCTCGCGCCGCAGGTCGCCCCACGTCCACTCCCCCAGCTCGCGCGACTCGCTGGCGTGCAGGATCGCCACGTCCGCGTCGCGGCGGCCGCGGAAGATGTGCTCGGCGTAGGAGAGCCGCACGTCGGGAAACCAGCGCGCGCCGGGCATCTCGCGCGACGCGAGGACCGTCCCGGGCGACCCGTCGGCCTGCACGTCGAAGAAGTCCCACAGTGCGCGCCAGAACCCTTCGAGGTCGTCGACCGACCAGCGCCAGAGCTCCTCGTAGCTCTCGAACCCGCGCTCGCGCATGAAGCGGGTCATGGTCGCCCGCTCGATCAGGTCAGCGGGTGGACGCCAGAGAACGGGAGGCTCGGATTGCGGGGCCATCGCGCGGGGCAATCCTATGCGCCATGGGCGAGAAGAAGGCCGACCCGATGGACGTCGAGGCCGTGCTGGACGGTCTCAACCGCGCGCTCGTGCTGCAGCGGCGCTCCGTGCTGCAGTTCACGACCGCGGCCGGCAGCATGTTCGGTCTCGAGGTTCAGGGGCTCACCGACCGGCTCTGGACGTTCGCGGTGGCCGAGCTCGAGGACGCGCGCCGGCTCGTCGAGAAGATCTCGGCGCTCGGCGGCGAGCCGTCGCCCGCGGTCGCCGCCTCGTCCTGGACGAGCGACCCGCAGGCGACGCTGGAGCACCTGATCGCGACGGAGGACGAAGTGCTGGCGGCCCTGCACGACATCATCCCCGACACGGGTCAGGAGCCGCGCTCCGAGGCGCTCGAGCACCTGCTCGAGCACCTGATCATGCGCAAGCAGAACCAGGTCGACTGGCTGCGGCGCGCCGCGCGCCGGCCGTGAGCGGCCGCGTCAGGCGCTCGGCGCGCCCGCGCCGCCGAGCTGCGCCAGCAGGCGGTCCTTCGCGGCCTCGAACTCCTCGTCGCTGACCGCCCCGCGCATGCGCAGCTCGTTGAGCTGGGCGATCTGCTCGAGCGGGCCGCTCGCGGGGGCGGGCGGTGCGGCGGGCGCCGACGGCGCGTTGTACGCCACCCCCGCCTGCGCGGACGCCGCCTGCGCCGCCTCGAACAGCGCCTTCACGTCGGGGGACGCCGTCGCGTCGTGGCGCGTGCCGTAGCCCCACTTGCTGTGGTCGCCGCGGTCGTACCACACCGGGTAGCTGGCGCCGACGCGCGGGAGGTCGACGCGGGACACCGTCAGCGTCTTCTCGCCCTCGAACGCCGGTGTGCCGTCCTGCGGCTCGATCCGCATCCGCAGGCGCACGCGCGGATTGTTGTTGACCGTCACGCCGGTGTCCTGGACGTCGAGCAGCGTGCCGATCGCGCGGCCGCCGGTCGCCACGAGCTGCGCGGCCTGGGCCGCCTTGTTCGAGCCGAACGCCTTCATGACCGGGACGATGACCAGCATCGACAGGGCGGTCATCGTGAAGATGCCCCCGAACAGCAGCGCGAAGGCGAGGTCGCCGTCGCCGACGAGGCCCGAGGCCAGCCCGCCGACGCCGATGGCGAGGAAGGTCAGCGTGAAGGTGTAGTAGCCGCCGCCGAGGAAGGCGGCGACGACCGTGAGGACGATCCCCAGCGGCATCAGCAGCATGTACGGGATGTCCTCGATGGGACACGGGGGCAGCCCGGCGCCGCCGCAGCTGCCCGTCTGGGCGAGCTTGTAGATCCCGAGCGCCAGCATCGCGGAGCCCGCGACCCCCAGCAGCACTCCCAGCGGCTTCGGCTTTCCCGTCGTCATGGCGCGACGCTACGCGATCCGCGGCGCCGCGCGCAACTCCTAGTCCTGCCGCACCCGCACGGTGACGTCGTCGCCGGTCCGCGCCGCGAGCGGCAGCTCGTCGCGGCGGTAGCCCGACGGCTCGGGCGGCAGCGGCGCGCGCGGGCGCAGCCCGGCGGCGAGCCCGGCCACGCCCAGCGCGAGCAGCGCCAGCGGCCACCAGCGCAGGTCGTCGCCGAAGTACCCGGCGTACGCCACGAACGCGAGCAGCACGAGCGTCCCGACGTAGGCGGGCCCGGGCGCGCGGTCCGCCGCCGCGTAGGCGATCAGGCCGAAGCCGGCGGCGAGCAGCACGAGCTCCCAGAAGCCGGGCAGCTCCGCGCCCAGCAGCCCGAAGAGGCCGCCGGCCAGCGGCTCGAGCACGGCGATGGCCAGGATCATCAGCCCGGCGGCGTTGATCATCTGCTCGGCGTGGCGCTGGCTCATCCCGCGCAGCGGCAGCGACCCGATCGCGTAGGCGATCGCGAGCGCCAGCAGCAGCCAGCGGTACGGCGTGACCGACTCCGTGTCGAACACCCAGCTCCACCCGCTCAGCAGGGCGATCGCGGCCGCGACGGCCGCGATCAGCGCCGCGACCGCGGAGTTGCGCCGGACCGCGACCCAGGCGGCCACGGACGCCTGCACGAGCCCGGTCACGGCCAGCCAGCCGTCCGGGAACTCCAGGCCGAAGTCGTCGTCGACGAGGTCGGCGAA
Organism: Solirubrobacteraceae bacterium; assembly: GCA_035540675.1. Taxonomy (GTDB): domain Bacteria; phylum Actinomycetota; class Thermoleophilia; order Solirubrobacterales; family Solirubrobacteraceae; genus DATLGB01. The sequence goes on along the minus strand of DATLGB010000095.1, from coordinate 4,638 downwards.
GCGCAGCAGGGCGCCGTAGAGCAGCAGCAGCCCGCACACGAGCAGGACGGACTGGTACGCCGGCGGCCGGCCGCCCTCGAGCCGGGCCTGCACGCCGAGCCACAGCAGCAGCGCGGCCGGCAGGGCGAGGACCGCGAGCTGCCAGCCGTCGCCGGGCGAGATGCGGATCTGCTCGAGCAGCAGGCCGGTGGTGAGGGCGACGGCGCCCCCGGCGATCACGGGCCCCCGGTGGGCGGGCGGACGCAGCAGCTCGCGCAGGGCGCCCACCGCGTCAGACCCCCGGGTTCGCGACCGGCGCGTCGCCGCTGTAGTCGTAGAACCCCATGCCCGACTTGCGACCGTACCAGCCGGCGGCGAGCATCTTGCGCAGCAGCGGCGGGCGCGCGAAGCGGCGCTCGCGGAACTCGTCGAACAGCACGTCGCAGATCGCGCCGAGGGTGTCGAGGCCCACGAAGTCGGCGAGCAGCAGCGGGCCCATCGGGTGCCCGGCGCCCGCCTTCATCGCCTCGTCGATGTCGGTGACCGAGCCGACGCCCTCCTCGTAGGCGCGGATCGCGTCGAGCATGTACGGCACGAGCAGGCGGTTGACGATGAAGCCGGCGCTGTCGCGGGTCGGGATGCCGAGCTTGCCGAGGCGCTGGGTGAACTCCACGCCCGTCCGGAACGCCTCCTCGGACGTCGTGACCGCCCGGATGACCTCGACGAGCTTCATCACCTGCGCCGGGTTGAAGAAGTGCAGGCCCAGGAACTGCGCGGGGCGGCTGGTGGCGGCCGCCTGCTCGACCACCGCCAGCGACGAGGTGTTGGTGGCGAAGACGGCCTCCGGCTTGACGATCCCGTCCAGCTCGCGCCACATGTCGAGCTTGCGCTGCAGGTCCTCGGTGATGGCCTCGATCACGAGGTCGCAGTCGGCGAAGTCCCCGTAGTCGGTGGTCCCCTTGATGCGGCCGAGGACCGCGTCGGCGTCCTCCTGGCTGGCCTTGCCCTTCTCGACGGCGCGGGCGAGCTGCTTCTGGATCCGGCCGATGCCCTTCGCCAGGCGCTCGTCGTCGACCTCGCGCAGCACGACGTCGTAGCCGGCCTGCGCCACGACCTGCGCGATGCCGTGCCCCATGAGGCCGGCGCCCAGGACGCCCACCCTGCTGATCTCGGTCATGTCACTCCTGCGGTCTCGAATCTCGAAGCGGCGCGGCAGCCTACCGCCGCACCTGGCAGCGCGGCCGTAGGATCCGCCGCATGAGCGAGCTCGTCGTCACCGAGGACCGCGGCGCCGTCCGCCACGTCGTCCTCAACCGCCCCGAGAAGCGCAACGCGTTCAACCTCGAGCTGATCGACGCGCTGCGGGAGGCGCTGCGCTCCGCGGCGGCCGACGCGGGCGTGCACGTGGTCGTCCTGCGCGGCGAGGGCCCGATGTTCTCGTCGGGGATCGACCTGCGCGAGCTCGCCGACTTCAGCGACCGCCTCGAGATGCTGCGGCCGTTCCGCTCGGCGTGGCTGCAGGCGGCCAACCTGCTCGAGGAGATGCCCAAGGCGACGGTCGCGCAGCTGCACGGCGCCTGCATCGGCGGCGCGCTCGAGACCGCGCTCGCCTGCGACCTGCGGGTCGCGGCCGCCGACGCCGTCCTCGGCCTGCCCGAGACCCGCATCGGCCTGATCCCGGACGTCGGGGGATCCTCGCGGCTGCCGCAGGTCGTGGGCCTCGGCCGCGCCAAGGAGCTGATCATGACGGGCAAGCTGCTCAGCGGCGAGGACGCCGAGCGGATCGGGCTCGTCAACCGCGTGGCGCCGGCCGGCGAGCTCGACGAGGCCACGGACGCCCTCGTCGGCGAGCTGCTCGCGTGCGCGCCGCGCGCCGTCGGCCTGGCCAAGCGCGCGATGGACGCCTCGGCCCGGCCCGCGCTGGCGACCACGCTCGAGCTCGAGGTCGCGCTGCAGGAGGTGTGCGGGCGGACGGCCGACTTCGCGGAGGGCGCCGCGGCCTTCCGAGAGAAGCGCCAGCCGCAGTTCAGCGGTCGCTGACGGCAGGCCGCTAGCCGTTCCACTCCACCGGGCCGGCCACCAGCGTGTGGCTGCCGAGCGGCCGGCCGAGGTGCTGCTGTGCCGCGCGCGAGCACTCGAGCAGCGCGCGCAGGTCGATGCCGGTGTCGACGCCCATCTCGTGCAGCATGGAGACGACGTCCTCCGTGGCGACGTTGCCGGTCGCGCCCTTGGGCACCGGGCAGCCGCCGAGCTCGCCGAAGCTCGACTCGAACGAGTCGACGCCCGCCTCCCACGCCGCGTACACGTTGGCGAGCCCCTGGCCGCGGGTGTTGTGGAAGTGCGCGGTGAGCTCCACGCCGTCGCCGAGGGCGGCGCGCGCCGCCGGGAAGAACTCGCGCACCTGCGAGGGGTTGGCCATGCCGGTGGTGTCGCCGAATCCGATCTCCTCGGCGCCGGCGGCGACCAGGCGCCCGGCGATCTCGAACACGCGCTCGGGCGGGACGTGGCCCTCGTAGGGGCAGCCGAAGGCCACCGAGATCACGCCCTCGCAGCGCAGGCCGGCTTCCCGGGCGCGCGGGAGGACGCGCTCGAGCCCGGCCAGCGACTCCTCGACGGAGCGGTTGACGTTCTTGCGGTTGTGCGTCTCGGACGCGCTCAGGAAGACGTTGATCTCGTCGAAGTGCTCGCGCAGCTCGAGAGCGTGGTCGAGCCCCTTCTCGTTGGGGATCAGGACGGAGCGGCTGACGCCGGCCGGGATGTCGGCCGTCCGCAGCACCTCCGGCGCGTCGGCGAGCTGCGGGATCACGTCGGCCCGCACGAAGCTCGTCACCTCGATCCGCTTCAGGCCGGTGCGGGCGAGCGCGCCGATCAGCTCGACCTTGACCGGCGTCGGGATGATCTCCGGCTCGTTCTGGAAGCCGTCCCGCGGGCCGACCTCGCGGATCCTGACCGTGCGCGCGCTCATGTGCCGCGCTGCACGATACGGCGCTCGTGCGTGCCCACGCCGATCGTCCGCTCGCCCTCGCGGACCTCGACGTCGAAGCGCAGCTTGCGGCCGTCGACGACCTCGCGCAGCGTCGCGCCGGCGGTGCAGGTGGCGCCCTTGCCGGCCCCGGCGACGTGCCTGACGCAGACCTCGAAGCCGACGGTCGCGCTGCCGTCGGGCAGGTGCGGATACACGAGCATCGCCGCGTTGCGCTCCATCATCGCGATCATCCCCGGCGTCGAGAGGACCTCGAAGCCGAGCGTCCCGCCGACGTCCGTGCTCAGCCGGTCGTCGACCTCGAACTCGGTTTCGCCGTGCAGGCCGGGGCGGAGGCTCATGGGCCGGACGCTACTGGCGTAGGGTGCCGGGCGTGTCGGAGCCAGTGGTCGTGCTCGCCGGCGGCACCGGCGGGGCCAAGCTCGCCCGCGGGATGGCCGACGTGGTCGGCGACGACCTCGTGGTGGTCGCCAACACGGGCGACGACGTCGAGATCCACGGCGCCCACGTCTCGCCCGATCCCGACCTGTGCCTGTTCTGGCTGGCTGACCGCGTCGACGAGCGCGGCTGGGGCCTGGCCGGCGACACCTTCCACGCGATGGAGCGCCTGCGGGCGCGCGGCGAGGACGTGTGGTTCTCGCTCGGCGACGAGGACCTCGAGATCGGCCGCGACCGCGCGCGGCGGCTGGCGGCGGGCGAGCGCCTCACGGGCGCCCTCGACGCGCTGCGGCGGACGCTGCGGGTCGGGCCGCGCGTGCTGCCGATGTGCGACGAGCCCGTCCGGACCTGGGTCGACGGCGTCCCGTTCCAGGAGTGGATGATCCGGCGCGGCGGCAAGGCCGGCGAGGCGGACGCCGGCACGGTGGAGCTGCGGGGCGTGGAGGCGGCGCGGGTGCCGCCGGAGGTGGCGGCCGCCGTCGCGGCGGCGCGCGCGATCGTCATCGGCCCGTCGAACCCGGTCATCTCGATCGGGCCGATCGTCGCGGTGCCCGGCATGCGGACGCTGCTGCACGCGGCCGGCGCCCCGGTCGTCGCGGTGTCGCCGTTCGTGGGCGGGCGGGTGGTCAAGGGACCGACGGCCGCGTTCCTGCGCGGCGCCGCCGTCGAGCCGTCACCGGCGGGCGTCGCCGGGCTGTACGCCGACCTGATCGACGGCTTCGTCGCCGAGGAGCGGGTGGCGGTCGCCGTGCCGCTGCTGGAGACCGACGTCGCGATGGACGACGCCGCCGCGCGGGCGCGGCTGGCGGGCGAGGTGCTGCGGTTCGCGGACGGGCTCCGGGAAGCCGGCGTGCCGACTTCGTGACGTTCGCCGCGCCGGCGTGCCGGATGCGTGCCCATCCTGCGGCGCCGGCCGGGGCTGGGCCGGTGACGGGTCAGGATCGGCCGCGTGCCGAAACACGACCACCCCCATCCGCGCCGGGACGTGGCCCGAGAAGTGCACGCAGAGGACGCGCCCGACGCGCCACGCCATGGGTGGCCCGTGGCGAGCACGCACAGCGCGCAGTTCTCGAGCCACCTCTTCGAGCCCGCGTACCTGGCACGGATCGTGCAGGGGGCTTCGGGCGACGCGGCCGCGGCGCGTCTGGCGGGTGCTCAGCGCGGCGTGGTCGCCCGGCGGCAGCTCGCCGCGATCGGCGTGAGCCGCGGCGCGATCCAGACCCGCCGCGCGCGCGGCA
>DATLGB010000094.1:0-19504 GCA_035540675.1 Solirubrobacteraceae bacterium | reverse complement strand
GCTGCTCGAGCGACCGCTCGAGTGCCGCGTCGAGGTCGACGGGGACGAGGTCTTCGCGGGCCGCGCCTGGCAGCTCACCGTCGCGGCGTCCGGCGCCTTCGGCGGCGGCTCGGAGATCGGCCACGCCGACCCGCGCGACGGCCAGCTCGACGTCGTGGTCCTGCCCGACGGCTCGCGGCTCGGCCTCGTGCGCCGCGCCATCGCCATGCGCCGCGGCAACCTCGGCGACCAGCCGGGGGTCGTCACCGCGCGCGGCGACGACGTCGTCGTCGAGGTCGCGCCGGGCACCCGCTTCAACGTCGACGGCGAGGTCGTGCCGGTGACGGACGGCCGCGCGCGCTTCCGGGCGCGCGCCGCGGCGTTCGACCTCGTCGTGGCCTAGAGGGCGACCGCCAGGTCCTCGAGGCCCCACTGCTCGGGCCCCGCGGGATCGGCGAACGCGACCGCGCGCATCATGTTGCCGCGGTTGCCGCGGTCGACCACCTCCCGCAGCCGCTGCTCGTCGCGCTCGGTCATCCGCGAGCGGCCGGACTCCAGCGCGTCCCCGTACCAGGGCCGGAACGCGACGGCGCCGAACCCGGCCCGGCGGAGCAGCAGCGGCAGGGTGTCCGGCGCGAAGAACTTCAGGTGGTTGGGCGTGAAGCCCTTCCAGCGCTCGCGGTGGCGCTTGAGCGCGAGCGAGTTCGCGTTGACCGTGAGGATCAGCAGCACGCCGTCGTCGCTGAGCAGGCTCCGCAGCTTCGTGAGGTCGTCCACCGGATGCGGCAGGTGCGCGAGCACGGACCACATCGTGATCACGTCGAAGCCTCCGGCCGCGATCTCCGGGATGTCGGCCGGGTCGCCGTGGAACGCCTTCAGCCCCCGCCGGCGCGCGACCTCGACCGCGTCGGCGGCGAGGTCGACGCCGTAGCCGTCGAAGCCGCGCTTGCGCGCGATCTCCAGGAACAGCCCGTTGCCGCAGCCGAAGTCGAGCAGCCGCCGACCGTCGCCGTAGGCGAACAGCGGGCGGAACGCCTTCAGGACCACCCGGTAGCGCTGCTTGCGCCGGCGCGTGTACTTGCCGCCGAGGAAGCCGCTGTAGTCGCTCGCGTACAGGTCGCCGAGCCGCTCGGCGCGGATGCCGGGGTGACGGAAGAGAAAGCCGCAGCCCACGCAGCGGACGACGTGGTAGTTCCAGCGCGGCGGCGTGCGCCTGCGGTCGAAGGGGTGCAGCAGCGGCTGGACGCGCCGGCCCCCGCACAGCGAGCAGCCGATGACCTCCTCGATCTCCTTGTGCTTGCGCGGCTCGCCGGCCACCGCCGCCGCATGCTCCTCGACCGTCATCACGCGCGCGCGGCGCAGAGCGACCTTCCAGCGCAGCTCGTAGAGCGCCGCACCGGGCCCGGTGAAGTGCCAGAGCCCGGGCGTGGGCGCGCCGACACGCCGGGCGAGCTCCGGGCCGCGCGAGCGGACGATCGACTTCAGCTGCGGCAGGTGCCGGATCCTACGACTTCGGCTGCGCGGCGGCGAGCGCGACGCCGTCGCGGCCGCGGCGCTTGACCTCGACCACGGCCTGGGACGCGCGCTCGAGCAGGACCTCGTCGGTCTCGCGGGCGCCGGCGACCGCGACGCCGATCGACAGCGTCGTGCCCAGGCGCTCGCGCGCCTGCGCCTGCAGCTGCCACGCCACCTCCTGCGCCGGGCCGCGCCCGTCGGTCTCCATCAGCAGCGCGAACTCGTCGCCGCCGAGGCGGTAGGCGGTCGCCCCGTCGGGCGCGACGTCGCCGAGCAGCGCCGCCATCCTGCGCAGGATCTCGTCGCCGGCGCCGTGGCCGCCGCGGTCGTTGACCTCGCCGATGCCGTCGACGTCGGCGAGCACGACCGCCAGCCGGCGACCGGCCGCCGCGGCCTTGCGGCGCCGGCGCGCCAGCTTCGCGCGGAACATCTCCTGGTGGCCGAGCCCGGTGAGCGGGTCCTTCGACGCGCGGTCGCGCAGCTCCACGACCGCCGCCAGCCCCCGCAGCTGCGCCGCGGTCTGCACGCCGAGCAGCTCGACCAGCTCCGTCGCCTCGGTGTCGAGGCTGACGGTCGAGCGGTCGGCCAGCGCGATGAAGCCGAGCTGCGTCCGTCCCACGGCGAGCGGGACGAGCACGAGGGCGCCGGCGCCCGCACGGCGCAGCGACTCGGCTGCGGGCATGCACTTGCCGGAGACGTCGCCCATCGTCAGGCAGGTGGTGCCGGGGTGGACCCACGACGCCATCGTCTTGAGCGCCTCCTGGCCGAGCTCGGCGAACACCTCGGCGAACGGCCCGGCGGCGTGCTGCATGTGCACGCGCCCGTCGCCCTCGCGCAGCGCCACCATGATCGACTCCAGCCCGGAGACCTCGAGCGCGGCGGCCGCCGCCTCGCGCACCACGGCGTCCGAGTCCTCGAGCTGGGCGGCGCGGGCCGCGGCGCGCGCCAGGCGCTGGCCCGGCGTCGCGGACTCGAGCGCGGTCAGCTCGCCGAGGCGGCGGGCGAGCACGCCCGCGGTCCGCTCGACCTCGCGCGCCGGGGCCTCGCCCAGGGGGGTGGTCGACTCGACGTTGACGGCGCCGATGATCCGGCTGCCGAGCCTGAGCGGGACGCACATCTCGGTCTTGACCGCCTGCGTCATCGGCATGTAGTCGCCCGACGCCTGGACGTCGTCGACCACGGTGGTCTCACCGCTGCGGAAGGTCGCGCCGATGACGCCCGCCTCCGGCGGGAGTCCGTCGTAGACCATCCAGTAGCCGCCCGCGGCCTGGCAGCGCAGCCGCCCGCCCTGCTCGAGGTAGACGCTCGGCATGAGGCCGAGCCGCCCGAGGTGGTCGACGATCGCCTGGCACGCGGCCTTGGCGGTCTCCGCCGTCGCGACCTCCGACTCGAAGCGGCCCATGCGGGCGAGTCCCGAGTCGCTGAGGCTCGGCGCCCGGCGCGGCGGGTCGATCTGGGGAAGATCCGGCCACGCGGCCGCGGGCTGCCCGAACAGCCAGCCCTGGCCGAAGTCGACCTCGGCCTCGCGCAGGACCTCGAGCTCCTCGCGCCGCTCGACGCCCTCGGCCACGATGACGGCGCCGACCTCGCGGGCGAAGGCGAGCAGCGCCCGCAGCAGCGCCTGCCGGTTGGGGTCGTGGTCGATGTCGGCGACCAGGCCGCGGGTGAGCTTGAGGAAGTCCGGTCGCAGCTCGACGACGTGCTCGAGCGAGGCGTAGCCGGCGCCCGTGTCGTCGATGGCCACCTGCGCGCCGCGGGCGACCCACGGCGCGAGCAGCTCGCGCAGCTCGGCGTAGTCCTGCACCTCGCGCTGCTCGGTGATCTCGATCACCAGGCGCGACGGCAGGCGGGAGTGCAGGGCGAACAGACCCGGGTGGCGCAGCGCGTCGGGGCTGATGTTCACGAACAGCAGCCGCCCCTCGGGCGGCGAGCCGGCCGCCGCCATGGCGGCCCAGCAGGCGACCTCGAGGTCGCCGCGCAGCCCGATCTCGCCGGCGGCGGCGAGCGTGACGTCGGGCGGCATGTCGGCGAGGCCGTCGGCGTAGGGGAAGCGGGCGAGCCCCTCGTAGCCGATCGGCTCGAGGTCCGCGAGCCGCACGATCGGCTGGTAGACCGGGTGGATCGCCCCGGGCTCGAGCAGCCGCTGCAGATGCGCGAGCTTGCGCAGCGTCGCGGCCGGCGCCGCTCGGATCGATGACACCATCCCCACGATCTACGGCATCGGCGCCACGCGCCGCGCACTTGAGACGCGGGGCGAGCCGATGCGGGCGGTCGGACGGATGTCCGACGCGCTCGGTCGCGCGTGGCGCGCCGGCGCCCGCCAGGGCTACTCGGCCGCCGGGGCGTCGCCCGTGGCCGCGACCACGCGCAGCCCGGTGCTGCCGGCCACGGAGCTGCCGCTGCCGCCCATGATGCGGTCGATGTCCTCGCGCTCGAGCACCTCGTTGCGCAGCAGCGCGAAGGCCAGCGCGTCGAGCTGCTCGCGGTGCTCGCGCACGAGCCGCAGCGCGGTCCGCATCGCCTCGTCGGCGAGGTGCTGCTGCTCCTCGTCGCGCATCTGGCGCGTGCGGTCGGACACCGCGCCGCCCTCCGCGTTGACGCGCAGCGACGACAGCGTCGTGCCCATCGCGTACTCGTGCACCATCGCCCGCGACACCTCCGCCACGCGGTGCAGGTCGTCGGAGGCGCCCGTCGTCACCGCGCCGAACACGACCTCCTCGGCGGCGCGGCCGCCGAGCAGGACCACCATGTGGTTGATGAGCTCGTCGCGCGTCTTGAGGTAGCGGTCCTCGTCGGGCAGGTTGAGCGTGTAGCCCAGCGCCTTGCCGCGCGGCACGATCGAGATCTTGTGGACGCGGTCCACGCCGGGCAGCAGCTCGGCGCACAGCGCGTGCCCGGCCTCGTGCCAGGCGACCACGCGGCGCTCGTGCTCGTTGAGCGTGCGCCGCGACTGCATGCCGGCGATGACGCGCTCGAGCGCGGAGTCGAAGTCGGCCTGCACGACGACGTCGCGCTTCGCGCGCCCGGCGAAGATCGCCGCCTCGTTGGCGACGTTGGCCAGGTCGGCGCCGGCGAGGCCCGAGGTCTGCCGCGCGATCAGCCCGAGGTCGACGTCGGGCGCGAGCGGCTTCGTGCGCGTGTGGACGCGCAGGATGTCCTCACGGCCGCGCACGTCGGGCGGCGACACGAGGATCTGCCGGTCGAAGCGCCCCGGCCGCATGAGCGCCGAGTCGAGCTTGTCGAGCAGGTTCGACGCCGCCATGACGACGACGTTCTCCGCGGTGCCCATGCCGTCCATCTCGACCAGCAGCTGGTTGAGGGTCTGCTCGCGCTCGGAGTTGTTGTCCGAGCCGCGGGCGCCGCCGACTGCGTCGATCTCGTCGATGAAGACGATCGAGGGCGCGTTCTTGCGCGCCTCGGCGAACAGGCGCCGGATGCGGGCCGCGCCGAGGCCGGCGAACATCTCGACGAACGACGCCGCCGACTGCGCGTAGAAGTTGGCCTTGGCCTCGTGGGCGACCGCCTTGGCGAGCAGGGTCTTGCCGGTGCCGGGCGGGCCGTGGAGCATGATCCCCTTCGGGACCTTCGCGCCGAGCTTCGCGAACTGGCTGGGCGCGCGCAGGAACTCGACGACCTCCTGCAGCTCCGCCTTCGCCTCGTCGGCGCCCGCGACCTCGCCCCAGCTGACGCCCTGCTTGGACTCCGCCTTGATCTCCTGCGGCTTCGTCCGCGGCATCAGCTTCATCGTCCGCCAGATGAAGAAGCAGATGAGCCCCATGAAGATGATGGGCGCCCACGTGATGATCGTGCCCTGCAGCTGGTCCCAGTCGTACCAGTTCATCTCCGCGGCCGGCTGCGGCCGGGGCGACGTGGCCTGCGGGGTCTGATCTCCGATGAACGCTGACGGCATTCCGTGCTTCCTGGCTCGAGAGGGCTCTAAGTCCTAACGCGGTGGTACCCCCGGATCAATCGGCGCGCGCCCGCAGGAGCATGAATTGGGGCGTCCGCCCCATGGCCGCGGCTCAGGCCGCGGCACTCTCGGCGCGCAGGATCTCCCGCAGCGCCGCGCGCCCCACCTCGAGCTGGCGCTCGTCGGGCTCCCGGGTGCCGAGGGCGCGCTGCAGCGCGAAGCCCGGCGCACGCAGCGCGCGCGCGGCACGCGTGCCCGAATGGCGCTCGCACCAGGCGAACACCTCGACGGCGACCGCGGTGGACGCGAGCGCCACCGCTCCGCCGGCCAGCGCGTTCGGGCGCTCGAGCACCCGCCGCAGCAGCAGCGTGCCCGCGACGTTGGAGGCCATCATCGGCCCGACCAGGTGCGAGCCGCAGCGCTCGTGCTCCTTCGAGGCGTCGGCGGCGTCGGGCGCGTCCTGCTCGTACGCCGCGATCGCCTTGTGCTCGACTCCGTGGTACTCCGCCAGCTCGCCGCCGCGCAGCGCGAACAGCGCGGGCGCGATCGACAGGCCGACGGCGGCGGCGTCGCCCACGCCGGCCGGCAGCCTCCGCTTGGCCGCCGCACCCGCGACGGTGGTGCCGGCGGCGACGGCGAGCACCGACACGTCCTGAAAGGGCAGGCGCGCCTGCGGAAGGGCCCGCTTGACCAGCGGGATGACGGCGATCGCCTCGGCCAGGCGCAGCACGCCGCGCACGCCCGGGACGTCGTCGGCGACGCGCAGGCGCGGCTTGCGGCCGGACGCGACGTGGATCTCGCCGTCACGGCCGCGGACGGCCGCCGCCCACCGCGTGGGGCCGTGGACGAGGAGGCCGTTGCGGAGCGCCATCCCGCCGAGGCGCAGCTTTTCAGCGGAGCTCATCCCAGCAGCCTAGGCGGCAGCCACGCGAAGAACTCCGCGGCGAAGCCGAGGTCGCGCAGGTCGATGCGCTCGTCGGCGGCGTGCAGCAGCGGCCACCAGTCCCAGATCGCCATGTGGCGGGTGGGGAAGAAGCCGTAGGCCACGCAGTCCGGGAACGCCACCCGCCAGTGCCGCGAGTCGGTGAAGGCCGGCAGCACGTACGGCGCGGCGATCGCGCCGGGATCCGCCTGCCCGATCCACTCGCCGATGGCGTCCATGAGCGGCGTGTCGAGCGGCGAGCGGTTGCCGACGACGGTCTCGAGGAAGGCCACCTCGAGGTCGCCGTCGTCGCCGAGCGCCTCCCGCACCCGCGCCATCACGGCGTCGGGCTCCATGCCCGCCGGCGCGCGGCAGTCGACGTGCAGCTCGGCGCGCGCCGGGATGACGTTGATCTTCTCGGACGCGAACGCGCGCGTCGGCGCCATCGTCACCTGCAGCGCGGCGCGCACGAGCGGCGCCAGCCGCGGCTCGCGCTCGGCCACGCGGGCGACGGCGCCCGCCGGGTCGCCGGGATCCTCGCCGAGACCGCAGAGCAGCGCCCGCGTGTCCTCGGTGACGTCGTAGGTGTCCAGCGGGCGCGCGAGGCGCTCGATCGCGCCGGCGAGCTTCACCAGGGCGTTGCCGTCCGGGATCGGCACGGAGGCGTGCCCCGCGCGGCCGCGGGCGGTCACGCGGAAGCGGAAGGTGCCCTTCTCCGCGCAGCAGACGCCGTACAGCCGCCGGTCCTCGTAGGGCACCACCGGGCCGCCGCCCTCGTTGAGCAGGAAGTCGCAGCGGGCGAGGTCGGGCCGCTGCTCGCACAGCCACTGGGCGCCGAGGACGCCGCCCGTCTCCTCGTCGCAGACCGCGAACACGCGCAGCTCGCCGCGCGCGGGGCGCCAGCCGGACCGCGCCAGCCGCGCCGCCGCCACCGCCTCGGCCGCGACCTGGTTCTTCATGTCGAGCGCGCCGCGGCCCCACAGCCAGCCGTCGTGGCGCTCGCCGCCCCACGGGTCGCGCGACCAGTCGTCGCGGTCGGCCAGCACGGTGTCGACGTGCCCGAGGTAGCCGAGCACCGGGCCGGGCTCGCGGCCGCGCAGGACCGCGACGAGGTTCTGGCGCTCGGGCTCGGGCCCGGCCAGCTCGCACTCGAGCCCCGCGTCCTCGAGGTAGCCCGCCAGCCACTCCAGCGCCGCGCGCTCGTTGCCCGGCGGGTTGACGGTGTCGAAGCGGATCAGCCGCGAGAGGACGTCCGCGGTCTCCTCGTGGAGGTCCACGGCGGGTCAGGTTATGGCCTGGGCGGCGCAGCCCGCCGCGCTCAGCACGAGCACGACGCCGATCGCGCGCACGAGCTGGATCTCGGACAGCCGGCCGGTCAGGCGCGAGCCGACGAGGGCGCCCGGGATCGAGGCGGCGCCGCCGGCGAGCACCAGGTCGAGGTCGGGCGGCGCGCTCGGGATGTGCGCGAGCGCGCCCGCCACGCCGACGACCAGCCCGAGCGCGACGTTCGTGCCGACGGCGCGCTGCGGCGTCTCGCGCACCCAGCGCAGCAGGGCCGGCATGCGCAGCGAGCCGAGGATGAGGCCGACGATCCCGCCGAGCAGGCCGATGCCCGCGCCGGTCAGGACGGCCGCGCGCAGGTCGAGGTCCTCGCCGCGCTCCGGCGCCCCGTCCGCGGCGGGCGGCCGCCGCGGCCGCCAGGTGAACAGCTCCCGCGCCGAGTACAGGAGCACGGCGGAGATGAACAGCAGCAGCGCGCGGTCGGGCATCGCGCCGCCGAGCAGCCCGCCCGCGACGGCGCCGAGGATCGACGGCGGCGCCATCCAGGCGAACAGGCGCCAGTTGACGCGGCCGGCCCGCACGTGCACCGCGGCGGCGGTGGCGGCGGCGATGGCCGAGATCGCGAGGTTGGCGCCGGCGCCGCCCGCCGCGCTCGACGCCGCGAGGAGCGTGGCCGGCAGGCGCAGGTTGCCGAGCACGAGCCCGACCAGGCCGCCGGCGGCGGCGACCGCGAAGCACCACAGCGCGAACAGCACCAGCTCCACGGGCCGCCATACTGCCGCCCGGGGCCATGGACTCGCTCTTCGAACCCGACCCGCCCGCCGGGCAGGGCCCGCCGGACGTCCCGCCCGACGCGCCGCTGGCCGCGCGGATGCGCCCGGCCACGCTCGACGAGGTGGTCGGGCAGGAGCACCTGCTCGGCGAGGGCAGCGCGCTGCGCACGGCGATCGAGCAGGGCGCGCCGCACTCGATGATCCTGCACGGCCCGCCCGGGACCGGCAAGACGACGATCGCGCGGCTCGTCGCCCAGCACGCCGACCACGCCTTCGAGGAGCTGTCGGCGGTCCAGGCGGGCCGCGCCGAGGTGCGCGAGCTGATGGCGCGGGCGGAGGAGCGCCGGCGCGGCGGGCGCGGGACCGTGTTCTTCCTCGACGAGATCCACCGCTTCAACAAGGCACAGCAGGACGCGCTGCTGCCGGCGGTCGAGGAGGGGCTCGTCGTGCTCGTGGGCGCGACGACCGAGAACCCGTACTTCGAGGTCAACTCGGCGCTGATCTCCCGCACGCGCGTCTACGAGCTGAAGGCGCTCACGGAGGACGACGTGAAGGTTCTGCTGCGCCGTGCGGTGGAGCGCGGTGACGTCGTCCGGAGGTCCGAACTTGAGAGGACCGGAGGACGAAATCCTGTATCCGTCGCCGAGGAGGTCGTGGACTTCCTCGCTGCGCGCTCGGGCGGCGACGCGCGCACGGCCCTCAACGCGCTGGAGGTCGCCTGCGAGACGGCGCAGCGGGCGGGCGAGGGCGCGGTGACGCTGGGCGACGCCGAGGACGCCCTGCAGCGGCGCGCGGTCCTCTACGACCGCGAGGGCGACAAGCACTACGACTACATCTCCGCGTGGATCAAGTCGACGCGCGGCTCGGATCCCGACGCGTCGCTGTACTACCTCGCCGTGATGCTCGAGGGCGGCGAGGACGCGCGCTTCATCGCTCGCCGGATGATCGTCCTCGCCTCCGAGGACATCGGCAACGCCGACCCGCAGGCACTGCCGATGGCGGTCGCCGCGGCGGCCGCCGTCGAGCACGTGGGCCTGCCGGAGGCGCAGTTCGCGCTGGCGCAGGCCGCCATCTACCTGTCGCTGGCGCCCAAGTCCAACGCCACCAAGAAGGCGGTGCTCGACGCCCGGGCGCACGTGCGCGAGCAGGGGGCGCTCGACCCGCCGGACCCGCTGCGCTCCTCGTCGTTCCCGAAGGCGGCCCGCGCCAGCGGCCGCGGCATGGGCTACGACAACCCGCACCTGCATCCGGGCCACGTCAACGACCAGGAGCACCTGCCGCCCGGCCGGGAGGGCGTGCGCTTCTACCGGCCCGACGACGCCGAGCCGGCGCTGCGCGAGCGGCTGCGCGAGCTGCGGCGCGCGCGGGGACGGCCGGAGTAGCCCGGCCGCATCGGTAGCGTCCGGTCGCATGAGCGACGACGCGCAGCAGGCGGCCGAGCGGGCGGCCGGGCCGCAGCCGCTGTGGGCGCTCGTGCCGGCGCCGGCGCGGGCGCGCTACCTGCGCCGGATGGCGCAAGCGATCCTCGAGGAGGCCGGCGACCTGGCCAACGCGCTGGCGCTCGAGGCCGGCGTGCCGCGCACCGAGGCGCTGCTGGCCGAGCTGCTGCCGAGCGTGGGCGGGCTGCACGACCTCGCCGACGAGGGGCCGGCGGCGCTGCGCGACCGCCGGCTCGGTCGCGCCGCCGTGCTGCGCGCGGGCCGGCGCGCGGTCCTGTTCCAGGCGGCCGCGGGCGTGAGCGGGATCCGCGCCGGCGCGGCGTCGCCGTGGGCGGAGCCGGTGCTCGAGGCGGGCGCGGCGCTGCTCGCCGGCAACGGCGTCGTGCTCGCCCCGCACGTCGAGGCGGTCGGCCGCCGTCTGGAGGCGGCGGCGGCGCGCTCGGGGTTGCCGGACGGGCTGCTGCAGGTCGTGCCGCCGCAGACGCCGCCCGCCGCGCTCAGGGCCGCGTGCGACCGGGTGGTCGACGCTACGGCCCCGCCCGCCAAGGGGACGCTGCTCGTGCTCGACGAGGCGCCGCTGGACCGCACGGTCAGCGGCGCGCTGTGGGCGGCGTTCGCGCGGGCCGGCCAGGGACCCGCGTCGGTCGGGCGCGCCGTCGTCGTGCCGTCCGCCGCCGGCGCGCTGCTGAGCCGGCTCGAACCGGCGGCGCAGCGGCTGCGGGTGGGCGACCCGCGCGACCCGGAGACCGAAGTCGGCCCGCTCGGATCGCGCGAGCAGGCCGACCGCGTCGACGCGCTGGTCCGCGAGGCGGTCGACGCCGGCGCCGTGCTGGTCTGCGGCGGCCCCCTCGACGTGCCGGGCGCGGACGGCGCCTTCTACGCCCCGACGATCCTGCGCGCCGTGCCGCCGGACGCGCGGCTGCTGCGCGAGCGGGTCCCGGGGCCGGTGCTGGCCGTCGTGGAGGCCCGCTCGGAGGCGGACGCGATCGAGCTCGCGCGGGCGAGGCCTGGTGGCTCCGGCGGCGCGATCTCGGTCTGGACGGGCGACCGCGCGCACGGCGAGCGCGTCGCGCGCGCGCTCGCGGCCGAGCTGACGTGGGTCAACGAGCACGGCTTCACCTCGCCGGCCGCGCCCGTGCGGCTGGCGCGGCACACGACGTCCCGGCAGGTCGCCTCGCAGCCGGTGCGGCTGCGCAGCGCGCGCTGGCTGCCCTACGACCCGGCGCTCGTCGGCGCGTCCACGACCGTCGCGCAGCTCATGCACGGGCGCGAGAGCGAGCGGCTGGCCGCACTGCGGCGGGGGGCGCCGGCGCTGGCCCGCGTGGCGGTCCGCCTCGCGCGCGAGGCGCTCGCGCGCTGACCGGCCGCTGCACACGCGCGCGCGGGTCCACTACAACTGTCGCCGGAATGCGCCTTGCGCTCTTCGCGGTGGCGGCCGCCGCCTGCCTTGCCCTTCCCCCGGCCGCCCCGGCGGCTCCCACGTGGCTGACGCCGGTGACGCTGGCTCCGGCGCCCGCGAGCGCGCCGGCGGTGGCGGCCGGCCCCGCCGGCGACGCCGCGGCGGTGTGGACGCGCGACGGGCAGGTGGAGGGGCGCGTGCGCGCCCCGGGCGCGCCGTTCGGCGACGTGCAGGCGCTCGGCTCCGGCGCCGTCCCCGACGTCGCGATCTCCGACGAGGGCACCGCGTTCGCCGCGTGGGCGCAGGGCGGCGCCGTGCTGGTGGCCGTGCGGCCACCGGGAGGCGCGTTCGGCGCGGCGCAGCCGCTGGGCGGCGACGGCGGCAGCGGCGGCGTGGGCGAGGTCCGGCTCGTGGCCAACGCCCGCGGCGACGCGCTCGTCGCCTACGCCCGCGGCGGCGCGTTCGCCGCGCTGCGGCCCGCGGGCGGCGGCTTCGAGGCACCGGTGCGGCTGTCGACCGGCGAGCCCTGCGACCTCGGTGCCGCGATCGGCGCGGCCGGACACGCCGCGGTGGCGTGGCACGACGGCTCGTGCGCGGGCGCCGGCGCCGCCCGCGTGGCGCGGCGCGCGCCCGGCGGCGGCTTCCCGGCCTCGGCGGAGTCGCTCGACGCGGCCTCGGCGGTCGCGCCCGCCGTCGCCGGCGACGGCACGACCGGCGTCGCGCTGGAGCGCGCCGGCACCGTCGCCGTCGCGGTGGCGCCGGCGGGCGGCACCTTCGCCGCTCCGGCGCGCGTGTCGGCGGACGCCGAGGCGGCCGATGCTCCGGCCCTGGCCGCCGGGCCCGCCGGCGAGCTCCAGGCCGCCTGGCGCTCGACCGCCGCCGGCCGCGGCGCCCGCGTCGCGACGGCGCTGCGCCCGCCGGGGAGCGGCTTCTCCGGCCCCGCGGCCGTCTCCGACGAGGGCGCGGGCGCGCCGCAGGTCGGCGTGGGCGGCGATGGCAGCGCGGTCGTCACGTGGCTGCGCGACCGCGGCAGCGACACGACGCTCGAGGCCGCGCGGCGGGCGGCCGGCGCGACCGGCTTCGGCCCCTCCGTGCCGGTGTCGGCCGCCGGCGGCGACGTGAGCAGCCCGGACCTCGCCGTCGACGGCGACGGCAACGCGCTGGCCGGCTACGCCCGCGGCGGCGCCGTCGTCCACACGCTCGACGCCGCCGGGCCGCGCTTCGACGGCCTGCAGATCCGCTCCGCCGGCTTCGCGCGCGAGCCCTACGAGTTCTCGGTCTCGCCGGCCGACGCCTGGTCGGCGGTCGCCGGCACCTCCTTCGACTTCGGCGACGGGACGACGGTGGCCGCGACCACCGCCGTGCACGCCTACGACACGCCCGGGCCGAAGACGATCACCGTCAGCGCCTCGGATTCCGTTGGCAACGTCTCCCGCGCCTCACGCCCGTTCGACGCCGCGCCGGCGCTCGACCGCACCGCGCCGGTCATCAGCCGGCTGCGCCTCACCCCCGCGCGCTTCCGCGTCGCCGGGCGGCCGACGGCGGTCGCCGCCCGCCGCGCCCCCCGCGGCACGCGCTTCCGCTACACGCTGTCGGAGCCGGCGCAGGTGACGATCTTCTTCGAGCGCGTGGTGATGGGGCGCAAGCGCGGCAAGTCGTGCCGGCGGACGCGTTCCCGCCGCGGCAGGCCGTGCCGGATCTACGCGCCGGTGGGGCTGATCACCCGCCAGCACCCGGTCGCCGGCGCCGTCTCCGTGCGCTTCAGCGGCCGGATCGTCGCCTCCAACGGCCCCATCCGCGTCATCGACACCCGCTTCGCGCGCGGCCGCTACCGCGCGACGGCGGCCGCGGCCGACGCGAGCCGCAACGTCTCCAAGCCGGTCAGCACCGCGTTCAGCGTCGTCCGGTAGCGCGAGGGAGTTCCGCCTACCGCCGCGGCACCTCGAAGCGCCGCTCGAAGGGCCGCGCGCCGTCCTCGCGCACGAGCACGAGGTCGAGCCGCGCCGCGGTGCGGCTGCCGGAGACCTCGATCAGCGCGAAGTGGCCGAGGTCGTCGTCGGCGTACGCGACACCCGGCCGCCGGCGCGCCTCCTCGGCGGCGTCGGGCTGGGTCAGGGTGACGTCGTTCGGCGTGGGGATGCCCAGCGGGCACGGGCGCGCCTCGAGGAGGCCGTCGCGGTCGTAGGCCATCGTCCAGTGCGTGTCGCCGGTGACGAACAGGCAGCGGCCGCGCACGCGCGCGGCGATGTGCGCGAGGAGCAGGTCGCGCTCGGCCGTGAAGCCGGCGGCCCAGCTGCCGTCGCGGGCGTTCGCCGGCAACGGCGCGAGCGTGCACGGGGAGCAGATCACCTTGAACGGCGCGCGGGAGCGCGCGAGCGTGCGCAGCAGCCACTCCCGCTGCTGGGAGCCGAGGAGCGTCTTCTCGGGCGTGTCGGGGGCTCCCGGATCGGACTTGAAGCGCCGCTGGTCGAGGATCCAGAACTCGGCGAGGCCGGCGGCGAAGCGGAAGTACGTCCGCGGCTCCATCAGCGACTCCCACGGCGTCAGGCCGTGCTCGACGAGGTTCGCCGCGTTGGCGTCCTGCAGGCCGTAGTCGTGGTCGTCGCGCTGCACGACGAACAGCGACTGCTCGAGCAGCGGCGCCGTGCGCGGGTTGCCGAGGAAGTCGCGCCAGATCCCGGCGTAGCCCGGGACGGTCTGCGCCAGCGGCCCGACGGTGTCGGGGTAGTTGAGGTCGCCGTGCCAGACGAAGACATCCGGCCGCTCCCGCGCCAGCAGGTCGAAGACGGGGCCGAACTGCGAGGCGCACGAGCCGACCGCGACCGTGAGCGGCCCCGGCTGCCCCGCCCGCGGCAGCGGCCGGAAGCTGCGCACGGGGCCGACGGTCTCGCGGCGGCGGCGGCGCACGCGGGCGCGCCAGTAGACCCGCCGGCCGGGCCGCAGCGCGCGCACCGTCGCCACCGCGGCGTCGAAGTCGTCGGTCGCGCCCGCGGCGAGCCGCCGGCTGCCGCGGAAGCGCGGGTTGTCGGCGACCTCGATCTCGACGCGCGCCGGGACGTCGGTGGCGACGCGCAGCCGCGCCCCGCCGCGCACCGGCGGCCCGTTGGTCGCCGCGACCACGGCCGGAGTGGTCACGCCGACGCGGCTCGCCGGCCGCAGCTCGATCTCGGTGAAGACGGCCGTCGAGCGCTCCCGGATCGCGGCGAGCACCTGCTCGCCCACCGCCGTGCGCATGACCGCCTGACCCTCCTGCACGCCCCACGGGAGCAGGTGCACGTTGCCGAGCGCGGGGAACGCCTCCGGGCCGCTGCTGGGGAACAGCGTGCGCGCCGTCGCGAGGACGCCCGGATCGCCGCCGCGCTGGAGCGCCGGTGTCGAGTCCTCGGCGGAGACGGTGGTCGTTCCTCCGCCGTCCTCGAGCGTCGCCACCAGCAACGCCGGCCGCGTCCCGCGCACGCCGAACGTCAGGCGCAGCGGCCCCGAACCGTCGAGAACGGCGCTCCGCGCCAGCTCGACGGCGCCCTCGGGGGCGCGGCGCAGGATCACGAGCGGCCCGGCCTCGTCGTCGAGGATCGCGGCGTAGTACAGCCGGTGGCCGACGCGCCGCAGCACGAGGCCGGTGCCGGCGCCGGTGGCGGTCACGCGTGCGCTGACCTCGCCGTCGCGGAAGCGCCGGTCGACGGCGAACGCGACCGGCCGCGGGTCCGACGGGAAGACGTCGCTGCCGGCCTCGAGGATCCCGCGCCCGTCCCGGCAGCGCAGGTTCGCGACGCCGGCGCAGGTCCACCCCGGCCAGCCGTCGCGGGGGGCGAGGGCCGTGAAGTCGAGCCGGTCGGCTCGCGCCGCTGCGGCCAGCGGCACGCGGCCCACCGCGACGGCGGCGCCGGCCGCCGCGCCGAGCCCCAGCACCTGGCGCCGGCTCAGTCCCTGGCGGCGGTCCACGCCCGCATTATCGCCCCCGCGTGCCGGCGCCCGCGCCGGCGGGTACTAGGCCGCGCGGCTGCCGGGCACGTAGCGGACGCGCTGGGGCAGCAGCGGCACGACGACGCGCTTGACGTACTCGGCGCCGCTGCGCACCGCCGCCTCGCGCACCGGGTCCCAGGCGAAGCCGTACAGCCGGCGGACCTCCGCCGGCAGCAGCGAGATCGTGATCTGGCCCATCATCTCGCGCAGCGGCAGCAGGGCCGGCGGCAGGGGCGGGCGCATGACGATCTCCAGCGCGCGCTCGCGCATCGCCTGGGAGATCCGGAGGTCGCCCGACGCCAGCATGCCGGTCATGTAGTCGTCGAAGGCCTCGATGGTGCCCGGCGCGTTGGCCGGGTCGAGGCCGAACAGGTCGCCGACGACGCGGAAGTCCTGCCAGTAGGCGTCGCGCTCGTCGCGCGAGAGCGGGCGCACGTAGCGCTCGTACGCCGCGAGGTTGGAGTCGACGAGCGTGGCCAGGATCCACAGCAGCAGCGGCGGGTCGTCGGCCGCCCAGGCGGTGCCGGCGGGAAAGCGCCCGGCCGGCTCGGCCAGGATCCCGCGGACGCGGCTATGCATGGCGCGCACGCGGCGCGTCGCCCGGTCGGCCTGCTCGCGCGTCCCGAAGCCGATCGCGTGCAGCACCATCGCCGTCCGCTCCAGCCGGCCGTAGATGTCGTCGAGCGCCGCCGTCGCGTTGAAGAAGCCGGCGAGCGCGACGGGATGCGCGGCCTGCATCAGCAGCGTCCGCTGCGTCCCGAGGGCGACCGCCCGCTCGCGCTGCACGCGGCGGAGCATCGAGTCGTCGGTGAAGTAGCCGGCCTGCGCCATCGGCGTTCAAATGTAGGTACGGGCGGCGCCGCGGTGGGGCTCAAGCCCGGCACTACCATGGCGCCCATGCCCGCCCAGGCCTACGCCGGCAAGGAGTGCGTCTGCCAGTTCCGCCGCGGCATCTGCGACCAGACGTGCGTCCGCGACATGCTGGACACGCCGTTCTACATCGCCTGCCTGCGGCTGACCGGGCGCCGCTGCGTCGTCGTCGGCGGCGGTGACATCGGCCTCGAGAAGGTCGAGGGGCTGCTCGCCTGCGGCGGCGACGTCGTGCTGATCGCGCCCGAGGCGCACCCGGAGCTCGAGGCGCTGGCCGCCGAGGGCTCGATCGCCTGGGAGCGCCGCGAGTACCGGACCGGCGACCTCGAGGGCACGTTCATCGCCATCGCCGCCACGAACGACACCGACGTCAACATCGGCGTGTTCAACGACGCCGAGAAGCGGGCGATGCTCGTCAACGTCGTGGACGTGCCGCCGCTGTGCAACTTCATCCTGCCGGCGATCGTCCGGACCGGGCCGCTGGCGATCGCGATCTCCACCGCGGGCGCCTCGCCGGCGCTCGCCAAGCGGATCAAGCGCGAGATCGCCGAGACCTACGGCGAGCCCCACGCGCGCCTCGCCGAGCTGCTCAACGAGGCCCGCGGCTGGGCGAAGGGCACCCTGCCGACCTACCAGGACCGCAAGGCCTTCTTCGAGGGGATCGTCAACGGCGACCCCGACCCGATCGACCTGCTGCGCGCGGGCGACGAGGACGCGGTGCGCGACCTCATCGAGTCCGCGCGCCGCGCCGCGGCGCCCGCCTGAGCGCGGCGGAAACGACGACCACCCCCCGCGGCACGAGGGGTGGCTGTCGGAAGCTCCGCATGAGCGAGCGCAGGGGACAACCACTCGCTCCGGTACGGGGAGTGGTTGTCGGAAGCTCCGCGGCTACTCGACGACGATCTCGCCGACCATCCCGTCGCCCGGGTGGAACTTGCAGAAGTACGCGTAGGTGCCGGGCTTGTCGAAGGTGACCTCGGCCTCGGTCGTCTCGCCGGGGCCGGGGGCGCCGTCGAGCTTGGCGTTGAACTCCTTCGGCGCCGGCTTGTCGCGGGTGCCGGCGGTCGCCGTGTGGTGGATCTGGTCCGAGTTGACGAAGGTGACGGTCGTGCCGGCCTTGACCGTGAGCGGGTCGGGCTGGAAGTTGAAGGCCTTGATGGTGACCCGGGCGCCGCCGGAGTCGGCGGGCTGGGCAGCGGCGGCCTGGCCGTTCCCGCCGGCGGCGGGCTGCTCGTCGGAGGAGCCCCCGCCGCAGGCGGCGAGGCCGAGGGTGAGCGCCGCGAAGGGCGCGATGAAGAGCTTGCGGTTCATGGGGGTGGGTTCCTTGAGAAGACGTGCGGCCCGGACGAGGCCGGGCCGCACGCGCTTGGGGGGTCGGGGCCCGGCGGTTACTGCGTCGGGAACTTGTCGGGGAACTGCTTGGCGATGCCGCCCGCCAGAACCTCGGCCGTGTGCGGCATGTGGTCGGCGGCCTTCTTGAGCCGGTCGAACGCGTCGGCCTTGCCGGCGACGACGGAGTCGATCGCCTTCGAGAGGGTCTTCACGTGCGGGTCCAGCTCGGCGGCGACCGCGTCGGCCGGCAGGTTCTCGTTGGCGCTCGCGAGGAACGCTCCGAAGTCCTTGCGGTAGCCGTCGAGGTCACGCTGCGCCTTGCGGGCGCCCTTGGCGTCCTTGGTCGCCTTGGCCTTCGTGTAGTCCACGAAGAAGCCGATGTGCTTGCGCCACAGCTCGAGGAACTGCGCGCCGGCCTCGTCACCGTAGACCGAGCCGACGGCGTCGGCCAGCTGCTTCGAGTTGGTGTCGAGCGTCGCGGCCGAAGCCTTGAACTCGCCCGAGTCGAGGCCGTTGCCGACGCCCATGGAGACGGCGATGCCCGCGAGGTAGACGTGCTCGGAGAGCAGGCCGGTCAGACCGGCACGCAGCTCGGAGGCGCCGGCGTCCGGGTTGCCCGTGAACTTGTCGGGGAACTGCTTGGCGATGCCGCCGGCCAGGACCTGTGCCGTGTGGGGCATGTGGTCAGCGGCCTTCTTGAGGCGGTCGAACGCGTCGGCCTTGCCGCCGACGACGGACTTGATCGCCTGCGAGAGGGTCTTCACGTGCGGGTCGAGCTCGGCAGCGACGGCGTCGGCCGGCAGCTCCGGGTTGGCGCTCGCGATGAACGCGCCGAAGTCCTTGCGGTAGCCGTCGAGGTCGCGCTGGGCCTTGCGGGCCATCTTCTTGTCGCCCGTGGCCAGGCCCTTCGTGTAATCGACGAAGAAGCCGATGTGCTTGCGCCACAGCTCGAGGAACTGCGCGCCGGCGTCGTCGCCGTACACCGAAGCGATGGCGTCGGCCAGCTGCTTCGAGTTGGTGTCGAGCGTCGCGGCCGAAGCCTTGAACTCGCCCGAGTCGAGGCCGTTGCCGACGCCGTTGGTGACGGCGATGCCGGCGAGGTAGACGTGCTCCTCGAGCAGACCCGTGAGGCCGGCGCGAAGATCAGCGGCGCCCGTGCCGCCGGCCTTGGAGGACGAGGCGGAACCCGACTCCATGTCGGAATGGTCGGGGGTCTGGGCGGCGGTTGCGCCGGAACCCGAGGAAGATGTGCTGTTGTCGCTGTTGCTGCCACCACAGCCGGCGGCAACCACGCCGGAGGCCATGAGGGCGAGCAGCAGCGCCGGCAGTCGCTTGGACATGCGCGCTCCTTGAAGTGCTCTTGAGAGGACGGGACCCTGTGAAGTCGGGCCCCGGATTGGTCAGGGGTGCTTACGCCCCGTCGGCGCACATCGGATCAGCGCCTGCGCGCCAACTCGGCCGCAGCGCGTAGCCTGCCGCCGGTGCGCGCCGCCGTCCTCACCGTCTCGACCTCGGTCTCGCGCCGCCGCGCCGACGACGTGTCGGGCCCGGCGCTGGCCGCGCGCGCCGAGGCCGCCGGCTGCGAGATCGTGGCGATGGAGGTCGTGCCGGACGACGCCGCGCTGATCGAGGACCGCCTGCACCACTTCTGCGACGCCGGCTGCGACCTCGTGCTGACGACGGGCGGCACGGGGTTGACGCCGGACGACGTCACCCCCGAGGCGACGCGGGCCGTGATCGAGCGCGACACGCCGGGGATCGCGGAGGCGATGCGCGCCGTCAGCCTCCGGCACACGCCGATGGCGGTCCTCAGCCGCGCCGTGGCCGGCGCGCGCGGGCGCACGCTGATCGTCAACTTCCCCGGCTCCCCCAAGGCCGTGGAGGAGTGCTTCGGCGTGCTCGAGCCGGTGCTCGCGCACGCCGTGCGGACGCTGCGCGGCGACTCGGCCCATGGGCGCTGACGCGCCGGCCGTCGCCTGCGAGGGGCTCGGCCGCGCGTACGGCGAGCGCGTCGTGCTGCGCGACGTGACGCTCGCGCTGCCGCGCGGGCGCACGCTCGCCGTGTTCGGCGCCAACGGGGCCGGCAAGACGACCCTGCTGCGGATCCTCGCGACGCTGCTG
>DATLGB010000093.1:0-8565 GCA_035540675.1 Solirubrobacteraceae bacterium | reverse complement strand
GCCGAGGCCGGGCAGCTCGCGCAGCCGGGCGAACGCCGCGGGGCGCGTCCCCCTGCCGGCGTTGTCGTCGTGCTTCGCCACGGCTCAGCGCGCCCCGCGGCGTTCGCCCGGCTGCGCGAGCTGCCCGGCCTCGGCCGCCTGGCCGACTCGGGGATGGGCCCGCGGGCGGTCTCGCGCCACACGCGGGCGGCCGGCGCGCGGGTCGCGGGCCTGAAGGTGACCGAGTCGGTCTGCCCGTACTGCGCGGTCGGCTGCGGCCAGCTCGTCTACACCCGCGACGGCGAGCTCGTCGACATCGAGGGCAACCCGCGCTCGCCGATCAACCAGGGCACGCTGTGCCCGAAGGGCTCGGCGTCGCGCCAGCTCATCCAGCAGCCCGGCCGGCTGACGAAGGTGCTCTACCGCCGGCCGCACGGCACGGAGTGGGAGGAGCTCGAGCTCGAGCAGGCCATGGACATGATCGCCGAGCGCGTCATCGCCGCCCGCGAGCGCGGCTGGCAGGACTGCGACGAGCGCGGCTGGAAGGTCGACCGCACGAACGGCTTCGCGCACCTCGGTGGCGCGACGCTCGACAACGAGGAGAACTACCTGCTCAAGAAGCTGTGGACGGCGATGGGCGCGCTGCAGATCGAGAACCAGGCCCGCATATGACACTCCTCGACCGTCCCCGGTCTGGGGACGTCGTTCGGGCGCGGCGGCGCCACCAACTTCCAGCAGGACTTCCAGATGGCCGACTGCGTCTGGATCCAGGGCTCGGCGCTCATGGAGGCGCACCCCGTCGGCTCGCGCTGGGCGCTGAAGGCGCGTGAGCGCGGCGCCAAGCTCATCCACGTCGACCCGCACTTCTCGCGCACGAGCGCGATGTGCGACCTGCACGTCCCGATCCGCGCCGGGTCGGACATCGCGTTCCTGGGCGGACTGATCCGCCACATCATCGAGACCGAGTCCTACTTCAGGGACTACGTCGTGCACTACACGAACGCCGCGATGCTCCTGCGCGAGGACTTCGCCGATCCCGAGGACCTCGGCGGCGTCTTCTCGGGCTTCGACCCGGAGACCGGCTCGTACGACCGCAGCACGTGGATGTTCGAGGGCGGCGACGTCGACAAGTGGCCGGGCGACGACGAGCAGGCGACGCAGGCGTTCACCGACCGCACCGCGCCGGGCGCCGACCCGCGCGAGATCCCGCGCGACCCGACGCTGCGCCATCCGCGCTGCGTGTTCCAGCTGCTGCGCCGCCATTACAGCCGCTACACGCCGGAGATGGTGGCGCGCGTCTGCGGCGTGCCGCAGGAGCTGTTCCTCGAGGCCGCGAACACGCTCATCGCCAACTCGGGCCGCGACCGCACCACGATGCTCGCGTACGCCGTCGGCTGGACGCAGCACGCCGCCGGCGTACAGACGATCCGCGCCGGCTCGATCGTGCAACTGCTGCTGGGCAACGTCGGCCGGCCCGGCGGCGGGATCATGGCGATGCGCGGCCACGCGTCGATCCAGGGCTCCAGCGACATCCCCACGCTGTACGAGATCCTGCCGGGCTACCTGCCGATGCCGCGCGCGCGGGAGGGCGACCTCACGCTCGCCGACTACGTGAGCTCCAGCGGCCGGCGCAAGGGCTGGTGGTCGCACTTCGACAGCTACATCGTCTCGCTGCTGAAGGCGTGGTTCGGCGACGCCGCGACGGCCGACAACGACTTCGGCTTCGCCCACCTGCCGAAGCTGACCGGCAACCACTCGCACTTCCCGACGATGCTGCGGGCGCTCGACGGCGGCCTCGACGGCCTGTTCGTGATGGGTCAGAACCCCGCCGTCGGCTCGATCCACGCGGGCCTGCAGCGACGCGCGCTCGCCGCGATGAAGTGGCTGGTCGTCCGCGACCTGGCCGAGCTGGAGACCGCCAACTTCTGGCGCGACTCGCCCGAGATCCGCTCCGGCGAGATGGCCACCGAGGACATCGCCACCGAGGTCTTTCTCATGCCGGCGGCGGGACACGTCGAGAAGGAGGGGCACTTCACGAACACCCAGCGCCTGCTGCAGTGGCGCGACAAGGCGCTCGAGCCGCCCGGCGACGCGCGCTCGGAGCTGCACTTCATCGTCCACCTCGGGCGGCGCATCAAGGCCCACTACGCCGGCTCGCAGCGCGAGCGCGACTGGCCGATTCGCCACCTCACGTGGGACTACCCGACGCACGGGTCGCGCGAGGAGCCGTCGGCCGAGGACGTGCTCGCGGAGATCAACGGCCGCGACCTGACGACCGGCCGGCTCGTCGACGGCTTCGCCGAGCTCAAGGCCGACGGCACGACCGACAGCGGCTGCTGGATCTACTCCGGCTGCTTCGCCGGCGGCGTGAACCAGACGCGGCGCCGCGATCCCGGCGACCTCGACGCGCCCGGCGGCTGGGTCTCGCCGCAGTGGGGCTGGGCGTGGCCGGCCAACCGCCGTATCCTCTACAACCGCGCCTCGGCCGACCCCGACGGCCGGCCGTGGTCGGAGCGCAAGAAGTACGTCTGGTGGGACGGCGAGGCGGGGCGCTGGACCGGCTACGACGTCCCGGACTTCCCGGCCGACAAGCCGCCCGGCCACCGCCCGCAGCCCGACGACGTCGGCATGGACGCGATCCCCGGCGACGGCCCGTTCATCATGATGCCCGACGGGCGCGGGCAGCTGTACTCGGCCAGCGGGCTGCTCGACGCGCCGGTGCCGACGCACTACGAGCCGCTGGAGTCGCCGGTGCCCAACGCGCTGTATCCCGACGTCGGCGCCAACCCGGTCGCGATCACGTGGGAGCGGCCGGAGAACCCGCTCGTCGCGCCCGAGGACGAGCGCTACCCGCACGTCGCCTCGACGTTCCGGCTCACCGAGCATCACACCGCGGGGTCGATGAGCCGCAACCTTCCCTGGCTGGCCGAGCTGCAGCCCGAGATGTTCGCCGAGATCGACCCGCTGCTGGCGCGCTCGTGCGGCATCGCCGACGGCGACTGGATGGTCGTCGAGACCGCCCGCGCCGAGATCGAGGCCCGCGCGAAGGTCACCGACCGCGTCCGCCCGCTGCAGGTCGACGGCCGCACGCTGCACCAGATCTGCCTGCCGTGGCACTTCGGCACGTACGCCTCCAACGAGCAGGGCGTCGTCGGCGACGCCGCCAACGACCTCGTCGCGATGACCGCGGATCCCAACGTGTCGATCCACGAGTCAAAGGCGTTTCGCTGCCAGGTGCGGGCCGGACGGCGGCGCGGCGAGACCACCGAGCGCCTCGCCGGGATCGACAGCGTGCCCGAGCCGGCCGATCCCGCGCGCTCGCATCCCGCCGAGCAGCCGACGCGCGGCGCGCAGACCGAGCAGACGCCGAACCCGCCCGGCTGGGGCGAGAACCGGGAGATCTAGGGATGGTCCCGCCAGCCGGCCCTCGCACGACGCACCGGAGCAACCCCTAGTGGGCGCCGCCATAACCGAGATCGCCATCCACCGCCCCGACGCGCGCCGGATGGGCTTCTTCACCGACACGACGACGTGCATCGGCTGCAAGGCCTGCGAGGTGGCGTGCAAGCAGTGGAACGACCTGCCGGGCGACGAGCTGCGCGAGGGCAAGGGCCGCTCCTACGACTACACGGCCGCGCTGTCGGCGTCGACGTGGCGCCACGTGCGCTTCGCGGAGATCTCTACGCCGGGCGAGCGCGGCGGCCACCTGCCGGCGCTGCCGGCGACGGAGGGCGCGCTCGCGGCGCCGCCCGCGTCGCCGCCCCCGCCGGCCTCCGGCGAGCGCGACATGCCGAGCCTCGTCGACGTGGCCGAGGGCCGGGCGGGCTGGGGACCGTCCGACGACGGCGCGGTGCTCGACCGCTGGGTGTTCATGTCCGACGTCTGCAAGCACTGCTCCAACGCCGGCTGCCTCGACGCCTGCCCGACCGGCGCGCTGATCCGGACCGAGTTCGAGACGGTGATCGTCCAGCCCGACATCTGCAACGGCTGCGGCTACTGCGTGCCGTCGTGTCCGTTCGGCGTCATCGACCGCGATCCGTACGACGGCCGCGCCGCGAAATGCACCCTGTGCTACGACCGCCTCGAGGACGGCATGGAGCCCGCCTGTGCGAAGGCGTGCCCGACCGACGCGATCCAGTTCGGCGAGTGGGACGAGCTCGTCGAGCGCGCCAAGGGCCGCGTCGTCGCGCTGCACGAGCGCGGCGTCGAGGGCGCGTATCTCTACGGCGCCGGCGACGAGCCGGGCGACAAGCTCGCGGGTGACCTCGGCGCGTTCTTCCTGCTGACCGAGCCGCCCGAGCGCTTCGGGCTGCCGGCCCGGGCGGACTCGCCGATCCAGGAGAACATGCCCGCCGCGACGCTCGCCGGCCTGAGCGCCGGCGCAGTCGCGGCGGCCGTCACCGTGGCGAGCTTCGTGCTGGCCCACCGGCGCGGGCGGCGCCGATGAGCCACGCGGGCGGACCGCCGCCCGAGGAGGTCATCCGCCGCCGCGACGGCGGCCGCGCGCAGGCGCCCGGCGATGGCCGCGACACGACCCCCGCGGTCGGCCGCCGCGGCGAGCCCGGCGGCTGGCGTCGCGCGGTCGAGGACGCCGGCGTCGCGCTGCTGCGCCCGCGCTTCGAGGACGGAAGCTGGTCGTTTCTCTTCAGGCGCGACACCGCCTACGCGGCGCACGGCGACGGCGCCGCGCGCGACGAGCGGGTGGCGGCGGCGGCGCGCCGCGCGCGCGGCGGCGACGAGGTGCCCGTCGAGGTCCAGGCGCCGGTCATCAACGCGCCGGTGTGGACCTGGGAGGTGCCGCTGTACTTCTGGTTCGGCGGCATCGCGACCGGGGCGGCGTTCGCCGCCGCCGCGGCCGACGTGGCGGGCGACCACCGCACCGCGCGGATCGCGCGCCTGGTCTCGATCGGTGCGATCGGCCCCGGTACGCCGTTGCTGATCCTCGACCTCGGCCGCCCGGCGCGCTTTCTGCACATGCTGCGGATCTTCAAGCTGCGCTCGCCGATGTCGACGGGCGCGTGGTGCCTCGTCGCGTTCTCCAACGCGATGGGCGCGGCGGTCGCGGCCGACCTGCTCGGCCGGCCGCGGGCGGCGCGCGCGCTGGGCGGCGTGGGCGCCGGCCTGGCCACGTACCTGGGTTCCTACACCGGCGTCCTGCTCGCGTCGACCGCCGTCCCGGTGTGGGCGCGCAGCCGCGCGTACCTGCCGCCGATGTTCATGTGCACCGCGGCGGCGACCGGCGCCGCGGCCACCCGCCTGGCGCTGGCGGCGAGCGGCACGCCCCCCGGCCATCCCAGCCGCGTGGCGCTGGGCACGGTGGAGACGGCCGCGATGGCCGCGGAGCTCGCGCTGTCGGAGATCAACGAGCGGCGCCTGGGTCCGCTCGGCGAGACCCTGGGCCGCGGCCGACCCGGCCGGCTGTTCGCCGGCGCGCGCGCGGCCGTCCTGGCGGGGCTGGCGCTGCGCGCCGCGCGCGGCCGTGGCGGGCCGTGGACGCACCACGTGGCCAGCGTGCTGTACCTGGCGGCGGGGCTGGCCTTCCGCTTTGCGTGGGTCGGAGCGGGGAGGGCGTCGGCGGCCGACCACGAGGCCGTCGCGCGCAACGCGCGCCGCGGTTACGCCGCGCCCGGCGCGTAGGCGATGCCGGCGCCGGCCACCGGGCCGGGCGCACACGGCCGCAACGGCACCCGGGCTTGTCCTACGCTCCGGCAGATGACCGACCGCGAGACAGACCGGGACGAGGCGCGCGCGCCGGATGAACGCGCGCCGCGCACGGCGCTGCCCGTGGTCGATCCGGAGCCCGCACGCGGTCTCGATCCGCACGCCGACACGGAGCCCGCGCCGGCTCCCGCCGCGCCCGACCTGCTGGGCGCGGCGCCGCCGGCCGCGCCGTCCGCGAGCGACCCGGTGCCGGGCTGGCTGCGCGCCGGCGCGGCGATCGGGTGGCGCCTGCTGGTGGTCGTCGCGGCGATCGCGGTCACCGCCTACGCACTGGCCTACCTGCGCATCGTCGTGCTGCCGATCATCGTCGCGGTGCTCGTCAGCACCGTGCTGCGCCCGCCGACGCGCTGGCTCATCCGCCATCGCTTTTCCGCCGGGGCGGCGGCGCTGACCGTCCTGCTCGCGGCGATCGCGCTGCTCGTCGCGGCGCTGGCGATGGCCGGTGCGGCCGTCGCGCGGCAGGTCTCCGACCTCGCCGACAGCGTCAAGGAGGGCATCCGCGAGGCCGGCGATGCGCTCAGCGCGCCGCCCTTCAACGTCAGCGACGCGGACATCGACCGCTACATCGACAACGCGGGCGAGCAGCTCAGCGATTCCAGCGGGGCGCTGACCGGAGGCGTCGTGCACGGCGCGGTGATCGCCGGCGAGGTCATCACCGGCCTGATCATCACGCTGCTGCTGCTGTTCTTCTTCCTGAAGGACGGGCCGAGCATCTGGCGCTGGATCGTCGACACGTTCGGCGGCCGCCGGCGCAGGCAGCTCGACGAGCTGGCGCGCCGCTCGTACACCGCGCTGACCGGCTACGTGCGCGGCCTGTTCCTCGTCGGCGCCGCCGACGCGACGATGATCGGCGCCGGCCTCGCGGTCCTCGGCGTCCCGCTGGTCATCCCGCTCATGCTGCTGACGTTCCTCGGCGCGTTCGTGCCGCTCATCGGCGCGTTCACGGCCGGCCTGGCCGCCGTGCTCATCGCGCTCGTCGACGGCGGCATCGTGACGGCGCTCATCGTGCTGGGCCTCGTCGTCGCCGTCCAGCAGGTCGAGGGGCATCTGCTGTATCCGCTGATCATGGGGCGCACCATCCACATCCATCCGATCGCGGTGATCCTGGCGCTGGCGACCGGCGGCATCACCGCCGGCATCATCGGCGTGTTCATCTCGGTCCCGATCCTCACCCTGGCGGCGACCGCGTTGGCCTACGTGCGCGAGATGCGCGAGGCGGAGGAGCCGGCGCCGGCTCCGGCTCCGGCGGTGGCAGATGCCTGACCGGCGCGGCGAGCCCGGCGGGCACCCCACACTGGAACGTTCAGCGGGAGCCGGCAAGCGGCCCACGGTTCTGGCGAGCCCGGCGATATCCGCACGGTGGCGTCGGCCGCGTTCGTTGATGTGAACGTCGAACTGCGGCCGCGCTGCGGTACAGGAGGCCAGCTGGACCGTGCTCGTGCCGATATCTGGCGGCGGTCGGCGGGGTTCTCGGACACCGTCCAACTCGGGTCCGTCGTCATCGTCGGGTTGACTGAAACGTCCGCCGCAGGTGCGCGATGGCTACCCAATGCATGGAAGCTCATCCGGCGTGGTTTCTGCGCGAACCCGCCGGAACAGCTTCCGCAAGCCGCGAGGAGCGCACGGCGGTCATGGCCAGAGGATTCGGCCTCTCGATCAGCGCGATTATCGCGTTGTCGCTGCACCTGCCGAGGCCTACGGCCCCATGGGTGGACAGTACGGCGCGGTTTCACCGAAAGCACGTGTGAGATCCGCCCGATGTGCGCGGCTGTTTCGATCCCGGACGCTTCCGCACCGGGCGCGAGGTCGTAGCGGACCCAGGAGGCGCCGGGAGCCGGTCCCTCAGCTGGTCGCCCGACACCGCTGCCGATGAGCCGGCTCGTCCCACCGCCGAACCTCTACCAGGCTGCCGCGGCGCTACTGCTTGCCTCGATGGAGCACTCGTGCCGAACACGCTGATAGCCGCCGCAGCCGAGTACGACATCGACATCCTCGAGCGTCCGGGGGATACCCACCTGAGCCGAGTCAATGAGACGACGCTGCCCCCGCCGCGAGCTCCTCGGCGCGGCGCGTCAGCGCAGTGTTCAGGGCGTCATGGTGGCGCTGGATCGCGCTTCCCATCAGCGCGCGAAACAACGGGAAGAGGAGCCCATGGACGTCCTCGACGTGCGTGAAGTTCACCGTGTCGCCATCCCCTGGGTCGATGATGAACTGCCGGTCGCCGGCGAAGAGCCAGTCACCTCCCACGTTGCCATGCCAGACCAGGCGCTGCCGGGGAACGACCTCGGTCAGCTCGGCCTTGACCTTCGGTGATGGCCTGCCGGGCATCGCGAGCGTCATCGACACGGTGCTCCCGACCCGCAGGTCCCCGGCGATCGACGGCAGCGACGGATTCCACTCCGGGTACCGCTTAAAATCGACGAGCACGCCCCAAACCACCTCGCTCGAGGCGTCGATCGGGAACGTCGTGCGGTACACGGCCATGACGTTGGCCAACCTATCCGGCCGCCTGCGGCCGCGCAAAGCGTCCCGGGGTGCGATGGGATGCGAACTCTGCTCGCGAGGCTGAGCTGAGTCTCCGGCTTTCGTCCATGGCGATCGAAACGGCGCGCCTCGGAGACACCTCCATTCGCCTGGAAGCGGCTGCTGCTCTTGCCTGGGAGCTCGGACGACGGGGCCGGACATGCGTCCGGCTCCGCGTGATGATGGAGGCCATGGAGGCCAGAGGTCGTGCTGCGGACACGAACACCCGATGGCGTGGAGGTCGTTCTCTTCGCGCTTGTCTACGCGAAGATTCTTGAGAGCATCCGGCGGTCGCCGACCTCGACCTCATCGATTGCACGATTCGTGAACCCGATGAGCGCC
>DATLGB010000092.1:0-38496 GCA_035540675.1 Solirubrobacteraceae bacterium | reverse complement strand
GGCGAGCAGGTGCCGAAGATCTACGCGATCGTCAACGCCGAGCAGGTCGCCCGCTGGATCGCCCGGCCGCTGAACATCTTCAACACGGTCATGCGGCCGTTCATCCACCTGCTCAACAAGATGTCCAGCGCGATGCTGCGCCCGCTCGGCATCAAGGGCAACGCGGACTTCGAGGAGGGCGCGACGCCCGAGGAGGTGCGCGCGATGATCGCCCAGGCGCACGCCGGCGGTCACCTCGACCCGGGGGAGGCGGGGATGCTGACGGGTGTCTTCCACCTG
This sequence comes from Solirubrobacteraceae bacterium, assembly GCA_035540675.1. Taxonomy (GTDB): domain Bacteria; phylum Actinomycetota; class Thermoleophilia; order Solirubrobacterales; family Solirubrobacteraceae; genus DATLGB01. The sequence goes on along the minus strand of DATLGB010000092.1, from coordinate 38,217 downwards.
CACGAACAGCAGGCGCGCCAGGTCATGACGCCGATCCCGGCGGTCGTCACCGTCGACATCTCCGAGGACGTCGGCACCGCGATGCGGCTGTGCATCTCGACCGGCCACACCCGCCTGCCGGTCACCGAGGACCACAACCCCGACCGCGTCAAGGGCGTGGTGCACTCCAACTCGCTGGCGCGGATCCTCATGGCCGAGGACGCCGAGGCGTCGATCGAGCCCGCGATCAAGCCGGTGACGATCGTGCCCGAGACCAAGCCGCTGGACGACCTGCTCGCCGACCTGCAGCGCAACCGCTCGACGATGGCGGTCGTCGTCGACGAGTACGGCCGCGTCGCGGGCATCGTCACCGTGGAGGACATCATCGAGGAGATCGTCGGCGAGATCGACGACGAGACCGACCCCGCCGGCGGCGACGTGCGCCAGCTCGCCAACGGCGACTGGTATGTGCGCGGCCACGTCGCGATCACCGACCTCGCCGACTACGACCTCGGCCTGCCGGTCGACAGCGACGCCTACAACTCGATCGGCGGCTTCGTCTTCGCCACGCTCGGGCGGCTGCCCAAGCGCGGCGACACCGTCAACGCCAACGGCTACTCGATCCGCGTCGAGTCGGTGCGCGAGAACCGCATCGAGGCCGTGCGCATCCGCGAGCGCCGCGCCCACGCGGCCGCCGAGGCCGAGGCGGGCAGCGCCTAGACCGGCGCGCCGTTCGCGCAAGTTTCGCCGCGACGGCTCGTTATCGGTCGTACGGCCCCGCCCGTGGGAAGGCGGTGGCTCGCCACGGTGGACCGGGGTGGGTCCGCCGCGGCCAAAGACATGACGGGCCCGCTCCTGGCGGGCTCGTCGTGTCCTTGCTGACTTCAGCGCGCGTAGAACTCCGGCGGGTACAGGCCGCGACCGGCCTTGCGCCCCAGCGCGCCCTCGGCGCACAGCTCGCGCAGCGACTCGGGCACGTCGGCGCCGATCGCGTCGCCGATCGCGACCGACACGTCGAGGCCGATGTAGTCCAGCAGCGCGATCGGGCCCATCGGGTGCGCCGCGCCGAGCTGCATGCAGGTGTCGATCGACGCCGGCGGCAGGCCGGTCTGCTCCATGAGGTCCACGGCGCTGAAGAGGTAGGGAAACAGCAGCCGGTTGACGACGAAGCCCGCCAGGTCGGGCACCTCGACGGCCTCCTTGCCGAGCTCGTCGCACAGCCCCACCGCGCGCGCGCGCGTCGCATTGGACGCCGCGTCGGGATAGGCGAGCTCGACGAGCTTCATGCGCGGCACCGGGTTGAAGACGTGCAACCCGACGAACCGGTCGGGATGGCCGGAGGCCGCGGCCAGCTCGGAGACCGACAGCGACGAGGTCGTCGTGCTGAGCACCGCGTCGGGCGCGGCCAGCGCGCCGAGGCGGCCCAGCAGCTCGCTCTTCAGCGCGGTGTCCTCGGAGATCGCCTCGACGAGGAACGTCGCGTCGGCCAGCGCGTCGAAGTCCGTCGTCACCGTGACGTTGGCCGGGTCATAGCCCTCGCCGAGCTTGTCGCAGGCCTTCGCGATCGCCTTCGTCGCGCGTGCCGCCGAGGCGTCCGACCGCGCCCACAGCAGATGGCCCGCGCTCTTCGTTGCGCAGGCCGCCAGCCCCGTCGCGATCGCACCGCTGCCAGCGATTCCCAGCTTCTCCCCCACCGATTCCCCCTCGCGCTCTGCACGTTTGACTCGCCAGTCAGTCGCGTACCTTAGCCTTTTGGCATGAGCGCACAACAGGGCCGCGAGGTCGTCATCGTCGAAGCCGTCCGCACGCCGATCGGGCGCGGGCACCCCGAGAAGGGCTACTACAAGGACACGCACCCCAACGAGCTGCTGGGGACCTGCTTCACCGAGGTCATCGCGCGCGCCGGGATCGACCCGGCCGAGGTCGAGGACGTCGTCGCCGGCTGCGTCCAGCAGATCGGCGAGCAGTCCTGGAACGTCGCGCGCAATGCGTGGCTGCAGGCGGGGCTGCCGATCGAGACGGCGGCGACGACCGTCGACCGCCAGTGCGGCTCGGCCCAGCAGGCCGTGAACTTCGGCGCGGCGCTGATCGCCGCGGGCATCCACGACGTCGTGATCGGCTCAGGTGTCGAGCACCTCGGCCGCATCCCGATGGGCATCGGCCTGTCGTTCGCCGAGCGGGTCGGCACGCCGTGGCCGCCGGCGCTCACCGAGCGCTACGACCTCATCCCGCAGGGCCTGAGCGCCGAGCTGATCGCCGAGCAGTGGGAGATCCCGCGCTCCGAGCTCGACGAGCTCGCCGTACGGTCGCACCGCCTCGCCCATCAGGCGACGGAGGAGGGCCGCTTCGAGCGGGAGATCGTCCCCTTCCAGACCAACGGCGACACGCGCTACGTCGACCAGGGCATCCGTCCCGACACGAACCTCGAGACGCTCGCCCAGCTCAAGCCGGCGTTCAAGCCCGACGGGCGGATCACCGCGGCGACGTCGTCGCAGATCTCCGATGGCGCGGCCGCGCTGCTGCTCATGTCGCGCGAGAAGGCCGACGCTCTGGGGCTCACCGCACGGGCGCGGATCGTCGACCAGACGACCGTCGGCGTCGATCCCGTGACGATGCTGACCGGGCCGATCCCGGCGACGCGCAAGCTGCTCGAGCGCAACGGGATGACGATCGGCGACATCGACCTCGTCGAGATCAACGAGGCGTTCGCATCGGTCGTCGCCGCCTGGCAGCGCGAGCTTGCGCCCGACATGGACCGCGTCAACGTCAACGGCGGCGCGATGGCCCTCGGCCACCCGCTCGGCTCGACCGGCGCGCGCCTCATCACGACGCTGCTGCACGAGCTCGAGCGCTCCGACAAGGAGACCGGGCTGGTGACGATGTGCTGCGGCGGCGGCCTCGGCACCGGCACGATCATCCAGCGCGTCTGAGGCCTGGCGTCACCGCCGCGCCCAGGTCGCCTCGACGGCGACCCAGGGCGCGGCGGCCAGCGCCGCGTGCATCTCCTCCGCCGTCTCGTACGGGCGGTCCAGGCGGCGGCCGGCGTAGCGGATCGTCAGCTCGTCGCGGTCGAACGGCCACGGATCCACGGTCAGGCGCAGGTCGGCGGCCGCCTCGACCCGCAGCTCGGCGTGCGGCTGCCCGGGGCGCGTCGGCGCCTCCAGCGTGTCGGGCACCCAGCCCATGATCGGGGCGAGGCTGAGGAAGTCCAGTGCCCACACGAGGACCTGGTTGCGCCGCGCGCGCTCCGGGTCCTCGCCCAGGTTGGCGAGGAGGTCGCGCTGGAAGGCCTCCTGTTCGGCGACGAACCGCCCGACCGCCTCGGAGTCCCCGGCGTCGGGCTCGAGCGTGTCGCGCCGCGCGTAGAGCGCGTGCCCGTGCATCGACACCAGCAGCGCGGCGTACGGGGACTGGGTCAGCACCTTGCGCGGCGCCGCGCTCCAGAGCCGCAGGTGCAGGCCGAGCGGCATGTCCATGAAGGACAACGGGCCGCCCGTGTCGCGGTCCAGATCGGGCGTGAGATCCCACTCGGCCATGCCGACGTCGTGCTGCTCGGCCCCGAGGCAGACCTCCTCGAACGGGTCCGGCGGGGCGAACGCCTCGTTGCCCCAGCGGCGGGCCAGCTGGCCGGAGACCCAGGCGTGCGACGCCTGCCCGATGCAGACGACGCCGCCCGCGCCCTGGTCGTGGACGAGCATGCGGCCCATCTACCCGCAAGCGCCGCCCCAACGCCCTAGCCTGCACTCGGGCCGTTCGTCAGGCCGCTCCGTTCGGCCGCCCGGCGGGTTCGGGCGACGAGGAGGGTGACGAGCGCGCCAGTCGGGCAGACTAAGAACCCTCGTGGGCGACGACGTGACCACCGAACAGACGACCGACCCGGCCGCCGACGCGGCGGATACGCAGGCCGCCGCGGCGGAGGGCGCGCCCAACGGCACCCCGCCCGCCGAGGAGAAGCCGCAGGTCGTCGAGCCCGACGTCGCCGCCGAGGCGCCCGAGGCCGCCGCGCCCGCGGCGCCCGAGGTCGCGCCGGGCGAGACGCCGGGCGAGGAGAAGCCGCAGGCCGTCGAGCCGGAGGCGGCCGCCGAGGCGCCCGCGGCGGCTGAGGCGCCCGCTCCGGGCGAGGCCGCGGTTGCGGCTGAGGCGCCCGCTCCGGCCGAGGCTGTGGCTGCGGCTGAGGCGCCCGCTCCGGGCGAGGCCGCTGCTGAGGCGCCCGCTCCGGCCCCCGCCGACGCGCCGGCGGGCCCCGCGTCCGAGCCGGAGGCCGTGCCCGACCCGCAGCCGGCCCCGCCCGAGACCGCCGCCACGCCGCCGGCAGAAGCGGCGCCGGAGACCGCGGCCGCGCCGGAGGGCGAGACCGAGCAGCCGCCCGCGGCGCCCGACGCTCCCGTGCCGCCCGCCCAGCCCCGCGCGCAGCAGCCGCCGCGGCCGCGCGCGCCGCGCCAGCGCGAGCCGCTCCCGTGGCCCGAGCTGCGCGCCGCCGCGACCGTCGTCGCCGCCGGCGCGCAGGTCGAGGAGCTCAAGGAGCTCTTCCGGCTGCTGCCCAACGAGGTCCGCGACGAGACGGTCGAAGGCGTCCGCGAGTACCGCAAGGGCGCCCGCCGCCCGGTGTCCGCCTTCGCCGGCAAGTCGCTCGCGCGCGCGGTCCACACCGCCCGCCGCGCCCGCCGCCGGCCCGACTCCGACGAGGCCGTCTCCGAGGCGCTCGGCCAGGCGCTGGCCGCCGAGGTCATCGCGTCGCTCGACGTCGAGATCGCCGCCGAGGTCATCCTGCCCAAGCGCGATCTGCTCGAGCGCGAGGCGCGCAACGCCCGCCGCCGGCAGCGCGAGGAGTCCGACCGCAGCCGCGACGAGCGCCGCCGGCGCGCGCGCGAGGAGAACGCCCCGCGCCCGGAAGCCGTCTCCGGCACCTACAGCGGGTCGAAGATCCGCGGCCTCGACCAGCTCTCGAAGCTGTTCGAGACCGAGTCGTCGAGCGACGACGACGCCGGGAAGAAGTAGCTCGGGCGACGGCGCCGCGGCCGCGTGAGCGGGCCCCGGCCCGGCGCGTGATGGCGCTTGATGCACGGTATGCGTAACTAAGGCGCCATCACGCGCCCGCGTCGACCGCGGCACGTTCGCCACGGCGCGAACGACCGGCGGCCGGTGAGGGTGGTGCCGCGCCCGAACCCGCCCCTCCGCGCGGACCGCGGCGCTGCGCCCTACGCCGACGCCCGGCCGGCCTCGAGCCGCGCCACGAGCTCGTCGAGCCGCAGCTCCTCGAGCCCCTGGCCGACGGCCTCGAGCTCGGAGGCGCAGAACTCGACCAGCTCGCGCCCCTCGCGGCAGAGGTCGAGGGTCTCGCGCAGGCCGGCCTCTCCGGAGTCCAGCCGGCGGATGATCGTCTCGATTCGCGCGCAGGCGGCCTCGTAGGTGCGCGCCTCCGCCACGGGCTCGGAACCCGCCGGCTCGGGCGGGAGCAGCGACTCGCTCACGTGGGCTCCTCGGGGCGCACGGGCAGGGCGCCGTCGTGCATCCGGACCGTCATGCGTTCAAGGCTACGGGCCGCGGCGGCGGAGGTGACCGGCTCGCCGTCCGGACCCTCGACGAGGGCGTAGCCGCGCTCGAGCGTCCGCTCGGGCTCGTGCGCCGCCAGGGCGAGCGTGAGGCGCTCGAGGTCGGTGCGGCGGGCGACGGCGGTAGCGGTGGCGTCGGCCTTGCGCGCGAGCGCCCCCGCCCGTGCCGCGGCATCGCGCTCGCCGGCGGCCACGCCGCGGCGGGCGCTGGCGCGCAGCTCGCGCAGCTGCTGGTGCAGGCGCGTCCGGTGGCGCTCGACGTGGGCGGCGGGTGCTCGCGACATGGCCGCGAGCGCCCGCGCGCGGGTCAGGACCGCCCGGCGCCCCTGTGCCTCCAGGCGCGCGCCGAGCCCGTGCAGGCGCTCGCGCGCCTCCGCGCAGTGCACGGGCACCGCCGCCTCGGCGGCGTGCGTCGGCGTCGAGCAGGCGACGGCGGCGACGTCGTCGATCAGCGTCCGGTCGGTGTGGTGGCCGACCGACGCGATCACGGGCACGCGGAGCAGCGAGACGGTCCGGCACAGCGTCTCGTCGCAGAACGCGAACAGGTCCATCAGCGACCCGCCGCCGCGCGCGACGACGATCACGTCCACCTCGGGGCAGGCCGCCAGGTCCTGCAGCGCGCGGGTGATGGCCGGCGCGGCGTGGCGGTCCTGCACCGGCGCGAACGCCCAGACGACGCGGCCCGCCCAGCCGCGGCGGCGCAGGCCCGCGAGCACGTCGTCGCGCGCCTTGCCGCCCTCGCCGGTGACGACGCCGATGGTCCGCGGCAGCGCCGGGCGCGGCAGCCGCTTCTGCGGCTCGAACCGCCCCTCCGCCTCGAGCCGCCGGCGCAGCTGGGCGAGCTGGGCGAGCAGGTCGCCCTCGCCGGCGATGCGCAGGTCGTCGACCGAGAACGAGAAGCCGGGGGAGGAGGTCCGCGAGCCGGGGTAGTAGTCGCAGCCGCCGGCCGCCACGACCTGCACGCCGTCCTCGAGCGCCCGCAGGCCGAGGGCGTCCCAGTCGCGGCTCCACATCGAGCAGGGCAGCGCGCCCGTCGCGTCGCGCAGCTCGAAGTAGACCTTCGCGCGGCCGGCCTTGAAGCCGACGACCTCGCCGAACACCTGCACGCGCGCGAACGCCCGCAGCCGGTCGCGCAGGGCCGCCGCGTAGTGGCCGACCGGGAACGGCCCGCTGGCCCGCGAGCCCGGGATCCCGCCGGGCGGGACGGCGGCGGCGTCAGACACGGGCGCCCGCCGTCGCCGCCGCCAGCGCGCGCACGATCCCGGTCCGGTCCGGGCCGCACGGGACGGCGACGAGCGTGTCGACGCCGGCCGCCTCGTAGGCCGCCAGCCGGTCGTCGAGCCCTGCCGGCGTCGTCGCCAGCGCCATCGCGTCGATCAGCTCGTCGCTCAGCGCGCCCGCGGCGCCGAGGCGGTCGCCCGCCAGCCAGCGCTCCTGCACGGCGCGCGCCGCGCCGCCGTGGCCGGCGCGTTCGGCCAGCTCGACGTAGAAGTTCTTGTCCCTGGCGCCCATCGCCCCGACGTAGAAGGCCAGCCACGGCCGCACTGCGTCGCGCGCCTCGCGCACGTCGGCGGCGAGGCCGACCGGCACCGCCGCGGCGATGTCTAGGTCGTCGAGCGTCCGGCCGGCGCGCTCGAGCCCGCGCTGCAGCGGCTCGAGCAGGACGTCGAACTGCGCCGGGTCGACCATGAACGGAAGCCAGCCGTCGGCGATCTCGCCGACCTGCTGCACCGCCTTCGGGCCGACGGCGCCCAGGTAGATCGGGATCCGCTCCTGCACGGGCCGCGCCAGCAGCTTGAGCGGCTTGCCGAGGCCGGTGCCGCCCTCGAGCGGCAGCCGGTACTCGCGCCCGGCGAACTCCAGCGGCGCCTCGCGGGCGAGTGCGCGGCGGACGACCTCCACGTACTCGCGCGTCCGCGAGACCGGCCGCGCGAACGGGACGCCGTACCAGCCCTCTGACACCTGCGGCCCCGACACTCCGAGCCCGAGCCGGAACCGCCCGCCGCTCAGGACGTCCAGCGACGCGGCCGCCATGGCCGTCGCCGCCGGCTGGCGCGCCGGGATCTGGAACAGCCCGGAGCCGAGCGCCACGCGCTCCGTGCGCGCGGCCAGGAACCCCAGCAGCGACACGGCGTCCTGCCCCCACGCCTCGGCCACCCACACCGAGTCCAGCCCCAGCTCGTCGGCCAGCACGGCGAGCTCGACCTGCTCGTCGGGCGTGAACCAGGGCCAGTAGGCGACGAAGATGCCGGCGCGCACGAGGCGGCACGGTACTCCAGCCGCCCGACGCGCCTGCCATCCTCTGGCGCGACGTGCCCGACGGCCGCCGCGCCCTGCTGACCCTCGCCCTGCGCGCCCAGCGCGCCGGCGGCGCGCACGCGGAGCTGGCCCGCCAGTGCGTCGTCTTCCTGCTGCTGGCGGAGATGCTCGCCGCGGCCGGTCACGACGGGCCGCCGCACCGCGCGTGGGGGCCGCCGCGCGCGCAGCCGCGCCGACCGGGGCGCCGGTCCTTCCGCGAGAGCCTCGCCGGCCGCCGCCCCCGCGGCTGAGTGCGCGCGCGCCCTGACGGGTAGGCGTGGGGGCGTCAACGACCGAGGGAGGCCCCATGGGTAGCGAGGAGACCGGCCAGATCACCGGCACGAAGGACAAGAACTACAACCTCCTGTGGTACACGGAGCAGTGCCTGAACAACGCGCTGCGGCTCGAGCAGTACATCCAGGACGCCGAGCGCGACGGCGACGACGAGCTGGCCGGGCTGTTCCGGCGCGCGCAGGACGCGAGCCGCCGCGGCGGCGAGCAGGGCAAGGAGCTGCTGGCCAAGCGGCTCGGCTCCTAGCGACGCCGGATCGGGACGCGGGGCGGCCGTCAGGCCGCCTTGCGAGCCCCGATGAACTGCGCGAGCCCGGCCACCCGCCGGCGGACCGGCGTGAACCCGCGCGCGGTCAGGGCGCTCGTGATCTCGTCGCGCTCGAACATCCGCATCCCGGTCAGCGAGCCGAGCGCTGCGTCCCACGCGCGCGCCGGCGCCGTCCGCGTGCGGCAGGAGGTCAGGATCGCGATCCGCCCGCCGGGCGTCAGCACGCGCGCCATCTCGTCGAGCGCGTCGAACGGGCGGTCCATCATGTGCAGCGCGGCGAAGCAGCAGACGGCGTCGAAGCTGGCGTCGCGGAACGGCAGCGCCGTCGCGTCGGCCCGGACGTAGGCGACGTTGCCGTCCGGCGCGGTGGCCTCGGGGCTGTCGCGCACCGCCCGCGCGAGCATCGTGCGCGACGCGTCGACGCCGACCACGAGCCCCGTGCCGCCGACGATGCGCGCGAAGTCGCGGGTGAAGTTGCCGGGCCCGCAGGCCACGTCGAGCACGCCGTCGCCGGGCCCGAGCCCGAGCAGCAGCCGCGCGATCCGCCGCTCGTCGCCCATCCCGGGCCCCAGGGGCCCCTTCGCGACGCGCCCGAGCGCCGGGCGCCACCAGCGCTCGTAGACGGCCGGGACGGCGCGCGTGAACATGAAGCCCTGCCCGACGCCGGTGCGCGCCACCTGCTCGGCGCCCAGCAGGTCCAGGAGGCCGTCCGCGACGGGCGCGGCCGGCGGCCGTCGGGACGGGTCCAGCAGCGCGAGTGAGCGCTCCAGGCCGCCCGGCAGCGTCACTTCAGCGGGTGACGGGCCCCCGGGACCCGGCGGACGTCCGCGGACGGGTCGAGCGTGCGCAGCGGCCGCTCGCCGTCCTGACCCTGCTCCCCGCGGACCTCGCCGGTGAAGGCGATCCGCTCGAGGCGCGCGATCTCCTGCTCGCCCAGCGCCCGCGCCGGGTCGCCCTCCGGCAGGCCCCGGATCAGCTTCGCGATCCGGTTGCGCAGGTGCAGCGCGAAGTGCGGCGTCGACGCGCCCATGAGCTGGCGCACGTCGTCGACGCTCACGCGGTGCGTCGGCTCCAGTCGGTGCGGCTGCTCGGCCTCGGCCACGGGCGGGAGCTTAGTCAGCGCGGCCGGTCGACGGGCTGGATCTCGAGCAGCGTGTCCAGGCGCGCCTGGACCTCGACGGAGATCGCGTCCTCGTCGCCCAGGATCCAGCCGTGGTTGTAGACCCCGCGGACCGGGTCGCGGTCGTAGCCGGGCTGGATGTCGAGCAGGTAGGACTCGACCGGCTGCGGCAGGGTGTCGGCGTCGGGGACCAGCAGCAGCGGCCCGTACTTCCCGGCTGCCGACAGCGGCGCCGCCGCGGCGGCGTCGGCCGGCCGCTCCGAGGAGGCGAACACGAGGCCGTGGCCCGGGTCGACGACGTTCCAGCCGAAGCCGCCGGCGGAGAAGCGCGCGAACGCGACGGCGTGGCGGACCGGGTCGGGGGCGTCGATGCGCCGCACGTCGCCGAGCGGCTCGAGCTGCTCGAGCACCTCGTCCGAGACGACCGACTTCGGGCCGAGCACGAAGATGTCGGGCTTGCGGTGCGCGCGGATCGCCGAGCGCGTCGCCGCCGGCAGCGCGTCGCGCGACGTCCACAGCACGGGGACTCCGGCCTTCGCCGCGTAGCCGGCGGCGGGCATGGCGTAGCCGGGCGCGTCGGACGACGCGACCATGACGGCGCCGGACGGCTTGCCGGCGGCGGCCGTCTGCAGGCGGTCGACCGCGGCGGCGAGGGCGGCGGCGTCCTTGCCGGTCAGGTCGGTGCTCTTGAGCGACTCGGGCGCGGCCGTGCCGGCGCCGACGCGGATGACCTGGGCGTCGCCGGCCCGCTCGGCGCCCGCCGGCCGCAGGGCGTCGAGCGCCTCCTGCGCCGCCGGCGGCAGCTCGTCGCCGTCGGACAGCAGGATCGGCGCGTGCAGCGGCGGGCCGGCGAGCTGGGCGGCCGAGATCGCGGCGCGCCAGTCCTCGGCGTCGGCCAGCGCGACCACGGCCGGCCGCGTCTCGCGCGTGCGCGACGGGAAGTTCGCCAGCGCCACGCCGGCCGCGTCGGCGATCGGATCCGCGCCGCCCACGCGGGTGGTGTTCTTCGTCGCGAAGGCCGGGAAGCCCAGCGCCTGGGCCGCGTCGGGCGCTTCCGCCGGGCGGCTGAGCACGGGCGGCTGCTTCGTCGAGACCTCGGGCGCCGGGTCGGCCGGCTTCGGGCCGCAGCCGGCGGCACCCACGGCGGCGGCGAGGCTCAGGAGGGCGACGGCGCGGCGCGGCATTCGCCGCCGACCCTAGCGGCGCGGGCTAAAGGGTCATGGGCGTCCGTGCCGAAACAGGAACGTGTTTGCATAACCGCGTGGCGGCCTGCTAGCTTGCTGCGCGCTTCACAAGACGCCGAATCCCCAGTCGGGAGCTGGGGAACGGGGGACCCAATCAGTTGGGGCTAATCACGGCCGGAGCGCCGTGAGCCGCAGGCTCTTTCAGCGGCAGCCCGTCAGCTAACCCCGCAGGCCGACGAGAGAGGTTTCGACGACGTGCGGGGATTCACCCTGCTTCTAACAACGCTGATGCTGTCGGTCGCCGTCCCTGGGGCGGCGCATGCGCAGGACCAGTCCGGCGGCTCTGAGCCGTCGGGCGGCGCGTCCACCGGCGGCACCGCGTACGGCCACGACCCGAGCGCGCCGCCGCGCGTGTACGCGCCCGGTTCGAAGGCCGTCCTGATGGACAACGGCTTCGCCGCGGCCCCGGCCGCCGCTCCCGAGCCCGTCCAGGAGGCGGTCTTCGCCGCCAACCAGATCGTCGGCAAGCCCTACCGCTACGGCGGCGGCCACGCCCGCTTCAAGGACACGGGCTACGACTGCTCCGGCACGATCAGCTACGCCCTGCACGGCGGCGGGCTGCTCCGGCGCCCGCTGGACTCCTCGAGCTTCATGCGCTGGGGCGAGCGCGGCCCGGGCCGCTGGATCACCGTCTACACCAACCCGGGGCACGCCTACGTCGTGATCGCCGGGCTGCGCCTCGACACGAGCGCCGCCGGCGAGCGCGTCAACAGCGGCAAGGGCCCGCGCTGGCGCACCGGGCAGCGCAAGATGCGCGGCTTCAAGCTGCGCCATCCCGCCGGGCTCTAGGTCTTCGCGCCTCGGCGGCGCGGCTCAGCCCGCGTCGCGCTGGCGCACGATGTCCTCACGTTCGGCGAGGCGGTTGCGCCGGCGCACCTGCGCCTCGCGCTCGCGGCGGCGCTCGGTGTCGGACTCGGCCAGCAGCGGCGGCACCTGCGCCGGCCGGCCGGCCTCGTCGAGCGCGACCATCGTGAAGTAGGCCGTGTTCGTGTGCCGGGCGACGCCCTCCGACGGGCGCTCGGCGGTCACCCGCACGCCGACCTCCATCGACGTCCGCCAGACGGCGTTCACGGAGGCCGAGAAGGTCACGAGGTCGCCCATCTGGATCGGCACGAGGAACGTCACGCGGTCCACGCCGGCGGTGACGACCCGGCAGCGCGAGTGGCGGATGGCGGCCAGGCCCGCCACCTCGTCGGCGAGCTTGAGGACGGTCCCGCCGTGGACGTTGCCGGCGGAGTTGGTGTCCGAGATCCCCATCCAGTGCACGAGCACCGAGTGCGAGGCCGAGGCGGGCTTGGGCTCCATCCCGGGTAGGCTGACACGACACGACCGACGACGACGCAGGGAGGAAGCCGTGCCGGGCCTCGGAGGACGCATGTCCACGGTCATCAAGGCCAAGATCTCGAAGCTGCTCGACCGGGCCGAAGACCCGGGCGAGACGCTCGAGTACTCCTACCAGCGCCAGATGGAGCTGCTGCAGGACGTCAAGAAGGGCATCGCCGACGTCGTCACGGCCAAGAAGCGGCTCCAGCTTCAGGCCTCCAAGCTCGAGCAGCAGGTCGTCAAGCTCGACACGCAGGCGCGCCAGGCGCTGGCGGCGGGCAAGGAGGACCTCGCGCGCACCGCGCTCGAGCGCAAGCAGTTCGCCCAGACCGAGCTGCAGTCGCTCGACCAGCAGGTGACCGAGCTCGAGGGCCAGCAGCAGCAGCTGATCGACAAGGAGCAGCGCCTGCGCTCCAAGCTCGAGCAGTTCCGCACCAAGAAGGAGGTCATCAAGGCGCAGTACTCCGCCGCCGAGGCCCAGGTGCGGATCTCCGAGGCGGCCACCGGCGTCGGCGAGGAGATGGCGGACGTCGGCCTCGCGATGCAGCGGGCGCAGGAGAAGACCGAGGGCATGCGCGCCCGCGCCAACGCCATGGAGGAGCTCGAGGCCTCGGGCGTCTTCGACGACAACCTGACGCTGACCGCCGGGCAGGACGACATCGACCGCCAGCTCCACGAGCTCACCCAGGGCAGCCAGGTCGACGACGAGCTCGCGAAGCTCAAGGCCGAGCTCGGCCCCGGGTCGTCAACCGACGCGCCGGCGCTCGAGCAGGGCACCAAGCAGGAGGGCTCGGCGTGATCGTCCGGATCTCGACGGAGAACCAGTACGTCGTCTCCGAGGCGACGGTCGACCAGCTCAACGAGCTCGACAACCAGGCCGTCGCGGCGGTCGAGGAGGGCGACGCGGCGCGCTTCCAGGAGCTCTTCGAGCAGATGCTGCGCCTCGTGCGCGAGAAGGGCGAGCTGCTCGACGACGACTCGCTCGAGACGTCGGACGTCATCCTGCCTCCGCCGGACGTCACGTTCGAGGAGGCCTCGACCGGGTTCACCGGCGAGGGGCTGATCCCGGACTGACGCTCAGCGGACGACGCGGATCGCGCCGCCGGTCAGGAACGGCTCCGCGAGCCAGTAGCCGCACTGCCGGGCGGCGGGGAGGACGTCGAAGGCGATTCTCCGCCGCCCGGCGGCCAGCGCCGTGACGCGGGCGTTGCGGGGCAGGACGAGCACGTACGCCCGCCCGCCGCCGATCCGGCGCGGGAGGGTGACGACCCGCGCCGGCAGGCGGCGGCCGCCGGCGAGCACCGCGGCGATCCGGCGCCGTCCCGGCGGCAGCACGCCGTAGAGCAGCACCCGGCGCGGCGCGCACGTGGCGAGGGCGAACGCGCCGAGGTGGCCGTGGGCCCCGGCCTCGCAGATCGACGCGTCGCCGCGGACGGCGAGGCCCACGCAGGTGAAGCGGTCGTACCGCGCGGCCCGCAGGCGCCAGCCGCGGCCGCGGGCGATCGTGACCGGCCCCGCCGTCGGCGGGAGCTCCCTGCCGAGCCAGGCGCTGCCGAGGATCTCGCCGCCCGGGCCCAGGTAGCGCACGCGGCCGGACGCGCCGGCGCGCAGCGGCGCCAGCAGGAAGCGGACGTGCCCGGCGTAACGGCCCGTGTAGCCGTCGCCGGCGACGGTGGCGACCTCGCGCCCGTCCGGCAGGCGCACGCGCGCGACCTCGGCCGGCAGGACGGCCGCCAGCATCCCGCGGCGGTGCTCGGGCACCGCCCGGCCCGGGTCGAGGTCGGGCAGCCGGCAGTCCGCGGCGTCGGCCCGCAGCTCGTCGACGTTCCAGCAGAGGCGGTCGGCCTCGGTGTCCCCGACCACGAGGCGGTGCCCCTCGGCCTCGGCGGCGACCTGCCGGTGCGGCGCCGGCGGCCGCGGCTCGCCGCGGGTGGGGTCCGGCTCGCCGATCCCGATCAGGCCGCCGGACGTCTCGACGCAGCGCAGGCCGCTCGGCGGCACGTGGAGATCCTGGCGCCCGCGTGCGCCGACGGCGGTGACGTGCCGGACCGCCTCGCCGCGCGGCAGCAGCGCGGCGACGTAGCGATGGGCTCCGTGCGCCGGCGGGAGGGTGGCGCTGGGGATCTCGAGCGCGCGCCCGCTGCCCAGCCGCAGCCGCACGGCGGTCACGCGGTCGCCCACGAACCCGTGTACGACCGCCCGCAGCCGCCCGCACCCGCTCTCCACGGACAGCGCGAGGACCGGCCGGTACGGCGCGGGATCCCGGCACGTGCCGGTGCGGCCGCCCGACGACCCCTGGCGCGAGCGCACGACCAGGCACACCTGCTCCTCGAAGCGGTCCAGCATCAGCGGCGTCGGCGCGAACGTGGGGCCGGTCACGGCGTCGACCACGATCGAGGCGCCGCGGCGGCGCTGGGTCAGGAGGCGCGTCCGCTGCGACACGCGCTCCCTGCCGTGCGACGGCTCGACGGCTCCGAGCAGCGTCCCGGCGGCGTCGTAGAGCCGCAGGAGCACGACGCCGCCGCCGTCCTCCTGGCCGCGGTCGGTCGCCGGCACCTCCAGCAGGAAGAACCGGACCCGGCCAGCCACGCGCCCGCGGTAACGCTCGCCCGCGAGCGTCGGGCGGTCCACCCGCCGGCCGTCCGCCAGCTCCGCCTCGACTCGCGCGGCAGCGGCGGGCCCCGCGCCGCCGATGAGGACCCGCTCGTCCTCGACGTCGCTGACGACCATCGTCCGGTACGGCCGGACCGGTGCGGGTCCGCAGCCGCTCGAGCCGCCGCCCTCGTCTCCGGTCAGCGACAGGCAGAACGAGCCGTCGCGCTCGTCCGCCGCCCTCAGCACGACGCCGCCGTGGCGCGCCACCTCGGCGGCCGGGGCGGGCGCGGCGGTGGCGGCGAGCGCGAGCGCGGCGACGATCAGGATCCGTCGGAGCATTCGGCGCTCATCGTCGCACGGCCCCCGCGGTCGGAGCCCCGGTACGGCGAGAGCGGACGACCCTAGACCGGCACGTCCCAGAGCGGGAACCAGCGGCCCAGGTCCTGCTCGATCGGCAGCTCGCGCTCCATCTGCGCCTTCAGCCGCAGCTCGCGCTCGTTGTCGCGCGCCTGCGCTCCGGCCGCCGGCACGAACGGGTAGAAGGTCGCCCGCTTCACGTTGTAGATCCAGTAGACCCGGCGCCCCTGGCCGTCCTCGAACGGGAACAGGGCGCACAGGATGCGGTCGCCGTAGCCGCCGGCCTTGAGCGCCTCGCCCACCGCGTTGAGGCCGACCACCAGGTCCTCGAAGTCGTCGTCGCCCAGCACCATCCAGCGGTAGCCGAACGAGTCGTCCCGGCGCTCGATCGTGGTGCCGGTCTCGTCGCCGGTGGCGCCGAGGACCTCCTCCATGTCGGCGACGATCGCGTCGAAGTCGGCGGTGCCGAGCGCCTGGAAGACGATCGCGGCCTTGCCGACGCTCCGCAGGCCCACGTCCGTCGCGAGCGTGACGTGGGCCGTGCTCATCGCGAACAGCCGGTCGGCCGTCGGCTGGCGCAGCGTCTTCTTGCCGCGCAGTGCGTCGAGGAACCCCACGGGCGGGAGGTTAGACGCCGGACTGCAGCTGGGTCTCGAGCCGCTGCAGGGCCTCGATCCGCTTCTCCATCGGCGGGTGGGTCGCGAACAGGCCGCCGACCGCCGACCGCGCGCCCGGCGGGAAGATGTAGAAGGCCGCGAGCTGCTGGTTGGCGCGCATGTCCTGCTGCGGGATGCGGTGCATGCCGCTGGAGATCTTCATCAGGGCCGAGGCGAGCGCGCTCGGGCGCCCGGTGATGATCGCGGCGCCGCGGTCGGCCGCGAACTCGCGGTAGCGCGACAGCGCCTGCATCAGCAGGAACGACACCATGTAGACGACGATGGAGATCAGGAAGATCGCGAGGAAGCTGGGGCCCTCGTCGTCGTCGCCGTGGCCGCCGCCGAAGAACATGCCGAACTGGACGATGTACGCCGCGATCGTCGCGAAGAACGACGCCAGCGTCATGATCATCACGTCGCGGTTGGCGACGTGCGCGAGCTCGTGAGCCATGACGCCCTCGAGCTCGGCGGGCGAGAGCAGCTCCATGATCCCGGTGGTGGCGCAGACCGTCGCGTTCTTGGGCGAGCGGCCGAGCGCGAACGCGTTGGGCATCCGCGTCCGGACGATCGCGACGCGCGGCTTGGGCAGGTCGGCCTGCACGCACAGCCGGTCGATCATGGCGTGGAACTCGGGCGCCTCGGCGGGGGAGACCTCGCGCGCGCCCATGGCGGCGAGCGCCATCTTGTCCGAAGCGAACAGCTGCAGCAGCGCGAGACCGCCGGCGATGACGAGCACGAACGTCGCCTGGACGCCCGAGGCCAGCAGCGCGCCCACGAAAGCCACGTAGACGGCGCCGAGCAGGAGCATGGTGGTGGCCATCCGGACCTGCAGGCCCGTGTCACGGCCGAACGAGCTGAGCTTGCGCATCGAGTTCGAGTCTCCTAGGGGGACACTGCTTACGCTTTGTAAGTCTAGGCCGTCGCCTCAAGGACGCATAATGCCTGGGCGCCGGGATCGGCCGGCCGTCGCCACGCCGCGATCGGCGAAACCCCTGCAAGGTGCAGGATCGGTTGCACCGGGTGAGCGTCGCGGCAGGCACTTCTAGCATGGCGCGCCGCATGCGCCTCCGCCTGCTCATCGTGGTGGCGACGCTGCCCCTCGTCCTGTTCGCGGCCATGCCGATGCTCGCGGACGGCCAGAGTGGCCGCCTCGACTCCCTCCGCTCCAAGATCGACGAGAAGCGCTCGCAGATCGCCGGCAAGAAGCGCCGCGAGCGGGTGCTGGCGTCCGACATCGCGGTCTGGAGCCGCCGGATCGGCGACCTGCAGGCCGACATCAGCACCCTGCAGGCCCGCCAGGCGCGCCTGCAGACCGACCTCGACGCCAAGCGCGCGCGGTTGAGCCGCGTCCAGAGCCGGCTGCGGGCCGAGCGCGCGCGCCTCGCCCGGCTGCGGGCCCGGCTGGCACGCTCCCGCGTCGTCCTCGCGCGGCGCCTGGTGGACCTCTACAAGGCCGACAAGCCGGACGTCATCACCGTCGTGCTCGAGGCGGACGGCTTCGCCGACCTGCTCGAGCGCTCCGAGTTCGCCAAGCGCGTCTCCGAGCAGGACGCGCGCATCATCCGCGCCGTCAAGGCGGCCAAGGCCGACGCGACCGCCACCGCCGCGCGGCTGGTGAAGCTCGAACGGGAGGCGCGCCGGGTCGCCGCCGTCATCGAGGCGCGGCGCAACCAGGTCGCGGCCACCAAGGGGGCGCTCGTCGACCGCCGCGACCAGTACGCGGCCGCCCGCTCGCGCAAGTCGACGCTGCTGGCCAGCACGCGCGAGGACCGTCACGAGCTCGAGGGCGACCTGTCCGGCCTCGAGCGCGAGGAGGCGCGCATCAGCGCGGCGCTCCAGCGCGCGGCGAGCGCCAACGGCTACAACCCGAACGTCGCCGGCCCCGTCCGCACCGGTGCCGGCGGGCTGATCTGGCCGGTCAACGGGCCGATCGTCTCGCCGTTCGGCCCGCGCTGGGGCCGCCTGCACGCCGGCGTGGACATCGCGGCGCCGACCGGCACCCCGATCCGCGCCGCCGCGGCCGGCTCGGTCGCGCTGCTCGGTGTGGTGGGTGGCTACGGCAACTACGTCTGCGTCGCCCACGGCGGCGGGCTGTCCACCTGCTACGCGCATCTGTCCAGCTACGCCACCTCGCAGGGCGCGCGCGTGTCGCGCGGGCAGGTCATCGGCAGCGTCGGGTGCACGGGGCACTGCTACGGGCCGCACCTGCACTTCGAGACGCGCATCAACGGCTCGCCGGTCAACCCCGCCGGCTACCTGTAGCCCTAGGCTGACGGGCGTGCTGCCCGAGATCGACCTGCTCGGCCTGCCGCTCAAGACGTTCGGGCTGATGTTCGGCCTGAGCTTCGTCGTCTGCGGCCTGGTCGTCGGCCGGCGCCTGCGCGAGCTGGGCAAGCCGGTGGACTGGGCCTACGAGATGGTGTTCGCCGCGCTCATCGGCGGCCTGGTCGGCTCGCGGCTGTGGTGGCTCGTGCAGAACCTCGACGAGGCGCGCGCGGACCCGCTCGGCAGCATCTTCGGCGGCTCCGGCCTGGTCTGGTACGGCGGCCTGCTGGGCGGCGCCGCGGCCGTGCTGCTGTGGGCGCGGCGGCGCGGGATGCTCGGCCTCGGCCTGCTCGACCTGGCCGCGCCGGCGCTGGCGCTCGGCTACGCCGTCGGCCGCGTCGGCTGCCAGCTGTCGGGCGACGGCGACTACGGCGAGGCATGGGACGGCCCGTGGGCGATGGCGTACCCCGACGGGGTCGTGCCGACGGATGAGACGGTGCACCCGACCCCGATCTACGAGTCGCTCGCGCAGGGCACGCTCGGCCTCGTGCTGTGGCACTGGCGAGACCGCTTCGCGCCCGGCCGGCTGTTCGCCCTGTACCTGCTGCTGGCGGGGCTCGAGCGCCTGCTGGTCGAGTTCGTCCGCCGCAACGAGGCCGTGGCGCTCGGGCTCACCAGCGCCCAGTGGTTCTCGCTCGCGATGATGGTCGCGGGCGCGGCGTGGCTGGTGGCCTCGCGGTCGGCGACGCCGCCCGCGCGCCCGGCCTGAGCCGCCGGGCGTATGCTCGCGCCATGAGCTACTCGATCAGGAACCTGCGCGAGGTCGAGGACGCCGCCGCCAAGCACGGCTTCTCGCACATCATGGAAGCCCGCTTCGCGCGCAGCGAGCTCGGGTCGGAGGCCACCGGCCTCGCCTACCAGCGGATCCATCCGGGCCAGCGGCAGGCGTTCGGGCACCGCCATGCCCACGCCGAGGAGATCTACCTCGTCCTCACGGGCTCGGGCCGGGTCAAGCTCGACGACGAGGTGCGCGACGTCGGCCCGCTGGACGCGATCCGCGTGGCGCCGCAGGTCGCGCGCGGCTTCGAGGCCGGCGACGACGGGCTCGAGCTGATCGTCTTCGGCCCGCACCACCCGGGCGACAGCGAGCTCGTGCAGGACTTCTGGGCCGGTTAGGCCGGTAGCCCGAACGCCCGCCGGACGAACCGCAGCGACTCCCCCTGCAGCTCGGCGTCGTGCTGCACCGACCCGTGGTGGCCGCCCGGGACGACGATCAGCCGCTTGAGCGGCGTCGCGGCGCGCTCGTGCAACTCGACGGAGTGCTCGTACGGCACCCGGTCGTCCCCGCGGGCGTGCAGCAGCAGCAGCGGGACGCGCGAGCGCTCGACGATCGCGAACAGGTCGTGCTCGTCGAGCAGGCGCTCGACGGCCGGGCGGTCGACCGGGAAGTCCAGCCTTCCGGTCGCGATCCCCGTGCGCAGCAGCGGCGCGCCGGCCGGGCAGACCGCGACGACGGCCGCCGCGCCCGCCGCGCCCGCGGCGGCGATGGCCAGGAAGCCGCCCATGCTCGACCCGCGCAGCGCCAGCGGCCGCGGGAGCAGCTCGGCCATCGCCACGACGTCGTCGACGGCGCGGGCGTCGAGCCGGCCGCCCGTCTCGCCGTGGCCGCGCATGTCGAAGCACAGGGCCGCGAAGCCCGCCGTGCGCGCGGCGCGCGCCATGTCGTGGTGGTTCTCCTTGCACGAGCCCGCCCCGTGCAGGACCAGCACGCCGCCCGCCGGCGGCTTCTCCGGAAGCCAGAGCGTGTAGGCGAGCCCGTCGCGCATGCCGACCTCCGTCGGCGGCACGGGCGTGGGCAGGCGTCGGCGTGGCATGATCCGCCGCCGCATCATGACGGCCCGTAGCGTGTATCCGCAGCATTCGGCGGTCGAGGACGGGCGCCTGACGATCGGCGGCTGCGACGCCGCCGAGCTGGCGCGCGAGTTCGGCACGCCGGCGTACGTGTACGCCGAGGACGACCTGCGGGCCCGCGCGCGCGAGTTCAAGGCCGCGCTGGCCGCCGCCCACCCCGGCGCCGGAGACGTCGTCTTCGCCTCCAAGGCCTGCCCGGTCACGGCGGTGCTGCGCGTGTTCGCCGAGGAGGGGCTGGCGGTGGACTGCGCCTCGGGCGGGGAGCTGCACCTCGCGCTGCG
The DNA here is from genome assembly GCA_035540675.1 of Solirubrobacteraceae bacterium. Taxonomy (GTDB): domain Bacteria; phylum Actinomycetota; class Thermoleophilia; order Solirubrobacterales; family Solirubrobacteraceae; genus DATLGB01. The sequence continues at coordinate 18,077 of DATLGB010000092.1, read as the reverse complement.
GGCGGGCTTCGACCCGGAGCGCGTCTACCTGCACGGCAACGCGAAGTCCGAGGCGGAGCTGCAGATGGCCGTCGACGCCGGCGTCGGGCACGTCGTGCTCGACGGGCCGGATCCCGACCGGCTGGAGCGGATCGTGCCGCCGGGACGGCGCCAGCGCGCGCTCGTGCGCGTCACGCCCGGCGTGCACACGGACACGCACGAGGCGATCATGACCGGGCACGCGGAGTCGAAGTTCGGCTACCCGCCGCCCACCGCGGCGGCCATCGCGCACCGCGACTGGGAGCGCATCGACGTGGCCGGCCTGCACGTGCACCTGGGCTCGCAGATCTTCGACCGCTCGCCGTTCCGCGCCGCGCTCGGGACGCTGGCCGGGCTCGGCGACTTCCCCGTGTACAACCTCGGCGGCGGCATGGCGGTGGCCTACACGCGCCACGACGACCCGCCCGACCCGCACGAGTGGGTCGCGGCGCTGATCGAGATCGCGCACGAGCTGCTCGGCCGCGACAAGACCTACGTGATCGAGCCGGGCCGCGCGCTGGTCGCCAACGCGGGCGTGACGCTCTACGGCGTCGAGGACGTCAAGCGCATCGGCGGCACCGAGCACGCCGGGCTGTCGTTCGTCGCCGTGAACGGCGGCATGTCGGACAACATGCGCCCGATGCTCTACGGCGCGGTCTACGAGGCGGAGATCGCCGACCGCGTCGGCGACGGGCAGCCGTACAGCGTGGTGGGCAAGCACTGCGAGTCCGGTGACGTGCTGATCCGCGCGGCGGCGCTGCGCGACCCGCATGCCGGCGACGTCCTCGTCACGCCGGTCACGGGCGCGTACGGCTTCTCCATGGCCAACAACTACAACGGGCTGCCGCGACCGCCGGTGATCTTCGTCTCCGGCGGCGACGCGCAAGTCGTGGTGCGGCGCGAGACCTACGACGACCTGGTGGCACGCCATTCCTGAGCCGTTCAAGATCGGCGTCCTCGGCCGCGGGACGGTCGGCGGCGCCTTCGCCGAGCTGCTCGAGCAGCGCGCCGGCGCGATCGAGGCGATCACCGGCATGCGACCGCAGGTGGTCGGCGTGCTGTCGCGTTCGCAGGGCGCCTTCGACGAGATCCTCGACGCCTCCGACCTGATCGTCGAGCTCATGGGCGGGCTCGACCCGGCGCGCGACTACGTCCTGGAGGCGATGCGCGCGGGCCGCCACGTGGTCACCGCCAACAAGCAGCTGCTGGCGCACCACGGGGAGGAGCTGTGGGCGACCGCGCGCGAGCACGGCGTGCAGCTGCGCTTCGAGGGCGCCGTGGCCGGCGTCGTGCCGGTCATCCGCGTCATCCAGGAGTCGCTGGCGGGCTCGCACGTCGAGCGCATCCACGGGATCGTCAACGGGACGACGAACTACATCCTCTCCGAGATGGCCGGCCGCGGGCTGAGCTACGAGGCGGCGCTGGCCGACGCGCAGCGGCTGGGCTACGCCGAGGCCGACCCGACCGACGACGTCACCGGCCGCGACGCGGCGGCCAAGATGGCGATCCTCGCGCGGCTGGCGTTCGACACGCCCGTCCACATCGACCAGGTCCGCTACGAGGGCATCGAGCACATCACGCCGGCCGACCTCGCCTACGCGCGCGACCTCGGCCTCGGGCTCAAGCTGATCGGCACGGCCGAGCGGGTCAACGGCGGCCTCTCGGTGCGCGTGCACCCGGCGTTCCTGTACGGCGGTCACCCGCTGGCGTCCGTGCACGGCCCCTACAACGCCGTCACGGTGGAGTCGCCCGCCATCACCGAGATCACGATGTCGGGGCCGGGCGCCGGCGGGCCGCAGACCGCGACCGCCGTGCTGGGGGACGTCATCTCCGCGATGATCCCGCCGGCGTCGACGCCGGAGACGACGCACTCGCTGCCGATCGTCGAGGACGTGACGTCCGCCTTCTACATCCGCATGGAGGTCGCCGACCGGCCGGGCGTGCTGGCGCAGATCGCCGAGGTGCTCGGGCTGCAGGGCGCGTCGATCAAGACGCTCGTGCAGCACGGGCTCGGCGACGACGCGCGCCTGGCGATGACCGTGCACCCGATCCTCGAGTCGCGCCTGTTCGCCGCGCTGCGGCTGATCGGGCGGCTGGACTTCATGCGCTCCGAGCCGCGCGCCATCCGCGTCATCGAGGAGGAGTTCGTCTGAGGATCCCCGACCCCGGACGGCTGGTCGGCGAGCGGGTGGTGCTGCGCGACCTCGGGCCCGCGGACGCGGACGCCTTCGTGCGCGCCTTCCTCGACGACCCGCCGCTGACGGCCGCGCTGGGGCACGACGACCGCCCGCGGCCGGCCGAGGTCCGCGCCATGCTGCGGCTGGAGCCGCGCAACCGCGAGGCCGGCGAGCGGATCCACTTCGCGCTGGCCGACCCGGCGAGCGACGCGTGGATCGGCTCGCTGATGCTGCACTCCTTCAACTGGCGCCACCGGCGGGCCGAGATCGGGTTCTTCGTCGTGCGCGCAGCGCGCCGCCGCGGCGTGGCGCTGGAGGCGGTGCGCCTGGCGGTCGCCTGGGCGTTCGGCCGCCTCGGGCTGCACCGCATGCAGATCACGACGCTCACCGGCAACGAGGCGACGCAGCGGCTCGCCGAGCGCGCGGGCTTCGCGCGCGAGGGCGTGCTGCGCGACTTCACGTTCGAGCGCGGCGCCTTCCACGACAACGTCGTCTTCGCGCGGGTGGCGGCGTGACCGGGCTGATCGAGCGCTGGCGCGACCGGCTGCCCTTCGCGCCGGAGGACCCGGTCGTGTCGCTGGGGGAGGGCTCGACCCCGCTCGTGCTGGCCGAGCGCCTCTCCGAGCGCGTGGGGGCGGAGGTCTGGCTGAAGATCGAGGGCGCCAACCCGACCGGCTCGTTCAAGGACCGCGGGATGACCTGCGCGGTGTCGGCCGCGGTGCGCGAGGGCGCCGACGCCGTCATCTGCGCCTCCACCGGCAACACGGCGGCCAGCGCCGCCGCGTATGCCGCGCGCGCCGGCCTCACCGGCGCGGTGATCGTCCCGGAGGGCAAGATCGCCACGGGCAAGCTCGCCCAGGCGCTCATGCACGGCGCGCGCGTGATCGCGCTGCGCGGCAACTTCGACCAGGCGCTCGAGATCGTCCGCGAGCTGGCGCGGCGGCGCCCGATCGGCCTGGTCAACTCGGTCAACCCGTTCCGGCTCGAGGGCCAGAAGACGGCCGCCTTCGAGCTGGTCGAGGACCTCGGCGAGCTCGACGCGCTCTGCATCCCCGTCGGCAACGCCGGCAACATCACCGCCTACTGGAAGGGGTTCGTCGAGGACGGGCGGGTGCGGCCGCGGATGCTCGGCTTCCAGGCCGAGGGCGCCGCGCCGCTCGTGCACGGGGCGCCGGTCGAGCATCCGGAGACGGTCGCCAGCGCGATCCGGATCGGCAACCCCGCGCGCTGGGAGGAGGCGATGGACGCCATGACCTCCTCGGGCGGGTCGGTGCGGGCGGTCTCGGACGCCGAGATCCTGGACGCCTACCGGTTCCTGGCGTCCTCGGAGGGCGTCTTCTGCGAGCCGGCGTCGGCGTCCGGCGTCGCCGGGCTGCTCAAGTACGGCCCGGACGGCGCGTCGCGCGTGGCCTGCGTGCTCACGGGCCACGGGCTCAAGGACCCGCAGACGGCGCTCGCGCAGGCCGGCGCCGTCGTCCCGTGCGAGCCCGACATCGACACGGTCGAGCGCGTCGTCTTCGCGCCATGAGGCGCCGCCGCGTGGTGCGGGTGCCCGCGACTTCCGCGAACCTCGGGCCCGGCTTCGACGTCTTCGCCGCGGCGCTGGGCCTGCACGTCGACGTCGAGGTCATCGAGACGGGGCGCCTGGAGGTGCGGACGGACCTGCGGATCGCGCGCGACCGGCGCAACCTGTGCGTGCGCGGCTTCGCCCGCCTGCACGACCCGTCGCACTTCGAGTTCCGCATCCGCTCCGACGTCCCGCTGTCCGGCGGCCTCGGGACGAGCGCGGCGGCCTACGTGGCCGGGCTGCTGGCCGCGGACTCGATGTTCGAGCTCGACGCGGATGTGCTCGGGATCGCCTCCGAGCTCGAGGGCCATCCCGACAACGTTGCGGCGGCCCTGCACGGCGGCTTCGTCGCCTGCGTCGACGGCCACGTCGAGCGCCTGCCGGTGCCGCCCGGGCTGGAGGCGGTGCTGGTCGTCCCGCGCCAGGCCGTGCGGACCAAGCAGGCGCGCGCCGCGCTGCCGAGCGAGGTGCCGATGGGCGACGCCGTCTTCAACGTCGGCCGCGCGTCGCTGCTCGTGCTGGGGCTCGAGCGCGGCGACCTCGGCCTCATCGCGCGCGGCCTCGACGACCGCCTGCACCAGCCGCACCGGGCGCACCTGTACCCGCAGTCGGCCGCGCTCGTGCGCGACGCGGCGGCGCTGGGTGCGCTCGGCGCGACGATCTCGGGGGCGGGACCGACGGTGCTCGTCTGGTGCGCCTACGACGCCACCGGCCGCGTGATCGCGGCGCTGCGCGACCGCTGCGCCGGCTGGGCCGACGTCATGCGCGTCCCGTTCTCGGGCGAGGGCGCGGACGTGCGCGAGCTGTAGCGGCGCCGCGGCGGCTGGCTGCACGCTCCTGTCCACGTCGCCCGCGGGCCGGGGTGGTCAGGATTCGGCGGGCTCCGGGCGCCTTTCCCTGGCCACGTCGAGGGTGGACAGCATCATGCAGGCTGTGGCGGCACATCGCCGGCCACGTGCCGGATGCGGCGGGGGTGGTCGCACGCCGTCGCAGGGGTCAGACCCCTCGCGACCGGGCCGGCCGCGGCCCCTCGCCGGCCGGCCGGCCACCCTACGCCCGCACGAACACCGGCGCGCCGAGCGGCACCCGCCGCAGCAGCACCCTCAGGTCGCGCGCGTGCGCGCGCATGCAGCCGAGCGAGGCGGCCCGGCCGATGGTCTCGGGCTGCGGCGTGCCGTGGATGGCCAGCCGGTCGCCGCCCGGCCAGCCCGGCTCGAGCCGCGTCTGGTGGCCCGACAGCGCGACCGCGCAGCAGCCGTAGGGCGAGGTCCCTTCCGTCGGGCGCAGCTTGTCGGTGACCGCGAAGCGCCCGAGCGGCGTCTCGTTGCCCGGGCGCCCCACGGCGACGGGGAACGAGCGGACGCGGCGGCCGTCCACCCGCAGCGTCGCCCGGCGCTCGCTGCGGTCGACCACGATCGCGACGTCCGTGCCGGCGAGGCGCGCGCGGCGCGCGGGGATCCACGCCCGCCGCTCGTTGGGGAGCTGCGAGGAGATCACCCGCAGCCAGCCGTCGCGGCGGCCCACCACCGCGAGCACCTGCGGCGATCCGAACTCCGTGCGCGTGGCCACGCGCTCGAGGATGCGGCCGCCCGGCCGCGCGCGCAGGTACGTGCGGCGCGTGACGCGCGCCGTCAGGTGGCGCCCTTGCGGCCGCGTCGCGCGCGGGGGCGTCTCGCTCGCCGGCGTGAAGTGGGGATTGGGCGCCGGCCCGGTCGCGCCGGTGCCGGCACGGGGCTCGACCGTCCCGCCGCAGCCGGCGAGAGCCAGCAGCCCCATCAGCGCCATCCTTCGCACCTGGCGAGGGTAGCCCCGCGGGCGGTCAGCCGGCGAGGTGCGCGACGTGCTCCGGGACCGGGATCCCCGCGCGCAGGCGCGGGTCGGGCTCCGGCGCGCCGAACCGCTGCGCGAGGGGCAGCACCCCCGCCCAGGCGTCGAGCGCGTAGTCCTCCTCGTCGTCGACCGGCGGCCCCGTCCGCACCTTGGCGGAGGCTTCGTCGATCGGCACGGCGAGCACCTTCGTCGCCTTGAGCTCCTTGGCGCTGGGCCGGCGGACGTGCTCCCAGCGCCCCGGCACCAGCTTCTCGGTGAACGCCTCGAGCGCCCGCTCCTTCTCGTCGCGCGACTCGACCAGCCGCGCGCGGCCGAGCAGCACCACCGACCGGTAGTTGACCGAGTGGTGGAAGGCCGACCGCGCGAGCACCAGCCCGTCGACGAGCGTCACCGTCAGGCACAGCGGCGCGCCCGCCGCCAGCGTCCGCAGCGCGCGGCTGGCGGACGAGCCGTGCAGGAGGACCTCGTCGCCGAGGCGGGCGTGCAGCGTCGGCACGACGAACGGCTGCTCGCCGTCGACGAACCCGAGGTGGCACACCATCCCGGCGTCGAGGATCGCGTCGATGGTCGCGCGGTCATGGAAGCCGCGCTTCGGGATCCGGCGCAGCCTGGTGCGGGGGGAGACGGGAGCGGTCATCTGTGCTGGTACAGTTGAAGTACTGTGCTGGAACAGAGTATCAGCGGCCGCAACGCACGGGAGATCGCCGTGTCCGTGGAGGCCGCCGTCGCCGCCGGCGCGCTGGTGCCGGGAGCGCGGCTGCCGTCGGTGCGCAGCCTGGCGGCGCAGCTGGAGGTCAGCCCGACCACCGTCGCCGCGGCGCTGCGGGACCTGCGGCGGCGGGGCGTGGTGGTGTCGCGGCCGCGCAGCGGCGTCCGCGTCGCCGACCGGCCGCCGCTGGCCACGGCGCCGCCCGAGGCGCCGGTGCCCGAGGGCGTCCGCGACCTCGCCGGCGGCAACCCGGATCCCGCGTTCCTGCCCGACGTGCACGCCGCGCTGCGCCGGCTGTCGGGCCCGCCGCGCCTCTACGGCGAGGAGGCGGTGGCCCCGGAGCTGCGGGCCGTCGCCGCCCGCGCGCTCGCCGCCGACGGGATCGACACGGCGCACCTGGCCGTCGTCGGCGGCGCGCTCGACGGCATCGAGCGCGTGCTCGGCGCGCACCTGGCCGGCGGCGACGCCGTCGCCGTCGAGGACCCCGGCTTCAGCGGCGTCCTCGACCTGCTGCGCGCGCTCGGGCTCGTGCCGCTCCCGGTGGCGATCGACACCCGCGGCATGCTCCCGGCGTCGCTGCGGGAGGCGCTGCGCGAAGGCGCCCGCGCCGTCCTGCTCACGCCGCGCGGGCAGAACCCCACGGGAGCGGCCCTCGACGCGCGCCGCGCGCGCGACCTGCGGCGCGTGCTCGACGCGCACCCCGGCGCGCTGCTCGTCGAGGACGACCACCTCGGGCCGGTGGCGGGGACGCCGGCGCTCACGCTGACGGCGGGCCGCGCCCGCTGGGCCGTCGTGCGCTCCGTCTCGAAGTGGCTGGGCCCGGACCTGCGACTGGCCGTGCTGGCCGGCGACGAGCAGACGGTGCAGCGGGTGGCCGGCCGGCAGGGCGTCGGGCCCGGCTGGGTCTCGACGCTGCTGCAGCGCGCCGTCGCCGCGCTGTGGGGCGACGCGGAGACGGCGGCCCTGGCCGAGCAGGCGGCGACGGTCTACGCGGGGCGGCGGCGCGCGCTCGTGCAGGCGCTCGGGCAGCACGGGATCGCCACCGAGACGCCGTCGGGGCTGAACGTGTGGATCCCGGTCCCCGCCGAGGACGTCGCCGTCCGCGGCCTGCTCACCGTGGGGTGGGCGGTGAGCGCCGGCAGCCGCTACCGGCTGCGCACCCCGCCCGCGATCCGCGTCACGACCTCGACGCTGCGGCCGGGCGAGGCCGAGCGCTTCGCGGGCGATCTCGCCGCGCTGCTGCGGCCCGGCGGCCGCACCCGCGCCGCCTAGGCTGCGGTCGCCAGCAGCTTCTTGAGCTTGCGGCGCGGCGGCTGGAGGTCCAGCCGCGCGAGGATCTCGTCGGCCAGGGCGAGGTAGTCCGCGCCGAGGTCCGGCCGGTGGTCGAGGATCGACTTCGCGCGCTCGGCCGACTCCGCGTAGGCGATCGACGAGCGGATGACCGTGTCGAAGACCTTCTCGCCGAAGTGCTCCTTGAGCGACTCGAACGCCTCGCGCGAGTGCACGGTGCGCATGTCGGCGATGTTGAGCAGCACGCCCAGCCACTCGAGCTCGTCGTTGTAGTACTCGCGCGCCTGCTCGACGACCTCGAGCGCCCCCTCGACGCCCTGCAGCGCGAAGTACTGCGCCTCGGAGGAGATCAGCGCCCAGTCGGCCGCGACGAGGCCGTTGATGGTCAGCAGCCCGAGGGCGGGCGGGGAGTCGATGAGGATGACGTCGTGCTGCTTGCGGGCGTCCTTGAGCGCCTTGCGCAGCACGAGCTCGCGGCCCATCTTGCCCGACAGCGAGCGCTCCACCTCGGCGAGGATGGGCGACGCCGGCACGACGCCGTCGTGCGTGGCGTCCTTGATCTTCGCGTCGCCCTTGAGGACGTCGGCGACGGTCGGCGCCGCGTCCGGCGGCACGTCGAAGTAGTCCGAGAGGTTGCCCTGCGGGTCGAGGTCGATCACGAGGACGTCGAGCTCGAGCCGGCGCAGGACGTCGGCGAGCGTCCGGACGGTCGTGGTCTTGCCCGTGCCGCCCTTCAGGGACAGGACGCTGATCGTGTGGGCCATGGCGGGCGCGGACTCTAGCCGCCCGCGCGACGCTGCCCTACTCGGCGACCGAGGCCGGCTGCGGCGGGGTGCTCACCGGCCCGCCGACGGTGGCGGTGTCGATGAACCAGAGGGTGTGGCGGCCGACGGTGATCTGGTCGCCGTCCTTGAGGGCGCTCCACTCCACGCGGCGGCCGTTGACGTAGACACCGTTGAGCGACCGGTCGTCGAGCACGCGCGTGCCGTCGGGCTGGTGCACGATCAGGGCGTGGCGCCGGGAGACCGTGGCGTCGTCGAAGCGCACGTCCGCGGCGAGCGAGCGGCCGATCCGCGTCCACTCGCGCTGGACGGGGACGACCTGCTGCTGGCCGCCGTCCTCGAAGGCCAGGTACTTGCCGGGCGTCGTCAGCGACTCCCGCGCCTCGGTCACCCAGGCGGGCGTCTCCTGACCGGCGACCGGCTCCGCCGCCATCGGCATGCCCTCGCCCTGCAGGGGCAGCGTCCCGGTGCTCTCGAGCTCGCTCGGCGTACGTGGATCCATCACAGCGTTCTCCTTTGGCGCGCCAGGACGCGCTGTCCTCGCACCCCGGTCTCCGCCCCCGATCATAGGGGCTGCGTCAATCGGGACGGCACCCCATGCGGGCGGCAGGAGCGCGCGCCGCGAGCGCGAACACGACTGCCACGATGCCCACCGTCTCGCTTCCCACGACGCACCGCGGCTTCCCGCTCCCGCGCCGGAGCCGCCGCCCGTCAGGAGCCATCACCGCCGCCCTCGTCCGCCGCAGCGTCGGCGCCCTCGCGGCCGGCCTGCACGCCTGCCGACACTGCCACCGGACGCCGCTCGTCGGCGAGCGCGTGTACCTCTACGCCGCCGCGCGCGACCAGGAGGAGATCGTCTGCGAGCTGTGCCGTCCGCTGCGGCGCGCGCAGCCCGAGCGCAGCCTGCTGGTGCGCTCGCCGGAGCAGGCGGGCGCGGTGCGGCCCGTGCGCCGCGCGCCGTAAGATCCGGCGGCCGTGGATCCGGTCACCGTCTCCGTCACGATCGACAAGCCGCGCGAGGAGGTCTTCGACTACCTCGCCGACATCGCCAACCACCCCGAGTTCATGGACCACTTCCTCAAGGAGTGGCGCCTGACGCGGGTGGAGTCCTACGGACGGGGCGCGGGCGCCCGCTTCCGCGTCGAAGCCCCGCTGCAGCGGTTCGGCTGGGCCGACATGACCTTCCTCGAGGTCCAGCCGCCGCACCGCATCGTGGCGGTCGGCCGCGGCGGCAAGTACAACCGCGTCAAGTCCTACACGGAGTGGCGGCTCGAGCCGGCGCCGGGCGGCGGCACGCGCGTCGAGATGACCCACGAGACCGAGCCGGCGCTTCCGAGCGACCGCCTGATGGAGATCTTCGCGGGCCGCGGCTGGTTCAGACGCAGGGCGCGCAAGGGCCTCAAGCGCCTACAGGCCATCCTCGAAGAGGGGCGCGAGCGCGGACAGCGCGCGACCGTGGCCGGCTTGTAAGGTTTCGCGCCGCCGATGCCCCACCGCCTCGCCCGCACCGTCGTCGCCGCCGTCGCGCTCCTGGCGCTCGCCGGCTGCGGCAACAAGCACCACGAGGTGACCGAGGCGCCCACCGAGGGCATCTGGGTCGACGTCGGCGAGCTCGACTACCAGGTCCAGCTCGCACGCCAGCTCACGCCGGCGATGGCGCCGGACCGCAGCTACCTCTCCGGGCTGCCGGACGGGATCCTGCCGCCGAGCGGCCGCGAGACGTGGTTCGCCGTCTTCCTGCGGATCGAGAACCGCACGGAGGAGCCGCACCCCACCGCGCGCGAGATCGAGATCGTCGACACGGAGGAGAAGGTCTACCGGCCGCTCGAGCTCGACCGCGACACCAACCCCTTCGCCTACGTGCCGCGCGACCTGCCCGCCAACTCGCTGATCCCCGAGCCCGACAGCGCACCGTCCTTCAGCTCGGCCGGCGGCGAGCTGCTGCTGTTCAAGCTCCCGATCGAAAGCTTCTACAACCGCCCGCTCGAGCTGCGCATCGCCTCCGCGGACGTCGAGCCGCGCGAAGCGATCATCGACCTCGACCTCTAGCTGCGCGTCGAGCTAGACGCTATGGCCGTTGATGCTGTCGGCGGCTCTGTCTGATTGAGGCCGGACCCTTTCGCGTGTACGGGGGTTTGTCTGGCCGGAGATTTGGGCTCCGGCTGACCCCAGGCGAAGGAGGGTCCGGCCGTGACCGGAACGATGACATGGGTGGGACTTGACGTCCATGCGCGCTCGACGCACGGGGCGGCGATCAACTCGTTGAGCGGGGAGCTCCACAGGGTCCGGTTCGGGGCGGGGGTCGAGCCGGTGATCGAGTGGCTGGCGGGGCTGCCGGGGCCGGTGCGGGCGGTTTATGAGGCGGGTCCGACGGGGTTTGGGCTCAAGCGCGCCGCCGACGCGGCCGGGATCGCGATGCAGGTGGTCGCGCCGGGCAAGACGCCGCGGGCGGCGTCGGATCGGGTCAAGACCGATCGCAAGGACGCCGAACTGCTCGCCAGGCTGCTGCTCGCGGGGCAGCTGTCGCCGGTGTTCGTCCCTGACGCCTGGATCGAGTCGGTGCGGCATCTCGCGCGCCGGCGCGAGCAGGTCCGGGCGGATGTGATGCGCGCGCGCCACCGGATCTCCAAGCTGTTGCTGGTCGAGGGCCGCGTCTATGGCGAGCCGACCACTTGGAACGTCCGGCACCGGCAATGGCTGTCGCGGCAGACGTTCGATCATGAGCCGACCGAGTTGGTCTTCGTCGACTTGCTTGCCGCCTTGGACGGGCTGGTCGCGCGCCGCGACGCGCTCGAGGAGCGCCTCTCGCGGCTCGCCCAAGACGGACGGCTGTGGCCGGCCGTCGCGAGGTTGCGGTGCTTTCGGGGTGTCGACACGCTGACGGCGCTGACGTTGCATCTGGAGCTCGGCGCCGACTGGCAGCGCTTCAACTCGCCGCGCCAGCTCGGCGGCTGGCTCGGGCTGACGCCGTCGCTCCAGCCAGTCCGGGCAATCCGCGACGAGCGGCGGCATCACCAAGACCGGCTCCAGCCTCGCCCGCCGGCTGCTGGTCGAGTCGGCTTGGCACTACATGCGCCCGCCAAGGATCGGCGCCACGCTGCAAAACCGCCAGGCCGGCCAGCCCGACCACGTGCTGCAGATCGCTTGGCGCGCTCAGCACCGGCTCTTCAAGGTCCACCAGAAGATGCGCGACCGCGGCAAGCCGCACAACCTCACCACCGTCGCCGTCGCCCGCGAACTCGCCGGCTTTCTCTGGGCCGCCGCCACCGCCCCATGACCTGATCCGCGACCACACAGCGGACCGGACCCTCGGGATTCCTGGGCCGAGCCACCGGCCGCCGGCACACGCGATTCGGCTATGAGCAGCCCCAACCGGGCCACGCTCGCTTCTAGACAGCGCACGCCGGCACCGAAGCCAGCGCCCTGGGTTAGCCAACACCCGCATCATCAGACTGGACCACGACCGACCACGCGCCCGGCCCAGGACCCGAGACCACACCCACACGGCCCGCCAAGCCGGCCGCGATCAACGCTGCCGACTTGACAAACCGACGGCCATATCAGTCGAGCGCGGCCTGCAGCACGATCTTCGCGGCCGGCGCGGCCGTCTCGCCGCCGGCGCCGGCTCCCACCAGCAGCACCGCCACCGCCACGCGCGGCCGGCGCGCCGGGGCGAACGCGACGAACCAGGCGTCCGTGTCCGTGTGGTCGTCGGCTGCGGGCTGCTCCTCGTCCGGCGCGCCGGTGTCCTCGGTGACGGTGTCGCGCAACTCCGCGGTGCCCGTCTTGCCGGCGACCGACACGCCGGGGATCGCCGCCGCGCGGCCGGTGCCGGACTGCACCACCGCGCGCATGAAGCGGGCGACGATGCGCGCCGTCCGCGGCGTGGTGGCGCGCGAGGCGCGGCCCTGCTCGCCGCGCAGGAAGGTGGGACGCACGAGGACGCCGCGGTTGGCGATCGCCGCCGTCATGGCGGCCAGCCGCAGCGGCGTCGCCGTCACGCGGCCCTGACCGATGGCGCTCGACCCGACGGCGAGGTCGTCGCCGATCTCGTCCGCGGGCGGGATCGACGCCGGCGGCGCGCCGGGGATGTCGCTCGGCTCGTTGAAGCCGAAGCGCTCCGCGGCGGCGACGAGACGGCGGGCGCCGAGGCGGGCGCCCATCGGCGCGAACACCGAGTTGCAGGAGTGCGCGAACGAGTTGGCCAGCGAGCCGCCGCACGACTCGCCGTTGGCGTTTTCGAGCTCGACGCCGGAGATCGTGGTGAACGTCTCGACCGGGAAGCTCGCCCCGGGCTTGACCGTCCCGGCGTCGAGCGCGCCCGCCAGCGTGATGATCTTGAACGTGGAGCCGGGCGGCTGCGGCGCCGAGTAGGCGAGCCCGGCGAGCGCCAGCACCTCGCCGCTGCGCGGGCGCAGCACGGCAATCCCGCCGAGCCGGCCCGCGAGCGCCTCGATCGCGGCGCGCTCGATGTCGGGGTCGATCGCCGTCCGCACGGCTCCGCCCTGCCGCGGCTGCACTGTCGCGAGCGTCCGGGTGCCGGCGCGCAGCGTCCCGCCGAACCTCCCGGCCAGGCGGCGCTCGAACTGGCGCTCGAGCCCGGTCAGCCCGACGGTGGCGTCCGCGGGATAGCCCCGCCGCTCGTAGTCCGCACGCTGGTCGGCGGGGATCGGCCCGACGCTGCCCACCACCTCGGCCGCCAGCGCCGGGTCGTCCGACGTTCGGTCGGAGCCCTCGGCCAGCACGGTGCCGTCGCGAGCCTCGATCCGCCCGCGCGGCGGGACGCTGACGTCGCGCGCCAGCCGCTCGCCGTCGCGCAGGCCGGGGAAGGTCATGGAGCGCCGCCAGACGATGCCGGCGTCGTCGTCCGCGCCCTCCACCGCGAGCCGCAGCCGGCCGCGCAGGACGCCGAACAGCCGCGTGTGCGCGCGCGCCGGCGCCTCGAACACGCCGTTCGCCCGTTCCACGAGCCGGCCGGCGACCTCGATGCGCTCGAGCGTCGCGGTCGCGGCGGCGTCGCGGTAAGCGCTCGTGAAGCGCGCCAGCGGGACGCGCCGGCGCGAGCGCGGCGCCAGCTCCGCGTGCATCGCGGCGTAGTCGCCGCGCTCCCAGGCGGTCGCGAAGCGCGTCGCGATGCCGCGGGCCGGCGACTCGTGGCGCGCGCCGGCGTAGGCGCCGGCGCCGAACGCGACGACCCCGAGCAGCAGCAGCGGCACCAGCCGCGAGGCGACGCGGCCGCGCGCCCGTCGGCGCGCCGGGGGACGGCGGGCGGGAGTGATCGGCGACACGGCGGGCATGGCTCGAAAGCAGTGAATCAGGAGCCGAGGCGGCCGGTGCGGCGAATAGGCTCGCGGCGGCACTACCCATGACCGGTGTGGACTGGATCATCCTCGGCGTCGTCGCGCTCCTCGCCCTGTTCGGGTGGGCGCAGGGCTTCGTGGCCGGCGCCCTGTCGCTCGCCGGCTTCGCCGTCGGCGCGCTGATCGGGACGCGCCTCGGGCCGCACCTGCTCCCAGAGGGCGCGGAGTCGCCGTACGCGCCGCTGTTCGGCCTCATGGGCGCGCTCGTAGCGGGCGCGATCCTGGCCAGCGGCTTCGAGGGGGTCGGCAACTGGGTGCGTCGTGGGCTGCGGTTGCCCGGCTTCGGCGCCGTCGACGGCGTGCTCGGGGCGCTGTTGATGGGCTGCCTCGGCCTCGGGCTGGCATGGGTGGTCGGCGCCGTGGCGCTGCAGACGCCGGGGGCGCGCCAGCTGCGCAAGCCGATCCAGCGCTCGGAGATCCTGTCGCGCCTCAACGACGTGCTGCCCTCGCGCGAGCTGCTCAACGCGCTGGCGCGGTTCGACCCGTTCCCGCGCATCGACGGACCCGACATCGACGTCGCCGAGCCGCCGCGCGGGGTCGCCGCCGACCCGCAGGTGCAGGCCGCGGCCGCCGCCGTCGTGAAGATCCACGGCACCGCCTGCGGCCTCGGCGTGTCCGGCTCGGGGTGGGTGGCGCGCGACGGGCTCGTGGTGACCAACGCGCACGTCGTCTCAGGCCAGGACGACACGCAGGTCCTGCCGCGCGGTGACGGGCCGCCGCTGCCGGCGCGGGCCGTCCACTTCGACGCGCGCAACGACGTCGCGGTGCTGCGCGTGCGCGGGCTCCAGGCGCCGGCGCTGCCGCTGGCGACATCGCCGGAGGCGGGCACCGCCGGCGCCGTCCTCGGCTTCCCGCTCGACGGCCCCTACCGCGCCCGCCCGGCGCGGCTCGGCGCCACCCGCACGGTGGTCACGCAGGACGCCTACGGCGGCGGCCCGGTGCAGCGCAGCATCGCGGCGCTGCGCGGCCGGGTGCAGTCGGGCAACTCGGGGGGGCCGGTGGTGGACCGTCGCGGGCGCGTCATCGCGACGGTGTTCGCCGCCACCACGCGCGGGCCGCGCGGCGGCTACGGCGTGCCCAACGCGATCGTCCGGGGCGCGCTCGGCGACAGCGGCCGGGCGGTCTCGACGGGCCCCTGCGCACGCTGAGCTTCCGGCGCTACGCTGCCCCGCCCATGGGCAAGACCCTCGTCATCGCCGAGAAGCCGTCCGTCGGCCGCGACCTCACGCGCGTGCTGCCGGGCGCGTTCGCCAAGCACGAGGGCTATCTCGAGTCCGACGAGCACGTCGTCACGTGGGCGGTCGGGCACCTCGTCCAGCTCGCCGAGCCCGAGGAGTACGGGCCGCAGTTCAAGAAGTGGCGGATGGCCGACCTGCCGATCCTGCCCGAGCGGTTCAAGCTCGTCGTGCGCGACGAGCGCTCGCGCAAGCAGATGACCGTCATCAAGCGGCTGCTCGGCCGCGACGACGTCGAGCTCGTCGTCAACGCCTGCGACGCCGGCCGCGAGGGCGAGCTGATCTTCTCCTACATCTTCGAGAAGGCCGGCGGCAAGCAGCCGGTCCAGCGCCTGTGGCTGTCGTCGATGACGCAGAAGGCGATCAAGGATGCCTTCGGGCGCCTGCGGCCGGGCGAGGAGCTGGCCTCGCTGGAGGCGGCCGCGCGGTCGCGCTCGGAGGCAGACTGGATCGTGGGCATGAACGCGACGCGCGCCGCGACGATCCGGCTGCGCAGCGCGTTCGACGGCGCCGTCTCGCTCGGCCGCGTGCAGACGCCGACGCTGGCCATCATCGCCCGCCGCGAGGAGGAGATCCGCGCCTTCAAGCCCGAGCCGTACTGGGTCGTCGACGCGACGTTCGAGCCGGTCGGCGGCGCCGGCGGACGGCGCTACGACGGGCGCTTCTACGCGGGCGCGCAGCCGCGCCTGAAGACGGCCGAGGAGGCCGAGGCGGTGGTGGCCGCCTGCCGCGAGCAGCGCGGCGAGATCACCAAGCTCGAGACGACCAAGCGCTCCGAGAAGGCGCCGCTGCTGTACGACCTGACGTCGCTGCAGCGCGACGCCAACACGCGCTTCGGCTTCTCCGCGCGCCGGACGCTGGCGGCGGCGCAGCGCCTCTACGAGGAGCACAAGGCGCTCACCTACCCGCGCACGAACTCGCGCTTCCTGTCCTCGGACATGGCCGCCGAGATCAAGCCGATCGCCGAGCTGGTCGGCCACAACCGCGACTACGCCCGCGCCGCCGCCTACGTGACCGGGCTCGACGTCCTGCCGCTCGGGCGCGTCATCAACGACGCCAAGGTCACCGACCACCACGCGATCATCCCGACGCGCTCCGAGCACGACCTGTCGAAGATGAGCGACGACGACCGCCGCGTCTACGACCTCGTCGCCCGCCGCTTCCTCGCCGCCTTCCACCCGGAGGCGGTGTTCGAGAACACGCGCCTGGAGACCACGGTCGCGTCGCACGTGTTCCGCACGTCGGGCAAGGTCCTGGTCGTGCCGGGCTGGCGCGGCGCCTACGGCGAGGGCCTCGACGAGGGCGCCGACGGCGACGACGCCGACGAGGGGCGCGAGCAGCAGCTGCCCAAGCTCGACCGCGGCGAGGCCGTGGACACGCGCAAGGTCGCCGCCGAGGCCAAGGAGACCAAGCCGCCGCGGCGCTACACCGACGCGTCGCTGCTCGGGGCGATGGAGACCGCGGGGAAGCTCGTCGAGGAGGACGAGCTGCGCGAGGCGATGAAGGAGTCCGGCATCGGGACGCCCGCCACGCGCGCCGCCATCATCGAGCGGCTGATCCAGGTCGGCTACATCGAGCGCGACGGCCGCGCGCTCGTGTGCACCGACAAGGGCCTCAACGTGATCCGCCTGCTCGGCGAGCACGCCATCACGTCCCCCGCGCTCACCGGCGACTGGGAGAAGCGCCTGGCGGAGATCGAGCACGGCCGCGAGTCGCGCGAGCGCTTCATGGGCGACATCGCCAAGTTCGCCGCCGAGACCGTCGGCGAGCTCGACGCGAAGCTCGCGAGCGTCAAGATCGAGCGCGCCTCGCTCGGGCCGTGCCGCGTCTGCGGGCGCGAGATCAAGGAGAACCGCAAGGGCTTCTCCTGCTGGTCGCGCGAGGACCCGGGCTGCGGCTTCGTGATCTGGAAGAGCAAGGCCGGCAAGAACCTGACCCCCGGCATCGCCCGCGAGCTGATCGAGAACGGCTTCACGGCGAAGCAGGTCACCGGCTTCAAGGGCCGCTCGGGGCGCTCCTTCCGGGCCAAGCTCGCCCTCCAGCAGGGCGAGGACGGCAAGTGGCGCGTCGAGTTCGACGAGCCGTGGGCGAAGGAGGGCGGCAAGCCGCCCGAGGTGCCCGAGGCCGCCGAGGGCGGGGAGGCCGGCGACGACGCGGCCGCGCCGGCCGCCGCGGGCTCCGCCGCCGCCTAGCCCCGGCCGCGCAGGCCGAAGAAGCGAGCGATCCGGTCGCGGCGCCGCGGGCGCCTCGGAGCGAGCTCGGGCGCCGGCTCGTTGAGCGCCGCCGGGATCACGGGAGCGGCGGTCCCCACCTCGAGCGACCACGCGACGTAGAGCTCCTTGCTGTGCAGCATCGTGGCGAGCGCGCCGGCGAGCGCGAGGTCGTCGTCGGTGTGCTGGGCAGGCAGGTGCAGATGCGGCATCGGGAGCTCCGGTGGGCGTGGCGCGATCACCCGACGCAACGGCGGCCGACCCGCGCTCCTGACGCGCGAGTCGCCGCGGGCGGTCGTTGCGCTGACGCCGGCCGGCCGTCCCTGCCGCGAGCCGCGGTCGTGGGCCCGCGCTCGAGGGGCTGTGCGCGGGTGGCGCTCACGCTGGGGGAGAGGTCGCAGGTGGGGAGGGGTCACAGGTTGGGGAGGGGTCAGACCCCTCGCTCGCGGTGCGCGGTGAGACCCTCGCTCGCGGTCGGAGGGGTCAGACCCTTCGCTCGCGGTGGGAGGGTTCAGATCCCCACAGGGAGGCGAGGGATCGGAGACCCCACTCGCGACGCAAGGGCCGCAGGGATCAGAGCCCTTCGAGGCTGGGGTCAGACCGCCGGCCGCCGCAGTCGGGGCGACTCTGCCGTGATGTCGCTTTTGTGCCGCATGGCGTGCCTTTCGCGCCATCACTGGCGGCCGGGCCCTCGCGGGCCGCCGCGGAGGGGTCAGACCCCTCGGCCCGAGACCCGCGGAGGGGTCAGACCCGCGGAGGGGTCAGACCCCTCGGCCCGAGACCGCGGAGGGGTCAGACCCCTCGGCTCTCGCGCGCCGCCGCGGAGGGGTCAGACCCCTCGGCTCTCGCGCGCCGCCGCGGAGGGGTCAGACCCCTCGGCCCGCGGCAGACCTGGGGGG
>DATLGB010000091.1:0-10803 GCA_035540675.1 Solirubrobacteraceae bacterium | reverse complement strand
AGCGGCGGGTCCCGTGCAGGTGCCGGGGACTGGGATCGCGCTCGACGCCGCGCTCGCCGGCGCGCTCGCGGGCAGCGGTGGCCCCGACGCCGACGCCGCGGTCGACGTCGGCGCGGTCCGCGCACGGGCTCGAACGAGGCCGGCAGGGGCCGCGCGCGGACCGCGCCGACGTCGACCGCGGCGTCGGCGTCGGGGCCACCGCTGCCCGCGAGCGCGCCGGCGAGCGCGGCGTCGAGCGCGATCCCAGTCCCCGGCACCTGCACGGGACCCGCCGCGCTCGTCGGCAGCCCTTCGCGGATCGCCGTCGCGACCGCGCCGTCGGGCGGCAGCGGCGGCGGCTCAGGCCGGATCGTGCCGGCGTTGAGCGCCTCGGCGACGGGCGCGCGGCGGTCGAGCGCCGCGCTGCGGCGCGCCGCCATGCTGACCGCCTTGCGGTAGCGAGCGTCGACGAACTCGTCGGGGATCGGGCTGTCGTGCAGCACGCGACCGGCGCTGGCGCCGGCGTGCGCGATGCGGTGCAGCGCGGCGCCGCCGGCCTGCATCGCGCCGCCGACCGCCAGCGGCGCGAGGTGGCGGCGGCGCAGCGAGCCGCCGACGGCCGCTGCCAGATCCAGGCCCCGCAGCCGCTCGTTGGCCTCGCCCAGCTGGCCGGCCTGCGACCAGGCGCCGAAGACGAGCTCCTCCTGGTGCTCGCGCACCGCTCGCGCCCCCAGCCCGGCGGCGGCACGCGCCGCCGGGTCGCGGTTGAGCTGCCCGAACCACGGCGGCGGGTCGCCGGCGGCGCCCGCCAGCGCGGCCGAGCCGTAGCGCGGCGCCCGCACCTCCTCCTCGTCGTCGCCGCCGTCCGGTGCGGTGGCGGCGTCGAGCGCCTCGGCAAGGCGGCGCGCGACCGCTGCGTCGAGGCCGCCGAGCGCGCGGCCGGCGGGAACGAGGGCGCCGCCGAGGTCGACGACGGCGCCGGCGGCGGCCGCGATCTCGGGCAGGCCGGGGCCGCCCGCGCCGGCGAACAGCGTCCGCCGGCCGAGCTCGGCCGGCAGCTCGCGCACGGCCAGCCGGCGCGCGAGCGTCTCGAAGTCGCCGGCCGCGCCCGTCGCGAAGCGCCAGTGCAGGTAGACCGGCAGCCGCACCGACGCATCGCCGCGCCGCCACGCCGGCCGCGCGACGGCGCCGCTGCCGCCCGCGCCGAGGCCGCGGCGCGCGCCGAGGTCGAATGCCGGCACGACGCACGCGATGTAGGGCCGGGCCGGCCGCAGCCGCCGCGGGCACAGCAGCCGCGACAGCGCGAGCGCCGGGCTCGAGCGCGCGATCTCCGCGGCGGTCTGCGTCGCGCCGTCCTCCAGCAGCACCTGGGCGTGCGCCCAGGCCCACGACTCGTCGAGGTCGGGCAGCTCCCCGTCGGGCGCCGCCGGCGCCTCGATCCGCAGCACCGGCAGCGGCTGCGCCGGCTCGAGGCTCACGCCGGCGGTCTCCTCGACGACGGCGAGCACGATCCACGGCCGCAGCCGCTGGGACGCGGGCTCGGCTGCGGCCGGCGTCAGCAGCCACGGCAGCTCGGGCCGGTCGAACTCGATCGCGCAGAACAGGTTTGGCTCGAAGTCCGACGTGCCGTCGCCGGGCACGCGCCGCACGACGTGGCGCGGGTCGATCCCGACCGCGTCGCCGGGCCCGGCGACCTCCAGCCGTGCGTTCGCGGCGGCGGACGGCTCGTCGTTGAGGTGCACGCCGACGTCGAAGGCGCCGCGCGCGGGCAGGTCACCGCCGAGGTCGGGGTCGGCGAGCGCGGCGGCCGCGCGGCTGCGCACCCACGGCAGGAACTCGTAGACAGGATCGCTCATGAGCGCACCTCGTGCGCCTCGACGACCGTGACGGCGCGCGCGCCCGCGAGCTCCTGGCGCGCGCGATGAAACGAGCGCCGCCCCGCGCCGTCGACGGCCGCCAGGTCGTCGCCGACGATCGCGAAGCGCTCGGCGCGCAGCTCGACGCGGCGCTCGGGGGCGTCGTCGAAGACAGCGCCGGCGACCACGCGCTGCGCCGCGGCCGCGCCCCAGAACTGCGCCAGCGGGCCGAGCGGGCCGCGCGGCGGCCGCGGGGGATCGGGTCGGCCGCGGTGGTCGACGGGGATGACTATCGTCTCGTAGGCCAGCGGCCGGCGCCGCGCGACGCCCGCCCGGACGGCGCCCGAGCGGGCGCGCACGCCGGCCGGCAGGCGCTCGAAGCCCGGCTGCGAGAGCATCGCGGCGTCGTCGAGGTCGAGGAACTGCGCCGCCGCGAACTGGTCGCTGACGTCGTCGAGCTCGCCCGCGCCGAACAGCCCGCTGAGGCGCGTGATCGCGAAGCGCCGCTCGCCCGACGGGCGCGCGGCGCCGATGCGATCGAGCTCGAGGCCGAGCGGCAGCAGCCGCTGGCGCACCCCGAGGTCGCCGAGCGGGTGCACGACGACGCTCCCGTCGGCCGCCGGCAGCGGGTCGATCGACACGAGCCGGCGGCCCGCGCTCGGCGTCGCGCCGTTCCAGTTGCGCGCGCTGGACAGCTCGGCGACGAGCAGCGCGCGGGCGTCGACGAGCGCGGCCGGCGCCTCACCGTCGCCGAACGTCTCGTCGAACGGGATGCTCTTCTTGACGAACCAGATCTTGAACGTCGCCTTGCCCGACACGCGGTAGCGCGCCGTGCCCTCCAGGCGGCAGTACAGGTCGACGCCCATGAGCGTCGAGCTGCCGCGCTTGAGCGCCGCCCGCGCGTGGATCTCGGCGACGAACTCGCCGGTGTCCAGCTCGACGATGACGTCGAAGCCGACGCTGGCCTCGAGGCGCAGCCCCAGGCCGCGCGCGACGAGGTCGATTCGCTGGCCGTGCTGCACGGTGCAGGCGGCGACCGCCAGGTACAGCTCGGCCGTCAGGCGCACGTTGCGCTTCTCCAGCCGGAAGCCGGCGCGGTCCAGGCGCGGCACCTCGTGTGCCGGCGGCAGCGGGAACTGCGGATGGAAGCCGCCGATCGACAGCAGGAACGCGGGGTCGTCGTCGACGTGGCGCAGGCGCAGCGCGAGCGATCCGGTGAGCGCGATCCCGAGCACCGTCGAATCGCGCAGGTGCGCGTCGACCGCGAGCTCGAAGCCGTCGGTCCACGACACGACGCCGAGCAGGTCCGCGCGGATCCGCACGAGGTCGAGCGAGCGCGACGGCAGCCCGAGGTCGAGGCTGCCGAGCACGACGAGCTGGTCGTCGTCGGCCGCCGCTCGCCGGCGGCCGAGCACGCCGAGGCGGATCAGCGCGACGTCGTCGCCGCCCCAGGTCAGCAGGAAGAACAGGGCGGCGGTCGTCGCGCCCGGCTCGAGCGGGAAGACCGTGCGCAGCGTCTGGAGGATCCGCGCCGCGTTGCGCACCGGATCGTCGGGGAACATGACGTTCTCGAGGGCGCCTGTGCGCAGGCCCTCGCGCAGCGCCGGCAGGTCGACGCCGTGGTTGGCGCCGATCATGCCGCCGATCCCGGTCAGCGCGAAGCCCCAGCCGAGCTGCCAGCGAAAGCCCTGCACCGACAGCGATGCCAGCAGCGCGCTGCCGGCGCCGGGCACGTTCGTCGTGTAGATGACGAGCGCCTGCAGCGTGAGGTCGACGCGCTTGAGGTCGAGCGTGACCTCGAACGCGCCGGCGTACTCGCCGCGGGCGCGGTCGAGCAGCAGCACCCCGCCGCCCCTGACCGCCCCGGCGTCGATCCGCAGCCCGATGCCGCTCGGGGCGATGAAGTCGGCCACGAGGTCGCCGCCGGCGTTGAAGTCCAGCGCCAGCCGGACGCCGATGCGGTCGACCGTGGCGTGGAACGCGCTGCCGACGTCGAGCGACGCGCTCGTCGTCGCGTCGACCGCCAGCGAGCGGCCGGCCGCGCCGCCGGGCGGCACGAGCTCGAGGCGCACGTGGTGGAAGCGCAGCCCGCCGAGCCGGGCCCAAGGCGTCGGCCGGGTCATGCCCAGCGGCGTGCCGCCGCTGATGTACAGGCCGCGGCTCGCCGTCCAGCCGACGGAGAAGCTGAACGGGACCCGCGTCGGGCCGTCGAGCAGCTCGGCGCCCGGCTCGGCGGGCTTGTCGGGATCGGGCTTGGGATCGATGACGATACCCGCGTCGCCGACCGTCAGCTCGAAGGCCAGGTCGCCGGCGACGAGCCCGCCGCCGAACGCCAGCCCGCCGATCTCCCAGCGCCGCCGCGTGTCGTCGGGCCAGACGAGCTTCGTGTCGCCCGGCGGACGGCGCAGGTCGAAGGTCACCGGGCCCGTGCCGCCGCCGTCGACGCGAAACGCCTCCGGCGAGCCGGGCAGCGGGATCAGCAGGGTCGCCGCGGCCGGCGCGGCGATGCGAAAGCGCGTGCCCGGCGGGCGCGAGTGCGGCGACGTCGCCGGGTCGTCGGCGGCGCCGCCGGCCTCGATCTCCAGCGCGCCGCCGAGCCCGACTGCGACCGCCGGCCCGCGGTGCTCGGGCGGCACGTAGGCGGCGCTCAGCAGCGCCTCGGCGGCGACCGCGTCGCTGCTGTCGTCGTCGGCCAGCAGCGCCTCGCGAAAGGCGATCGAGACGGTCCGCTCGCTGATCTGCTGGGCGGCCTCGTCGAGCAGCGTCGGGTCCGGGTCCCAGCCGTACAGCCAGTCGATCTCGTCGATGCGAAAGCCCTTGGCCAGCAGGATCGAGGCGTAGACGATCCACGCCTGCACGAGCGCGGCGCCCACCGGCACCGGCGGCGAGCCGGCCGGGCGTGGCACGAGCAGACGGGTGACGACGTCGCCGGCGCGATCCCAGTCGATCCGCAGCAGGTCGTCGGTCAGCACGCCGAGCAGCCGCGCGAGCGCGAAGCCGACCGGCTCGCGCTGGCGGATCCGCGACGCGCCGCAGACCTCGAGCACGCGCAGGCCGATCTCGAGGAAGTCGTCCTCCTCGTCGACGACCGCGACGAGCCGCACCAGCTGCTCGAGCGTGACGAGCAGCGCCGAGATCGCCTCCAGCGTCTCGGCCGCGTCCTCGAACTCGCGCAGCCGCGTCGCGGCCGCCTCGAGCTCGCCGACCGGCACGTCGACGACGTCGTCGCGCGGCTGCAGGCCGAGCGCGATCAGCAGCTCCCGTCGCGCCGGCGGGTCGGCGAACGCGTCGGCCACCGGCTCGAGCGCGGCGGCGATGCCGCGCCCGATCGCCGTCAGGACGCCGACGTCGCCCATCAGGCGGCCTCGACCTCGATCGTCGGGCGCGGGTCGGCGGAGGGCTCCAGCGGCGACTCGTGGCGCGTGAGCAGCTCGCCGCGCACGCCGGCGCCGGCGTGCTCCACGCGCGCGTAGATGTCGTGGATCACGCGCAGCGCGCCGTCGCCGCCGTCGAGCGCGAACGAGACCTCGCTGACGTTGTGCGGGTAGACGAGCGTGCGCACCTGCGCCGACAGGCGCATCGCCGACTGGTGGCGCTGGAGCGTCAGCGCGTACCCGGGCAGCGGCGACGCCGGGTCGATCGCGGGAAACGGGGCCAGCAGCGCACCGAGCTGCGACGAGCGCTCTGCGTCGGGGCGCACGTCGGAGAGCAATGCCAGGCGGTGGGCGAAGTCCACCGGCCGGCGCTGGACGGAGCCCGGCGGCCAGCCGGCGGCCGGGACGCGGACCGGGTTCTCCTGCAGGCGCAGCTCGAGCTCGCGGCGGCCCGTGACGCCCTCGACCGGCTGCTGATCGCTGCGCTCCCACTTCAGCTCCGTCGCCGGCGCGGCCAGCGCCAGCAGCTCCTGGAACGGGCGGAACGCGCGCAGCACGAGCGCGACGATCCCGCCCCAGTGGTTGCGCGCGCCGCTGCCGGTGAGCTGCACGATCCGCGACGACGCGCCGGGCAGGTTTTTGGCCAGCCATGTGTCGAGGGCGAGGCTGACGGAGAAGTGCACGTCGCCGGACAGGATCACGACGCGCGGGTACGCGGACAGCCGCTCGAGCAGGTGCTCGAACGCGTCGCGGTCGCCGTACCACAGCTCGACCTCGGTGGCCGACGCGCCGACGAGCCCGAGCTCGTCGGGTCGGCGTCCCTCCGGGTGCTCGGCGTCCTCCTCCGCGACGCGCCGGCGCGCGTAGCCGAGCGCGCCGGCGAGGTCGAGCACGGCGGCGGCCAGCGGCTGGCCGATGCGGTCGACCAGCGGCGGGTGCACGACGGGCGCGGGGGAGGCCAGCAGCAGCACCTCCAGACCGGCGGGCAGCGGCCCCGCGGGGATCTGGTCGTCGATCTGCTCGGGCCGGATCAGCGCCGGCGGGCCGAAGCCGCTGGGAAAGTCACGATGGTGGCGGGTGTCGATCGCCAGCAGCCGGTGCGCCGGCCCGTCGACCGTGAAGCCGAAGCGGACCGGCACGTCGGGCTGCTCGACGCGCAGCCCCAGCAGCGCGTCGGCCGTCTGCATGTCGCGCTCGAGCACGGCGGTCAGCAGGCGCGCCTCGTCGGTCTGCGGCGCGCCGGCCGGCGGCTCGAAGCGTCGCGGGTCGTTGCCCCACGCCTGGAAGACCGTCACCGCCGACATCGCGTTGAGGATCACGCGCGCGCCGAGCGGCGAGCCGAGCATGCGGCGGCGGTGCACGGCGGTCAGGTTCCAGTCGTCGGAGACCTCGTGGTCGTCGAAGATCATGTACGTCGGCACGTTCGCCAGCACGCGCGCGACGTGCGGCAGCGCGGCGCGGAAGACCGCCGCGGCCCGGGCGTGGTCTGCCCAGCGGCGGCGCAGCGCGCGCATCTGCTCGGCGAGCTCGTCGGGCCGGGCGGACAGCCGCGTCTCCCAGTCGGTCAGGCGCTCGCGGTGCTGGGGCCCGATCCCGGACAGGTCGGGGAAGTCGTCGGGGCCGGGGATCGCGCGCCACACCGAGGTGCTGAAGCTCAGCGCGTACAGGCCGCAGAACTCGGCCAGCGAGAACGCGTGGCTGTGGCCCTCGCGCGTCGACAGCTTGGCCTCCAGCGAGCACAGCCGCTGGCGGTGCAGCGGCGGCAGCCGCAGCGTGTCGCCGATCAGCGTCGATCCGTCGGCGAGCGGCAGCTCCTCGCTGGGGCCGCCGAGCATCTCGCGGCCGACCGCGTCGAAGACCGGCAGCAGCGGCGCGGCGAGGCCGTCCGCGTAGACCTGGTCGCCGGTCAGCACGAGCTGGTGCGGCTGCGGCACCGAGCCCTCGAGGCGCGCGCCGATCAGCTCGTCGAGGTAGGCCAGCGCGTCGTCGCCGCGCTTGTCGGTGCGCCGGCAGCTGGCCTGCGCGACGCGCAGGTCCTCGATCCGCGCCGGGCACGTGACGAAGCCCGGCAGCGCGTCCTCGTCGTAACCCAGCGGCAGGCTCGCGGGCGCCTCGGGATCGGCGCCGACGACGCGCCCCTCGGCGAGCAGCCCGTTCGCGCGCAGGTCCGACGCCGGCGCGCC
Source organism: Solirubrobacteraceae bacterium (assembly GCA_035540675.1). Lineage (GTDB taxonomy): Bacteria > Actinomycetota > Thermoleophilia > Solirubrobacterales > Solirubrobacteraceae > DATLGB01. The sequence goes on along the minus strand of DATLGB010000091.1, from coordinate 3,411 downwards.
ATCGGGCGACAGCACGAGGTCGTAGCTGTGGCGGCGGCCCGGCAGCAGCGGCGCCGCGAGCTCCGCGACGGCGACCGCGACGTGCAGCCGCTCGCCGAGGCGCCGAGTGCGCGCCGTCGCGCTCTGCAGCGGCGCCGCGCCGCTGCGCACCGTCCCGAGCTGCCCGGCGCGGGCGACCTGCACGCCCTCCCAGATGCGCAGCTCGACGCCTGCCGGCCGGCTGAGCGCGACGAAGACCGAGGCCATCCGGGCATCGACGCGGCGGACGATCGGCCCGACGAGCACGAGCGGCAGCGTCATCCTCGATGCCCCGGCCAGCGTGTCGTGGTCACGCGCCCATCCTCCCATGCCGATCCAGCCGGGCAAGCCGCACACCGGGGTCCCACTCCACGCGCCGTCACCGCCCACTGCGATCGACCATCGGCGTGACCGGCCGCGCGATCGACAGTCCGCTGAAGCGCCGCCGGCTCGAGCCGGTCGTGCACGACCTCGGCTTGTGGTTCGCGCCTGGCGGCACTCCGCCCCGAGGCGCGCAGCGTCCGCTGATTGGTCGGTATGTATATGTCATGCACCGCTTGCTTGATCCGTGACACGAGCGGTGTGAGGCAGCTTCCCCTGTGACACGAGCAGTAGTCCGCCGGCCATCGCCGAGCCGCGCTGCTCCTTGCGCGAGGGTCGCTCTGGGTCTCGACCCGCGAGCGCTGTTCTTGCGCACGACGCGAACCTGATGCGCAAGCCGATCGGGCACCGCGGGCGGCCTCACCTCGGGCGTCGGACGGGCTACGATCGCGATTGATGGACCGCGAGAACCTGAACCGTGCACTTGCGGCGCTACCACCGCTCGAGCGCGAGGTCATCGAGATGCGGTTCGGGCTGACCGGCGAGACGCCGCGCACCCTGCAGGACGTCGTCGCCGAGTTGAACATCGCATCCGAGCGGATTCGCGAGATCGAAAACCACGCTCTCAGACTGCTCGCTGACACGGCCTGATCGCTGTCGCGCGGTGCTGCAGCATGTCGTGCACGAAGCGCGCAGTTCATCGACTCGATCACCGCGCGCACGCGATGACCGTGCAGGCGCCGCACAAGACAGTGCAAACCGTCGCGTCGGGCGGGCGCCGCCAGCTCTCCAGCCGGCTCGCCGTGCTCGTCGAGCACGTAAATGTCCGATCGCCGTCGGCTCAGATCCGATCCAGCGTGCAACATCAGGCTGGGCCTCCTCCTGGTCGCTCTTCGATGACACGTTGAGCGTGCCGCCGAGGCGGCCCCCTTGCATCGCAGCGAGTTCGGCTACTCGCCGAGCAGGCCGTGGAGGGCGTCGATGACAGTGATCAGCGGCCGGTTGAGGACGAGCAGGCGCCCGAGCTCCAGCGCCATTCCTGCCGTCCTGCTGATGACGTCGTAGTTATCGACGACACCGCGCAGGAGCGAGGTCCAGCGCCGGCCCAGGAGGCCGAGGGTCGCAACCGGGACTGCCATCGCGAGCGCGAAGCCGGCGGAGGCGACCGTCCCCAGCAACACAGAGCCCGAAGCGGCGGCGAAGCGGGATCAGCAGCGGTCCGCAGCAGCCGGCGCAGTAGACGGCGAAGGAGGCTCCCATGCGTGCCTGGCCGAGCCTGTGCAGCCGGCCGCCCTTCATCGCGAAGCCCATGGCGCTGCCGCAGGCCTGCATGACCCGGCTGTGGAGTACGCCCACCAGGGACAGGCCGACCAAGGCGATCGCCGCCCCGCCGGCGACCTGGACCACGACGATCACCTGCAGCCGCGCCAAGACCTCGCCGAAAGCGGCGGCCAGCACTCCCAGAGCGGGGTACGTCCCGATGTAGGCGGCGAAGAAGCGGCCGCCGCGGAACCGCTGCGCGTCCGCCGCCGTGAGGCCGCAGAACACGAGCACCATCTGGAGGATGCAGGGCATCCAGATGGCCGCCGACCCGAGCGTGAAGGCGACGAGGAAGGCGGACGCTGAACCCTCTAGCAGGTCCGGCTGGGCGTTCAGGATCGGCCCGGCGCCGGTGGAAGATCCGGCGTGGACGCGATCGTGGAAGGCCAGCAGCCACAGCAGCCCAAGGCCGCCCCCGGCCAGCAGCGGGACATGCCGCAGAGGCTGGGACCGGTTCGCGCTCGCCGGGCTGCTGTTCGCGCTCGCCTCTGGGCCCTCAGCCCTTGAGCTCGAAGGGGCCCGTCCAGAATCCAGAGCCGTCGAGGTCATACTCCACGCCCCGCACGTTCGCCTTGACCTTGGTTGACCTGCCCGCCGTGACGGTCGGGAGCGGGTAGTGCGCGTTGGTCACCTGGATCTCCGCCGTGCCATCGACGTTCTTCTGCCCGCGCCCTGCGCGGTGTCTGCGGCCTTGAAGGAAACCTCTCCGGCGGTGGCGCTGTACTCAATCGGCGCAGTGAACACGCCCTTCATGTCGCCGATCAGCGCGGCCAGGTTCGCGGCATCGCCTCCGAGCTCCCCGCCGTAGATCTGGGCCAGCGCGGCCCGCTGCTCCTCGCTCGCGTTCTCGTCCAGGACCAGCGCAGCCGTGAAGTTCCCGCCGGTCCACGCCCCGTCGTTATCAACACCACCTCGTGCCCGACAGGTCGAGCCCGTCCAACTCACCCTCCTGGATGTCGAAGCAGAACACCGACTTGCACGTCCCGCCGGTCGGCTGCTGCCCGAACGCGCACGGGCACGGCGTGTTGCAGCTGCAGAAGTCGGTGCCGCGGCCGGCAAGTCGATAGCTCATGACTGTCCTCCTTCGGTCTGCTCCTGGGCGTCAGGCGGGGTGAATGTTCTTGTTGTGGTGGAAGGCGTTGTCGGGGTCGTATTCGGTCTTGACCTCGGCGAGTCGCCGGTAGACCTGATCGCCGTAGGCCTCTCGCACGCGGCTGGAGTCGTCGTCGGAATCGAGGAAGTTGACGTACACGCCGCCGGCGCGGTGCGGTTGGAGGGCCTGGAGGAACCGGCGCGCCCAGGCGGTCTCGGTCGCGGCGTGCTCGCCGGACTCGTCAGGGAGCCACACGGCGTCGATGATGATGTTGTGGGCCACGTCGCGAGCCGTGTAGGCGGTGGCGTCGAGGGGAACTCGGGCGACGGCGCCGCCCATGTGGAACATCGCCGCGTAGGACCGGGGCGAGCCGGCGGCGTAGGCGTGATCGGCGATGACGGCGATCGCCTCGTCGGAGAGGCCGGCCAGGTTCGTCGCCTTCCAGTAGTAGTGCCACCCGTGCAGCACGGTGTCGTCGAGGGCGCCCTGGAAGGCGGCGTACGGCGAGGGTGCGAGCAGGTCGACGAGCGGCGTCCCGAACCGGCGCAGGGCCCGCACCGCGCGCTCGCCGTCTTCGACGGCGCCGGCGTAGCAGCAGGCGACGGCGATCGCCGGCCGCCAGTGCAGGTCCTCGGGGATGACCGGCAGTGGGGGGACGG
>DATLGB010000090.1:0-21936 GCA_035540675.1 Solirubrobacteraceae bacterium | reverse complement strand
TCTGGAGAGTCGTCGGCGCCGACCGGGGGGCGGGGACGGCCGCGTACGCCCGGCCGGCGGTCGCGCAGGGCAGCTGGAGCGTGCCGCCGGCCGACGCGGGCCTCGAGCGGCGCGGCTGCACGAACGTGACGTTCCTCGAAGCCGGCGAGGTCGTCGCGGCGCCGCCCGCGGCGGCGGCGTGAGCCTCCGGCGCTACGCCGACCGGTAGGGCTCGAGCAGCGCGTCGAGCTCGCGGCGCAGCCAGGTCTCGAGCCGCCCCTGGCGGTAGATCGCCCAGGTGATCAGGGCGCCGTTGTAGGTGGTCTGCACCGCCTGTGCGAGGCGCGGCGTGTCCGTCGGCGGCAGCTCCCCTGCCTCCACCGCCGAGTCGAGCAGGGCGTTGATCTCGGCGCGCACGGCTCGGGTGTGCTCGAGCGCCAGCGCGTGGAACTCGGGGTCGCTGAGGTCGATCTGCAGGAACGCGAGCTGGTTGGCGAGCACCTCCGGGCTCGACACGGAGGAGCTCATCGAGACGAGCCCGGCGGCGAGCGCGCGCAGCGGCGAACGGTGCCGGCGGGCGGCGTCGCGGAGCGCGTCGCCGGCGCTGCCGGAGCCGCGGCCGGCGACCGCGAGCAGCAGGCCGCGCTTGGACCTGAAGCGCTGGACGAGCGTGGCGGGGGAGAGGCCGACCTCGCGCGCCACGGCCTCGAGCGTCAGCTTGGCCGGGCCGCCGCGGTCGATCACCCGCATCGCGGCGGCGAGGACCGCGTCGTCGTCGACCGTCTTCGGGCGCGGCACGCGCCGAGGGTACATGAATGAGCACTCACAATCGGAGCGATCCGGGACGCGCCGCGGCGTGACGCGGCGCGTCCGGCCGGAACTCCTGGCATCGTCTGCCGTTGAACGAGCCATGCGACGCGCCGCCACCGCTCTCCTGCTCCTGCTGATCGCCCTGGTCGCGACGGCCACCCCGCCGGCCGGCGCCGCCAAGAAGAAGCGCTGCGCCAAGGCGGGCATCACGCGCCTCGAGAACGAGCGGGTTCGCATCTACGGCACGAGCGCGAACCGCATCTACGCGTGCAACCTGCGCACGGGGCGGCGGGTGTTCATCACGCGCTCGGCGGCGGGCGCCGACGATCTCGACGAGTTCCGCGGCTTCGTCCGCGCGCGGCTGGCCGGCCGCTACGTCGCGTTCGGGGACGACTTCGGCTGCGACCGCGCCGCCGGAGACTGCCACGGGTCGGTCCGGGTGGTGGACGCGCTGACGGGGAAGGACCGCCACGCGTTCAACCTGTTCGCCCGCCGCGAGGGCGAGCGCCTGCCGATGCCCGTCCTGAGCGCGCTGGCGCTGAAGAAGAACGGCTCGGCGGCGGCGATCGTCGCCCCGAGCGGTGAGGCGCCGTGGGAGGTCTGGCGGCTCGACGCCGACGGCGTCGCGCGCATCGACAGCGGCAACGTCGATCCCGGATCGCTCGCCACCAACGAGACGCGCATCTACTGGCTGCGCGACGGGGCGGCGTTCTCGGCGCCCTGGCGCTGACCGCGCGCGGCCTCCGCCACCAGCCACACCAGCACGGGCACCACCGGCAGCAGCATGCGCGGCGTCGCCGCCGGCGGCAGGTGGACCGCGATCGCGAGCGCGGCGAACACCAGGAGCGGCGCGGTCTCGGGCGGCAGCGACCGCCGCCGCCGCCACAGCCGCGGCGCCCCCCAGAGGAGCGCTGCGAGCAGGAGCGCGTTGGGAATCGCCGTGCTCGCGACGATCACCGGGTGCCGCGGCGGGTCCATCGGGACGTGGAAGAACAGCCGGCCGGCGTTCGCGACCAGGTTGCGGGCGTAGACGCCCGGGCGTTCGCGGATGTTCTCGACGGCCCGCCGGCGCAGCTCGAGGTCGCTGTCGAGCGGGTGCACCTCGTCGAGGCGCCGGAACAGGGGCCGGTACGGCGCGAGCGCCGGGTCGCGGTACACGCGCACCGGTGAGTGCCACTGGCCGTGCTGCCCCGGCAGGGTCGGCGACATCCAGAACAGCGACAGCCCGCCCGACGCGCTCCAGTACAGCGGCTGGCCCGTCTCGACCTGGGTGTAGGCCAGCCACGGCACGCAGCCGGCGGTGGCGACTGCGGCGACGGCCACGAGCCGCCGCGCCGTGATGCTGCGGCGGCGCGCGAGCCACCACGCGCCGGCCGCGGCCAGCAGCGCGAGCGTCACCCAGCCGTACTCGGGGCGGACCATCACGAGCGCCCACAGCGCAACGCCGGCGAGGGCGAGCGTCCGCCGCCGGCCCGTCCGCAGCCCGCGGGACAGCGCGAGCATCCCGGCGACCACCAGCAGCACGGCCAGCGGCTCCTTCTGCACCGTCGCCAGCTCGCGGTGGAACGGGACGTACAGCCCGAGCGCGTACGTCCAGGCGAGCGCCGGGCGCGGCGCCAGCCGCTCGCGCAGGAGCCGGTGGAACAGCAGCACGGCGCCCGTCAGCAGCAGCGGCTCGACGAAGCGGATCGCGGTCAGCGGGAGGTCGAGCGCGACCAGCGGCGCGAGCAGCGCCACCAGGCCCGGCCCGTGCCACAGGTAGGCGCGCTGGTCGGGGTCGCTGCCGGCCGGGGCGATCACCCCGTCGGCGGCGAGCCGCTCGGCGGCCGCCAGCAGCGCGGGCTCGTCGCGCACGCCGGCGGCATCCGGCTGCGCCACCGCGCACACCAGCAGGTACAGCGCCGCCAGCGGCGCCAGGCGCAGCGCGTCACGTACCGCGTGGCCCACACCGGACGCTTACCCGCTCGACGGCCCGCGAGCGCACAGGACCGTCGCGGTCCTCGTGGCGCCGACGCTCGATCGGGCGGGCGTAGGCGCGGGCGGCAGCGGCGTCGTCGGCGCGTTCCGCTCGTGGGCCGCCGTCGCTACGCCTCAGCGCGGCGTGAGCGCCACGACGGGGATCGCCCGCGCGCCGGCGCGGCGCTGGTACGTCGCGTAGCCGCTGTAGTTGTCGCAGACCGTCTCCCACAGCCGGTCGCGCTCCGCGCCCTCGGCGATCCGCGCGCGCATCGGCACCCGGCTGCCCCCGATGGTGACCTCGACGTCCGGGTTCGCTCGCACGTTGTGCAGCCACGCGGGATGGCGCTGCGCGCCGGCCTTCGAGGCGACCACGAGGATCGCGTCCTCCGTCGCCGTGGCGAGCAGCGGGACGGTGCGCTCGATCCCCGTCCGCGCACCGCGGACGTGCAGCAGCACGATCGGCTGCCCGAGTCCGGTGGAGAGCCTGCCGCGGGTGAGCGGCATCAGGCGCCGGTCGATCGCCGGGAAGACCGTGATGAAGAGCTTGCCGCCCAGCCTCGTCTGCGCGAACGACTGCAGCACCTTCTCCAACCGCGACTTCTCGGCTTGCGGTCGGTAGGTGCGCACGCTGGAACCGTACGCCCCGGCGCGCACGAGCGCGCGCGGGCGCTCGCTACCGTGGCGCCGTCATGCCGCGCGGCGCCGAACTCGAGCTGCGCGCGCGGCTGGCGGAGCTGACCATTCGCGACGAGCACCGGCTGCGCCGCAGGCTCGAGCACGCGAGGGGCGAGAAGCTCGAGCGCGCGATGGCCGAGGTCGAGGCGGCCGAGCGGCGGGTCGCGCGGCGGCGCGCGGCGGTTCCGGAGCTGACCTATCCGCCCGAGCTGCCGGTCGTCCAGCGCCGCGAGGACCTGCTGGCCGCGATCGCCGAGCACCAGGTGGTCGTGGTGGCGGGGGAGACCGGGTCGGGCAAGACCACGCAGCTGCCGAAGCTGTGCCTCGAGCTCGGCCGCGGCGTGCGCGGCGCGATCGCCCACACCCAGCCGCGGCGGATCGCCGCGCGCAGCGTGGCGGAGCGGATCGCGTCCGAGCTGCGCGTGCCGCTCGGCGAGGCGGTGGGCTACGCCGTGCGCTTCAGCGACCGCTCGGGCGAGGACACGCTCGTGCGCCTGCTCACCGACGGGCTGCTGCTGGCCGAGACCCAGCACGACCGGCTGCTGCGCCGCTACGACACGATCATCGTCGACGAGGCGCACGAGCGCAGCCTCAACATCGACTTCCTGCTCGGCTACCTGCACCGGATCCTGCCGCGCCGGCCGGACCTGAAGGTGCTGATCACGTCGGCGACGATCGACCCCGACCGCTTCGCGCGGCACTTCGGCGACGCGCCGGTGGTCGAGGTCTCCGGGCGCACGTACCCGGTGGAGGTCCGCTACCGCGACGAGCCGGACCCGGACCCGATCGAGGCGATCGCCGACGCCGTCGACGAGCTCAGCCACGAGCCGCCGGGCGACGTGCTCGTGTTCCTGTCGGGCGAGCGCGAGATCCGCGACACCGCGGAGGTGCTGCGCGGCCGCCTCGGGGAGCGCGCGGAGATCCTGCCGCTGTACGCGCGGCTGTCGGCGGCCGAGCAGCAGCGGGTCTTCCAGCCCCACGCCGGCCGGCGGATCGTGCTGGCCACCAACGTGGCGGAGACGTCGCTGACGGTGCCCGGGATCCGCTACGTGGTCGACCCCGGGACGGCGCGGATCAGCCGCTACAGCGCGCGCCTGAAGGTCCAGCAGCTGCCGATCGAGCCCGTCTCGCAGGCGTCGGCCGACCAGCGCAAGGGCCGCTGCGGGCGCACGGCGCCGGGCGTCTGCATCCGCCTGTACTCCGAGGAGGACTACGAGGCGCGGCCGCGCTACACCGACCCCGAGATCCTGCGCACGAGCCTGGCGTCGGTGATCCTGCAGATGGCGGCCAACCGGCTCGGCGACGTCGAGGAGTTCCCGTTCCTGGATCCGCCGGACCGCCGCCGGGTGCGCGACGGCGTCAACCTGCTGCACGAGCTGGGGGCGCTCGACGCGGGGCGGGAGCTGACGCCGCTCGGGCGGCGGCTCGCCCAGCTGCCGATCGACCCGCGGCTGGGGCGGATGGTGCTCGAGGCCGAGCGACTGCGCTGCGCGGAGGAGGTGATGGTCATCGCCGCCGCGCTGTCGATCCAGGACCCGCGCGAGCGACCGGCCGACGAGCAGGCGCAGGCCGACCAGCAGCACGCGCGCTTCGCCGACCCGCAGTCGGACTTCCTGGCTCTTCTGAACCTGTGGCGATATCTGCGCGAGCAGCAGCGCGAGCTGTCGGGCAACCAGTTCCGCAAGCGCTGCCGGCAGGAGTACCTGCACTACCTGCGCGTGCGCGAATGGCAGGACCTCGTCGCGCAGCTGCGGCAGGCGGCCAAGGGCGTGGGCGTGCACCGCAACGCCGAGCCGGCCGAGCCCGACGACGTCCACGTCGCGCTGCTGTCCGGCCTGCTGTCGCACGTCGGCGTCAAGGACCCCAAGGGCCGCGAGTACACCGGCGCGCGCGGCGCGCGCTTCGCGCTGTTCCCGGGTTCGGCGCTCGCGCGCAAGCCGCCGGCCTGGGTGATGGTGGCCGAGCTGGTCGAGACGACCCGGCTGTGGGGCCGCGTCGCCGCGCGCGTCCAGCCGCAGTGGATCGAGCCGCTCGCGGCGCACCTCGTCAAGCGCACCTACGAGAACCCGCGCTGGGACCGCAAGCGCGCCGCCACCGTCGCCACCGAACGGGTCACGCTGTACGGGCTGCCGGTCGTGGCCGGGCGCACCGTCCCGTACGCGGCGATCGACCCGCAGACCGCGCGCGAGCTGTTCATCCGCCGGGCCCTCGTCGAGGGCGACTGGGAGGCGCGCCACGGGTTCCTGGACGACAACCGGGCGCTCGTCGCGGAGGTCGAGGCGCTCGAGGAGCGCGCGCGGCGGCGCGACATCCTCGTCGCCGACCAGGTCCTGTTCGACTTCTACGACCGGCGCATCCCGGCCGACGTCGTCTCCCGCGCGCACTTCGACCGCTGGTGGCGCGACGAGCGCCGGCGCGACCCGCAGCGGCTGACCTTCACGCGCGAGCTGCTGATCAACCCCGAGGCGGCGGCCGCGCTCGACCCGCAGGCGCGCCCGACCGGCTGGCGCCAGGGCGAGCTGGTCCTGCGCCTGAGCTACCACTTCGAACCGGGCGCCGAGCACGACGGGGTGACCGCGCACGTCCCGCTGAAGGCGCTGCCACAGCTGCGCGCGGACGGCTTCGAGTGGCTCGTGCCGGCGCTGCGGCTCGAGCTCGTCACCGCGCTGATCCGCTCGCTGCCGAAGGAGCTGCGGCGCCCGCTCGTGCCGGTGCCCGAAGTGGCGGCGCAGGTGCTCGAGCGGATCCCGCCGCGCCGCGGCCCGCTGCTCGACGCGCTGTCGGCCGAGATCGAGCGGCTGCGCGGCGTGCGCGTCCCGCGCGAGGCGTGGGACACGAGCCGGCTGCCGCCGCACCTGCGGATGCGCTTCCGCGTCGAGGACGACGAGGGGCGGGCGCTGGCCGAGGGCGACGACCTGGAGGCGCTCAAGGCGCAGGCGGCGCCGCGGCTGCGGGAGGCGCTGACCGCCGCCGCCGGGTCGCTCGAGCGCTCGGGGCTGCGGGCGTGGACGATCGGGGCGCTGCCGCGCAGCGTGGAGCTGCCCGGCACCGGCGGCGCCGTCAAGGCGTACCCCGCGCTGGTGGACGAGGGCGAGTCGGTGGCGGTGCGGATGCTCGAGACGCCCGCGGCGCAGGCCGAGGCGATGTGGGCGGGGACGCGGCGGCTGCTGACCTTCGACGTCCCCTCGCCGCTGCGGTGGGTGACCGGCCGGCTCGACACGCGCGCGCAGCTTGCGCTCGCCGCCGCCCCGCACGGCAGCGCCCGCGCGGTGCTCGAGGACGCGACGCTGGCGGCGATCGACGACCTGATGGCGCAGGCGGGCGGCCCGGCGTGGGACGAGGCCGCGTTCCGGCGCCTGCGCGACCACGTGGCCGGCGACCTCGCCGAGCGGACGGCGGCGGTCGTCGCGCAGGTGGTGCGGATCCTCGACGCCGCGCGCGACGTCGAGCGCCGGCTCGACGCGCTGCCCGCGCCGCTCGACGACGTGCGCCGCGACGTCGCCGAGCAGGTGCGCCGGCTCGTGCACAACGGCTTCGCCGCCGCCACCGGCGTCCGGCGGCTGCCCGACGTCGAGCGCTACCTGCGCGCCGCCGAGCGCCGGCTCGAGCGCCTGCCCAGCGCGCCGGCGCCGGACCGCGACCGCATGCGGTCGGTCCAGGAGCTCGAGGACCTCTACCACCGCCGGCTCGCCACGTGGCCGTCGGGCCGGCCGCTGCCCGGCGAGCTGCGCGAGGTGCGGTGGCTGCTCGAGGAGCTGCGGGTCAGCCACTTCGCGCAGGGCCTCGGCGTCCGCGGTCAGGTGTCGGCGAAGCGGGTCCGCCGGCTGATCGAGGCGACGTAGACTCGGGAGCGATGGGGAGGGCGATGCTCGCGCTCGTGGTGGTGCTCGCGGCGCCCGCTGCGGCCCCGGCGCCGCCCGCGCACGCTCATGGCGACGTCGTCTGGCTGTGCGAAGGCGGCTCGCCGCCCGGCCCCTGCCGCGACAGCCTCACGACGACGGTGCAGGAGCCCGACGGCTCGACGCGCGTGGAGGAGCCGCGGCTGCCGGCGGTCGAGGAGCCGCCGATCGACTGCTTCTACGTCTACCCGACCGTCTCCGAGCAGTTCAGCCGCAACGCCGCCAAGGAGAAGGAGCAGGCCGTCGTGGCGATCGCGCGCCTGCAGGCGGCGCGCTTCTCGCAGGTGTGCCGCGTCCACGCGCCCGTCTACCGCCAGCAGACGCTGCTGGCCGTCGGCGCCGGCGGCTCGTCCGAGGGCCAGGCGCTGGCGTACGGCGACGTCGTCGAGGCGTGGAACGACTACCTCGCCAACCACAACGGCGGCCGCGGCGTCGTGCTGATCGGCCACTCGCAGGGCACGTACATGCTCCGCCAGCTGCTGCGCAAGGAGATCGAGCCGCGCCCGCACGCGCTGCGCCGGCTCGTCTCCGCGCTGCTGCTGGGCGGCAACGTCACCGTCCGCCAGGGCCAGGGCATCGGCGGCGACTTCCAGAAGGTCCCGGCCTGCACCGCGCCGGCGCAGCTCGGGTGCGTGATCGCCTACTCCGCGTTCAACGAGACGCCGCCCTCCAACGCGCGCTTCGGCCGCGTGCGCGAGGACACCACGGGCTCCGGCGCGCCGTCCGGCCCGGAGTACGAGGTGCTCTGCACGAACCCCGCGTCCCTGGGCGCCAACGAGCGGGCGCCGCTGACCACCTACGTGCGCGGGGAGCGCCACCCCGGCTTCATCGGGCTGCTGATGACCCAGACGTGGGGCGGCCCGCAGCCGAGCGCGCCGACGGCGTGGCTGCAGCCGGCCGACCGCTACACGGGTCGCTGCGAGCGGCGCGACGGCGCCCACGTGCTGATGATCGAGCCGATCGGCAGCGCGCGGCGGCTCAACCCGGCTCCCGAACCGGGCTGGGGGCTGCACCTGCTCGACGTCAACCTCGCCCTCGGCCAGCTGGTGGCGATCGTGGAGGAGCAGGCGCGGGCGTGGGCGGCGGCGCGCCCGGCGGCGCCGCGGAGCGTCGCGCTGCACCTGCGCCTGGCCGCCCGCTGCCGGCGCGGGGCGTACCGCCTGCGCCTGGCCGGCGCGAGCGTCGGGCGGGTGGTGCGGGTCGACTTCCGGGCCGGCCGGCGCCTCGTCGCGCGCGACGCGAGGCGGCCGTTCCGCGCGCGGCTGCGTGTCCGCCGGAGCGCTCGGGTGCGCGCGATCGCGCACCTCGACGACGGCCGGCGCTCGATCCTGCGCCGCCGCCTGCGCTCCTGCGGCTGACCCTCAGCCGCGGTCGTCCGGGCGCCGGATCGACTCGAGCACGCCCGTGTCCAGCTCGCGCTGGTGGCGGCCGTGCAGCGCCCAGCTCACCAGCCACAGCAGCGCGCCGATGGCCAGCAGGATCGCGGCGCGCAGGAACGCGTCGCCCTCCTTGGTGGTCAGCAGCGCCAGCGAGACGACGGCGCCGACGATCACGATCGGCGCGGGCGCGCGGAAGTGGTCGTGCTCGACGCGGTCGCGGCGCAGCACGAGCACCGAGACGTTGACGATCGCGAACACCACGAGCAGCAGCAGGACGGTGGTGTCGGCCAGCGACTCGAGGTCGCCGGAAGCGGCGAGGATGCCGGCGATCCCGGCCGTGAACAGGATCGCCACCCACGGCGTCCGGCGGCCGCCGTGGACGCGGCCCAGGATCGGCGGGACGATCGACTCCCGCGCCATGCCGTAGACCAGCCGGGAGGCCATGATCATGTTGATCAGCGCGCCGTTGGCCAGCGCGAACAGCGCGATCGCCGCGAAGATCTTCGTGTTCATGGCCAGCGGGCCCTCCTGGACGACCTCCAGCAGCGGGCCGTCGGACTCCGCCAGGCGCGCCGTCGGCACGACCATCGAGGCGACCAGCGTGACCAGCAGGTAGATGATGCCGGCGGCGATCAGCCCGCCGAACAGCGCGCGCGGGTAGGCGCGGCGGGGCTCGCGCGTCTCCTCGGCCATGTTCACCGAGTCCTCGAAGCCGATCAGCGCGAAGAAGGCCAGGCCGGCGCCGGCCAGGATGGCCAGCGGCACCGCCTCGCCCTCCTTGAACTCGAAGGCGCGACCGACGTCGCCGCCGCCGTCGCCCAGCGCGGCCAGGCCGATGACGACCACCAGCGCGAGGCCGACGAGCTCGATCAGCGTCAGGACGACGTTGACCTTGACGCTCTCGCCGACGCCGCGGAAGTTGATCGCCGCCATGACCGCGATGAACACGAGCGCCACCAGCACGGTCGGCACGGAGACGAACTCCGACAGGTAGTCGCCGCCGAACGCGCGGGCCAGGGTGGCGGCGCTCGTGAGCCCGGACGCCATGACCGCGAAGGCCACCATGAAGGTCAGGAAGGGCTTGCGGAACGCCTTGTTGGCGTACAGCGCGGCGCCGGCGGCGTGCGGGTACTTCGTGACCAGCTCGGCGTAGGCGAACGCGGTGAAGAAGGCGAGCGCCAGGGCCAGGGCGAACGCCGCCCAGATGGCGCCGCCGACGCGCCCGCCGACCTCGCCCACGAGCGCGTAGATGCCGGCGCCGAGCACGTCGCCGATGACGAACAGCAGCAGCATCCGCGACGAGATCGCGCGGCGCAGCGGGGTGTCGGGCGCGCCCGCGGGCGCGGCTGCGGCGGTGGCCATGCGCGCGCAGTACCCGCGGCGACGCGCCACGATTCCTGCCGCCGGGGCGAGAAGAAGTTCCCGCAACGTGCGGTCGTTTCGCCTCCCGCGCCCGCGCGGATGCCCTGGCGCGAGCGACGCCGGCATGGCATCGTGACGCGACCGGTGGGCCGGCTCGGGCCCGCCACCGAACGAACGAGGTCCCCGTATGGCGGTGACGACACCGCGACGGTTCGAAGTCCACACGAGGGAGGACGCGGGGGCCGTGGTCGTCGCGGTGCTCGGCGAGATCGACATGGCGACGGCGCCCGCGCTCGAGTCGGCGCTCGCCGACGCGCTGGTCCGCGCATCGGCGGTGACCGTCGACCTCGACGCCTGCGACTTCATGGACTCCAGCGGCCTGCACGTGCTCGAGCGCGCCGGCGGGCGCGGCCGGCTGCGGGTGCGCTGCTCGCGCGTGGGCCCCGCGGCGCGCGCGCTCGTGCTCACCGGCTTCCCGCTGCACGTCGCCGCCTGACCCGCGCGGCGGCGCCGGCCGCCGATGCCCGACCATGTGGGCCGGATGGTCAAGGTCTCGGCGATCGTCCCGGTCTACAACCCGGGCCCCCACATGGACGACTGCGTGCGCTCGCTGCTGCGGCAGTCGCTCGCGCCGCGCGACTACGAGGTGATCCTCGTCGACGACGGCTCGACCGACGGCACCGGCGAGCGGCTCGACGCGCTGGCGGCCGAGCACCCGCACGTGCGCGTCGAGCACATCCCGAACTCGGGCTGGCCGAGCCGCCCGCGCAACGTCGGCCTGGAGCTCGCGCGCGGCGAGTACGTCTACTTCGTCGACAACGACGACTGGCTCGGCCCGGAGGCGCTGGCGCGCCTGCACGCGACCGCGACGCGCGACGGCGCCGACGTCGTGGTGGGGAAGGTCGTCGGCCACGGCAAGTTCGTCGCGCGCGAGCTGTTCCGCGCCAACCGCAGCGGCGTCACGCTCGAGTGGGAGCCGCTGCTGCGCCTGCTCACGCCGCACAAGCTGTTCCGGCGGGCCCTCCTGGACGAGCACGGCATCCGCTTCCCCGACGACGGCCGGCAGCTCGAGGACCACGTGTTCGTGGTGCACGCGTACTTCCACGCGTGCGCCATCTCGATCCTCGCCGACTACCCGTGCTACCACTGGGTGCTGCGCGACCGCGACACCAACGCGTCGTTCAGCCGCTTCGAGCCCGGGCCGTACTACGCCCGCGTGCGCGAGATCCTCGACCTCGTCGACGAGCACACCGAGCCCGGCCCGCTGCGCGACCGCCTGTACGCGCACTGGTACCGCGGGAAAGGGCTGTGGCGCCTGCAGGGCAGCGGCTACCTGCGCCGCAGCCCGGAGCAGGCCGACGCGCTCTACGAGGAGGTGCGCCGGCTGGCGGTCGAGCGCTTCGGGCCGGCGGTCGACGAGCACCTGCCGCCGTTCGCCCGCCTGCGGTCGCGGCTCGTGCGCGGCGGCGACCGCGCCGCCGTCGACGCGCTGGCGCGCTTCGAGGCCGGGCTGGAGGCCGAGGGGCGGGTGCTCTCGCTCGGCCGCGACGGCGACGCGCTGCACGTGTCGCTCGAGGCGCGGCTGGTGGGGGAGGGCGGGCCGCTCGCGTTCGCGCAGCGCGACGGCGGGCTGCACTGGGTCGCGCCGCCGGACCTGCGCGAAGCGGCGGGCGACGTCGCGATCGGCGCGAGCGGCGACGCCGGGATCGAGGTCATGGTCCGCTCGCTCGCCGAGCGCACCGAGTACCCCCTGCCGGTCGAGGCGTCGACGCGCCTCGAGCCGGTGGGGGACCGCCACGTGACGCCGGTGGTGCGCGCCTCGGCACGGCTGGCGCCGGGCGAGGCGGCGGCGGGAACCGCGCTGGAGCCGGGCGTCTGGCACCTGCACGTGGTGCTGCGCGTCGCGGGCGTGCGCGGCGACGTGCAGCGCCTGCGCGGGCCCGGGCGCACGCCGCCGGCGCACGTGACCCTGCGCGTCGCGCCGGGTGGCCGGCTCGACCGGCGCGCGTGGGTGCTGCTGCGGGCGCTGCGGCGCGCGCAGGGCATCCAGCGCCTCGCGCGCGTCATCCTGCGGCGGCGCCGGCCATGACCGCCGCCGAAGCCGAGCACGTCCGCGTCGAGCCCGACGCCCTCGCCATCACCGGCACCGCGCCGGGCGGCGGCGCGCTGGTCGCGCGGCGCCGCGGCGGCGGCGGCGAGGTCGCGGCCGGCACCAGCTCCGACGGCGGGCGCTTCAGCGCCCGCCTGCCGCTCGCCGCGCTGGCGGGCGCCGAGGGCGTGTGGGACCTGTACGTGGGTGCGGCCCGGCTCGGCCGCCACGGCGACGGCATGCCGGGCAAGAAGCGCATCGTCACCTACCCCGCGCGCACGGCCGGGGGCGTCGGCGTGCGTCCCTACTTCACCGTCGAGGACAACCTGTCGGTGCGCGTCGGCGGGCCGGCGGCGGCGGACGAGACGGCGGCCCCGCCGGCGGGGGAGGAGGAGTGGGGGACGCGCGTGTCGCGCCGCCGGCGGCTGCTCGGCCCGGCGGCGGTGGCGGTGCACCGGGTCGCGCTGGCGCTGGCCGGGCTGCTGCTGCGCCCGCGCCGGGCGCGCCCCGGCGGCGACCCGCGGACCGTGCGCGTCCTGCTGCTGCACGCCTACGGCATGGGCGGGACGATCCGCACGACGCTGAACCTGCTCGAGGCGCTGGGCGCGACCCGCCCGGTCGAGGTGCTCAGCCTGGTGCGCCGCCGCGACGAGCCGTTCTTCGCGCTGCCGGCCGGCGTGGCGGTGCACGACGTCGACGACCAGCGGCGCGGCGGCGCCGCGGCGCGGCTCGCGCGCCGGCTGCCGAGCCTGCTCGTGCACCCCGACGACTACGCCTACGCGTGGAGCAGCCTCGCCACCGACGCCGCACTGGTGCGGCGCCTGCGCGCGCTGCCGCCCGGCGTGCTGATCACCACGCGGCCGGCGTTCAACCTGCTCGCGGCGCGCCTCGTGGCGCCGGGGACGCGGGTCGTCGCGCAGGAGCACATGAACTTCCACGCCCACCGCGGGGCGCTGACGCGCGACCTGCGCCGCGGCTACCGGCGCCTGGACGCCCTGGCGGTGCTCACGGAGGAGGACCGCCGCGACTACGCGGACCTGCTCGGGTCCGGCGGCCCGCCGGTGATCCGGATCCCGAACGCGGTGACCCGGCTCGACGGGCCGCTCGCCGCGCTCGACGCCCCCGTCGTGGTCGCGGCGGGCAGGCTCAGCTCGCAGAAGGGCTTCGACCTGCTGATCGCCGCCTTCGAGCCGGTGGCGCGCGCGCACCCCCGATGGCGGCTGCGGATCTACGGCGCCGGCCGCGAGCGCGCGGCCCTGCGGCGGCTGATCGACGAGCGCGAGCTCTACGACCACGTGTTCCTGATGGGCCCGACGCAGCAGCTCGGGGAGGCGCTCTCGCGCGCGTCGATCTTCGCGCTGTCGTCGCGCTTCGAGGGCTTCGGCATGGTCATCGTCGAGGCGATGAGCAAGGGCCTGCCCGTGGTGAGCTTCGACTGCCCGCGCGGGCCGCGTGAGATCATCCGCGACGGCGTCGACGGGACCCTCGTCCCGGCGGGCGACGTCGAGGGCCTCTCCCGGGCGCTGCTCGAGCTCGTCGACGACGAGCCGCGGCGGCGCCGCTACGGTGCTGCGGCGCTCGACAACGCGCGCCGCTACGACATCGAGGTCGTGGCGGCGAGCTGGCAGGCGCTCCTCGACGGCCTCCACGACGAACCCTCTTCCACCACGTGAGCACGCTGACAGACCCGCAGGAGCGCGCGGACGCGCGCGGGCGCCGCCCGCGCCGGCCCTTCGGCGAGCACTCCGTGACCACCGCCGTGCTGCTCGCGACGGTCGCCGGCCCGGACGGCCCGGCCGCCGCGCTGCCGTGGGAGGACACGACCGTGCTCGGGCGCCTGCTCGACCAGCTCGCCGACCTCGGCATCCGCGAGCCGCACATCGTCGTGCGGCCGGAGACCGAGGAGGCGGTGCGCGCCGCCGCGCCCGGGTCGATCGTGCACCGCAGCGGCGGCCCGGGCGAGGACCTGCGGCTGGTGGCGGAGATCGCCCGCGCCGGCGACGGCGGCCTCGTGGTCGGATCGGCCGACATCGTCACCCAGCGCGAGGCGCTCGCCGGGCTGCTGATCGACCCGCGCGTCGCCACCGGAGCGCTCATCACGGCCGGGCGCATCGCCAGGCCGTTCGGCCTGCGGACCCGCAGCGCCCGCGGGCGGATCCTCAGCGCGTCCTCGCCCTACCACGCGGTGCACCAGCCCAACACCACCTTCCTCGGCGTCGTCAAGGTGGCCGAGGCCGACCGCCCGCAGCTGGCGGAGGTGGCCGAGCAGCTCGCGCCGCTGGCCGACGAGCCCAGCGCGGCGTGGCGCGAGGAGCTGGCCGCCAAGGCGACCGGTTGGCGGCGGGCGCTCGTCCGCCGCATGCTCAGCCGCGACGCCGCGGACGGCGAGGAGCGCGAGCGGATCGAGCCCGAGGAGCTCGACGCGCTGCCGCTGCCCGCGCCCGAGCAGGCCGAGCTCGAGCGCCGGCTCGCCGCCGCGCCCGACGACGTCCCCGCGCTGCTCGTGGTCGGGCTCGTGCGCGCGGGCGCGCACGTCGGGGTCAACCACCTGCGCGCGCTGTTCTGGGCGCGACCGCTGTCGCGCGAGGACGTCGAGCGCGCGGCGGAGGAGGTCACCCACCACGACGAGGACAAGGCGCTGCTCGACTCGGCCGTCAAGGCCTCCGACGGCTTCTTCACCACCTACTTCGTCAGCCCGTACTCGCGCTACATCGCCCGCTGGTCGGCGCACGCCGGGCTGACGCCCAACCAGGTGACGTCGATCTCCGTCGTGATCGGCCTGGTCGCCGCCATCGCCTTCGCGACCGGCGAGCGCTGGGGCATGGTCGCGGGCGCCATCCTGCTGCAGGCGGCGTTCACGATGGACTGCGTCGACGGCCAGCTCGCGCGCTACACGCGCACGTTCTCCAAGCTCGGCGCGTGGCTGGACTCGATCTTCGACCGCACGAAGGAGTACCTCGTCTTCGCCGGCCTGGCGATCGGCGCGACCAAGATGGGCCAGGACGTGTGGCTGCTGGCCGGGGCGGCGCTCGCCCTGCAGACGGCGCGCCACCACATCGACTTCTCCTACCCGGCGGCGCAGCACCAGGTGATGGCGTCGCTGCGGCTGCCGCCGATCGAGGAGCCCGCCGACGGCAACGGCCGCAGCGCGGCGGCCGAGCCCGACGTCGAGTACGAGGACGAGGAGGACCGGCCGCCGCCGTCGCCCGAGCCGCCGGAGAGCCTCGGCAAGCGGCTGCGCCGCGCGTGGCGCCGCCTGGACCGCTCGCGCCGCGTGCGCTGGGTGAAGAAGATCGCGCACTTCCCGATCGGGGAGCGCTTCGCGACGATCTCGATCCTGGCCGCGCTGACCACCCCGCGGACGACGTTCATCGTGGTCCTGGCGTGGGGCGGCTTCGCGATGAGCTACATCCTCGCCGGCCGCGGCCTGCGCAGCCTGCGCTCCCGCGCCCGCGCGGCGGCGCGCGAGACCACCACCCCGTCGACGACGCTCGAGCACTACCGCGACGACGGGCCGCTGGCGACCTTGATCGGGCGGGCGCTCGGGCGCCACGTCCCGGCGCCGCAGCTCGCGCTGCTCGCCGCCGCCGCGCTGCCGGTGGCGCTGGCCATGCTCCTGGAGGGCGGCGACGCGGACTGGCCCGTCGTGGCCGGCGTGGTCGCGTGGCTCGTCGTGCTCGGGGGGATCTCGAGCGGCCGGCCGCTGCGCGGCTCCCTGCGCTGGGCCGTCCCGCCCGTGCTGCGGGCGATCGAGTACGGGACGCTGCTGTGGTGCGCGGCGCTCGCGGCCGACGGTTCGGTGGCCGGCGCCTTCGCCCTGCTGTCGGCGGTCGCCTTCCGCCACTACGACCTGGTCTACCGCCTGCGCCACCGCGGCGCGCCCGCGCCGCCGTGGGTCACGCGCCTGGCGCTGGGCTGGGACGGCCGGCTCGTGCTGGCCTTCGCGCTGCTCGCCGCGGGCGCCCTGCCCGCCGGCTTCTACGTGTGGGCCGCGCTGCTGGGCGCCGTGCTCGCCGGGGAGAGCGTGACGGGCTGGATCCGCTTCAACCGCAGCCGCCAGCGGCCGCTGCAATACGACGACGACGAGGAGGACCTCGGATGATCGGGATGGTGCTCGCCGCCGGGGCCGGACGGCGCCTGCAGCCGTGGACCGACACGCTGCCGAAGACGCTGGTGCCGGTGGACGGCGACCGCACGATCCTCGACGTCTCGCTGGCGAACTTCGCCGCCGTGGGGCTGACGGATGTGGTCATCGTCACGGGCTACGCGCACGAGCGCATCGAGGAGCGCCGCGGCGACCTCGAGCGCCGCCACGGCGTCCGGCTCGAGACGGTCTTCAACGACAAGGCCGAGGAGTGGAACAACGCCTACTCGCTGTGGTGCGCGCGCGAGCACTTCGCCCGCGGCGTCCTGCTGGTCAACGGCGACACGATCACGCCGCCGGCGGTGATGGAGCGCCTGCTCGGCGCGCGCGGCGCGACCGACATCGTGCTCGCGCTCGACGACCACAAGCCGCTGGCCGAGGAGGAGATGAAGGTCCAGCTCTCCGGCGAGCGGCTGCTGACGCGGATCACGAAGCTGATGGACCCGGCGGGGGCGCAGGGCGAGTACATCGGCCTGACGCTGATCGAGCCGGCGGCGGCCGGCGAGCTCGCCGACGCGCTGCAGGCGACGTGGGAGCGCGACCCGCAGCTCTACTACGAGGACGGCTACCAGGAGTACGCCGACCGTGGCGGGCGCATCGGCGTCGCGTCGATCGGCGAGGTGGACTGGGTCGAGGTCGACGACCACCGCGACCTCGAGCGGGCGCGGGAGGTGGCGTGCCGCTGCTGACCCGCATGGTCGGCGCGCCGCTGGCCGTCGACATCGGGTCGGGCGCGATCGAGGGGCTCGCGCCCCTGCTGGCCGACCGCCGCATCTCCAGCGGCGGCCACGTGGCGATCGTCGTCGGGCCGGGACAGGGCGAGCAGATCGCCGCCGTCCTGCGCCCGCAGCTCGAGCACGCGGAGATCTGGACGGTCGAGGACGGCACGGTCGACGCCGCGCAGGAGCTCTCGAAGCGGCTGCGCCAGGGCTTCTACGACGCGCTGGTCGGGATCGGCGGCGGCCGCACGCTCGACGTGGCCAAGCTCGCCGCCACGCTCTGCGGGCTGCCGATGGTCGCCGTGGCGACGAGCCTCGCCCACGACGGCATCGCCTCGCCGGTCGCGTCGCTGGTCGAGGCCGGGCGCAAGAGCTCCTACGGCGTGCAGATGCCGATCGCCGTGGTGGTCGACCTCGACTACGTGCGCCGCTCGGATCCCGCCATGCGCCGCTCGGGGATCGGCGACGCGATCTCGAACCTGTCGGCCATCGCCGACTGGCGGATGGCCGGCCGCGAGCGCGGCGAGCCGGTCGACGGCGTCGCCGTCACGTTCGCCCGCACGGCCGCCACATCGGTCCTGCACCGCACGGACGGCATCGACGACGACGCGTTCCTGGTCGCGCTGGCCGAGGCGCTCGTGCTCTCCGGCCTGGCGATGGCCACCGCCGGGTCGAGCCGGCCGTGCTCGGGCGGCGAGCACGAGATCCTGCACGCGATCGACCACCTGTTCCCGGGCACCGCGATGCACGGCGAGCTGGCCGGCGCGGCGAGCCTGTTCTGCTGGTTCCTCTACGAGGAGGAGACGGCGTTCGCGGCGGTCGACGCCTGCCTGCGCCGCCACGGGCTGCCCCGGTCTCCCGCCGACCTCGGGTTGACGCAGGAGCAGTTCGCGCAGGCCGTGCTGCACGCGCCGGGCACGCGGCCCGACCGCTTCACCATCCTCGAGCAGCTCGACCTCGGCGAGCAGGAGGTGGCCGAGCGTGTCCGCGCGTTCGCCGGCGCCCTCGATCGCTGAGCTCCGCGCCGTCGCCCAGCCTCCCTCGATCTTCGCCCGCAACAGCGGCGAGCACTGGGCCGGGCGGCTGTACGTCCGGCGGATCTCCATCCACCTCACGCGGCGGCTGATCCCGACGCGGGTCACGCCCAACGCGGTGACCTGGTCGATGATCGTGGTGGGGCTGCTGGCCGCCGTCGCGCTGGCCCTCCCCGGGATCTGGACGGCCGTCGCCGCCGTCCTGCTCATCCAGCTGCAGATCCTGTTCGACTGCTCCGACGGCGAGCTGGCGCGCTGGCGCGGCCAGTCCTCGCCGCTGGGCATCTACCTCGACCGGATCGCCCACTACGTCACCGAGACCGCGTTCCCGATCGCGCTCGGGATCCGCGCCGACGGCGGCTTCGGCGAGATCGGCCACTACACGACGCTCGGGCTCGTGGCGGCGGTGCTGGCGCTGTTCGTGCGCACGCAGAGCGCGCTGGTCGCGGTGGCGCGGATCGAGTCCGGCCGCGGCGCCGCGGCCGACACCGCGGAGGTCGCCGCGCCGCGCCCGGGGCTGCTGCGGCGCGCGCGCCGGGCGCTCGCGTTCTTCCCGTTCTTCCGCGTGTTCGTGGCGATCGAGGCGACGCTCGTGGCGCTGGCGGCCGAGCTGCTCGACGCGGTGGACGTGCTCGTCGTGGCGCTCGTCCCGATCGCGGCGGTGACGGCGGCCGGCCGGCTGGTGGCCATCGTGACGTCGGAGCGGCTGCGGTGAGGTTCGGCTGCGTCGTCCTGACCGCCGGCGGGCGGCCGGACGAGCTGCGGCTCGGCGTCGAGTCGCTCCTGCGCCAGGAGGGCGTGGAGGTCGACGTGGTGGTGGTCGGCAACGGCTGCGATCCCTCCGAGGGTCTGCCGGAGGGCGCGCGGGTGGTGGCGCTGCCCGAGGACCGCGGCATCCCGGCCGGGCGCAACGCCGGCGTCCCGCACACGAGCGGCGAGCTGCTGTTCTTCCTCGACGACGACGCGCGGCTCGAAGGGACGGACGCGCTGGCGCGGGTGGCGCGGGCGTTCGAGGACCCGTCGGTCGGCCTGGTGCAGCTGCGGGTGGCGCCGAGCGACGGCGGGGCGCCGCGGCGCGACTGGGTGCCGAAGGTCGGGCGCGGCGGCACCCCGCGCACGAGCGACATCACCGTCGTCTGGGAGGGGGCGGTCGGCGCGCGCCGCGAGCTGTTCGAGCGCGTCGGCGGCTGGCCCGAGGAGTTCCGCTACGTCCACGAGGGCGTCGACCTGGCCTGGAAGGTCATGGACGCCGGCCTGCGGGTGCTGTGGCTGGCCGACGCGGTCGTCCTGCACCCGACCACGAAGACGGCGCCGCGCCACTATTCGTTCTACTTCGGCGCCCGCAATCGGGTCTGGCTGGCCCGCCGCTATCTTCCCTGGCCGCTCGCGGTGCTCTACGTGGCCGTCTTCGCGGCCCGGAACGTCCCGCGGATGCGGTCGCGCCGGTTCCTGCGGGAGGCGGCGCGCGGGTACCGCGACGGGCTGCGGCAGCCGTGCGGGCCGCGCCGCGTGCTGCGAGGCTCGACGCTCGTGCGGATGACCCGCGCCGGCCGACCGCCGATCATGTGACGAGTAGCCTGACCACGCCGATGACCCCCCTGACCCCGACCGCCGAGGCGCCCGCGCGCGAGGACCCGTTCTCCTCCGAGCGGCACGTCTACGAGCCGCACCTCGTCGGGCTGCCGCCGATCGGCTCCTACGTCCGGGAGGCGTGGCGGCGGCGCGAGTTCGCCGTCGAGCTGTCGGCGACGAAGCTGCGCGCGCAGCACTTCGACACCTTCTTCGGGCAGCTGTGGCTGGTGCTCAACCCGCTGATGCTCGCCGGGGTCTACTTCATCCTCGTCGACATCATCCGCGGCGGCAACCGCCCGGCGGGCTTCTTCGCGCACCTGATGGCGGGGATCTTCGCCTACTACTTCGTCACGGGCGCGGTCCGCGACTCGGTGAAGTCGGTCACCTCGGGCGGCCGGCTGATCCTCAACAGCGCCTTCCCGCGCGTGCTGCTGCCGATGGCCTCGGTGGTGACGGCGTTCAAGCGCTTCATCCCGACGCTGCTCATCTACATCCCGGTGCACCTCGCCTCCGACCTGCCGGTGAGCGTGCACACGCTCTGGGTCCTGCCGCTGATCCTGCTGATGACGATGATGGGCGCCGGCTTCTCGATGGTCGTCTCGGCGGTGCAGGTCTACTTCCGCGACCTCGCGAGCTTCCTGCCGTACCTGCTGCGCGTGTGGCTGTACGTCTCGCCGGTGCTCTACTACGCCCACGAGGTGCCGGCGCGCTACGAGATCCTGCTGTCGATCAACCCGCTGGGGCAGCTGCTGACCGCGTGGGACGCGGCGATCAACGCCGGCGTCACGCCGAGCCTCCAGTCGATGGTCATCGCCAGCGCGTGGTCGGTCGGCGTGCTGATCGTCGGCTTTCTGTTCTTCGTCTCCCGCGAGCGCGAGTTCGCCGTCCGCCTGTGACCGAGTCGACCGTGGCAACACCCGTCCGGACCTCGATCAAGGTGGAGGACGTCTCCGTCACCTACCGGACGTCGGTCGAGCGCAAGCCGACGCTCAAGAGCACGCTGCTGCGGCTCGGCCGCCGCGAGCGCGTCGTCCACGAGATCCAGGCCGTCCGCGAGGTCTCCTTCGAGGTGCCGCACGGCACCGTGCTCGGCATCGTCGGCTCCAACGGCGCCGGCAAGTCGACGCTCGTGCGCACGATCGCCGGCATCCTGCCGCCGACGTCGGGCCGCGTCGAGGTCCACGGCCGGGTGAGCACGCTGCTCGCGCTCGGCGTCGGCTTCAACCGCAAGCTCACGGGGCGCGAGAACGTGATCCTCGGCGGCCTGGCGGCCGGCCTCTCCCGCGAGCGCCTCGAGGAGAAGTACGAGGAGATCGCCGCCTTCGCCGAGCTCGAGGAGTTCATGGACCTCCCGATGCGCACCTACTCGTCGGGCATGTACGGCCGGCTGGCCTTCTCGGTCGCCGTGAACATGGAGCCGGACATCCTGCTCATCGACGAGGCCCTCTCCGTCGGCGACGCCCGCTTCAAGCGCAAGTCGCTCAAGAAGATGCGCCAGCTGTGCGCGGAGGACCGCACCGTCGTGCTGGTCTCGCACGCGCTGGCGACGATCAAGGAGCTCTCCGACGAGGTCCTGTGGCTGCACAAGGGCCAGGTGCAGCTCTACGGCGAGCCGGACGAGGTCGTCGACGCCTACACCGAGTTCCTCGAGGTCAGCCAGGACGACGTGTCGGCGCTCGAGGACGTCTGAAGCTGCGTCGATTCGGCGCCACCCCCTGGCGCCGAACCGCCACGGACTGCGGAGATCTCGACGTGTGAGCGATCCGGTGCCGCTGCGTCGCCGGCGGGAGCGCATCGCACACAGGCCGCGGTTTGCGCAGTCCGTGGCGGTCTGGCGCCACCCCCTGGCGCCGAACCGCCGCAGCGGTGGCGGGGGGGGCGGTCAGGCGCGGCAGTCGGGCGCGGCGTAGACGCGGTAGGAGCGGTTCTCGTAGAGCTCGCGCCAGCCCGCCGGCGGCGCCACGCGCGGCAGGTTCTCGCGGTAGAAGCGGCGCGGCAGGCGCGTCGCGCGCGGCACGAGCAGCAGCTTCGAGAGCGGGCTGGCGTCCAGCTCGATCGTGGTGACCGAGTGCGGGGGCCCGTCGATCCACCAGCGCAGGTAGGGCATCGGCCGGTGGTCGGCGGCCGAGATGACGCGGCCGCAGGCGGAGAAGGCGGCGCGGACGGGCGGGGCCTGCGCGGCGGCGCGCAGGTCGCGGTACAGGTCGGCGTCGCGCTCGATCTTGGCGTGCTGGTTGGCCAGCATCCGGCCGTGCCAGGGCAGGAAGGCGATCGACGCCAGCGCGGCGACCGCGCCGGCGATCAGCCACGCGCGC
>DATLGB010000089.1:0-2593 GCA_035540675.1 Solirubrobacteraceae bacterium | reverse complement strand
GCGCCGAGATGGATGTGCGGCACCGGGGACGCGTGGCCGGCCCGGCCGATCGGCCGGGCCGGCCACGCGTCCCCGGTGCCGCACATCCATCTCGGCGCGCGGGTCGCCGCGACGGGCGAGTACCGCGATCCGGCGTCGCTGTTCGGCGGCGCGCCGCCCGGGCCGATCGTGCCGGTGCCGAGCCCGCGGCGCGCGCCCCCGGTTCCCCCGCCGGGGGCGCGCCCGCTCGGGCCGGCGCCTGCGCCGGCTCCGGCCCGCGCGCCGGCGCCGCTCCGCGCGCCGGCGCCTGCGTTCCTGCCGCAGACCGCGCCGGCGGCGGCGCCGGCTCCGGCCCGGCCGCCGGCCCCTGCGTTCGTGCCGCAGTCCGCGCCCGCTCCTTCGCCTGTTGGCGCGCTTCAGCCGTCGGGCGCGCCCGAGCGCGGATCAACGGCGGCCTCACCGGCCTCCGAGCGGTTGCCGTGGGCGGTGTGGCTCGGGCTCGCGCTCGTCGCGCTCGGGCTGCCGCTCGGTGGCGGCCTGGTCGCGGCGCGCCGGCGCCGACGTGCGCCGCGCGCCGCCCCGCAGGCCGCGCCCTCCTCACGCGCGGTCGTGTGAGCGGAGCGCCGGCCGCCGGAAGCGCATCGCGGGCGCGGGCGGTGGGCGTGCAGGCCCGGTCACCCCTCCCGGCGCCAAGCCGAACCGCCCATCGGGTAGCACCTCCTCGGCCCGCAGGTCGAAGTGTTCCTCGCGGATCACACCACGAGCGAATCCGAGCCTGTCGCGACACGCGGAGGCACGGTCGCCGGCACCTGATGCGGTCGTGGCGCGCCGAGTGCGGATATGGCACCCGGCGCGCCAGCACCGCGAGTCGCGCGCCCATCCTGGCGCGCCGGGTGCGGATATGGCACCGGGCGCGCCAGCACCGCGGACCGGGCGCGCCAGAACCGCCGCGGCCCGCCCGCGCGCCACACGCCGAGACCGTCTCGCCGATGACGGCGAGCTCGCCGCTCGCCACCGCGCGCCCCGCGAGGCGTCGACGCGGGCGGGCGGGCTGCGGCGCGCGAGAGGGCGCCGATCGCGCACGGGTAGCCTCAGCGGCGGATGAGCTTCTACATCACGACGCCGATCTACTACGTCAACGCGGCCCCGCACCTGGGTCACGCGTATTCCACGATCGCCGCCGACGTGATGGCGCGGCACATGCGCCAGCGCGGGGAGGACGTGTTCTTTCTCACCGGCACCGACGAGCACGGCGAGCCGGTTGCGCTGGCGGCGGAGCGCGAGGGACTCACGCCGCAGGAGCTCGTGGACCGCAACGCACCGCGGTTCATCGACCTCATGCCGCGGCTGAACGCCTCCAACGACTTCTTCATCCGCACGAGCGACCCCGAGCACATGGCCGCGGTGCAGGAGATCCTCGGCCGCATCCGCGACAACGGCCACGTCTACGAGGGCATCTACGAGGGCTGGTACTGCCCCCGCTGCGCAGACTTCAAGACCGACGCGGAGGCGGGCGAGGACAACCTCTGCCCGATCCACCAGACGCCGCTGACACGCGAGAAGGAGGACAACTACTTCTTTCGCCTCTCGGCCTTCCAGGACGACCTGCTCAGGCTGCTCGACGAGCAGCCGGACTTCGTCATGCCGCGCCACCGCTACAACGAGGCGCGCTCGTTCATCGAGTCGGGCCTGCAGGACGTGTCGCTGAGCCGCTCGACGTTCACCTGGGGCGTGCCGGTGCCGTGGGACGACAAGCACGTCTTCTACGTCTGGTTCGACGCGCTGCTGAACTACTACACCGCGCTGTCGTACGCCAAGGACGGCGAGGATCTCATTGAGCGCTTCTGGCCGGCGCAGTTTCACTTCATCGGCAAGGACATCCTGAAGTTCCACACGGTCTTCTGGCCGGCGATGCTGATGGCGGCGGGCCTGCCGCTGCCCGAGCACGTCTTCGTGCACGGCTTCCTGCTCATCGGCAAGGACAAGATGGGCAAGTCGGCGGGCAATGCGATCGACCCCTTCAAGATCATGGACGAGTACGGCACCGACGCGCTGCGCTTCTACCTCATGCGCGAGGTGTCCTTCGGTCACGACGGCGCGGTCTCCGAGGAGGGGTTCCGTGCGCGCTACGAGTCCGAGCTGGCCAACGACCTCGGCAACCTGGCGAGCCGCACGATCGCGATGGTCCACCGCTACCGCGACGGCGTGGTGCCGGAGGCCGAGCTCGATCCGGCCCTGGCGGCCGAGATCGACGGGCTCGAGGGCGAGGTATGCGGGTTGCTGGATCGCGCGGACCTGACCGGCGCCGCCGACGCGATCTGGCTGTGCGTGCGCCGCCTGAACCGCTACGTCGAGGAGCGCGCGCCGTGGACGCTGGCCAAGGATCCCGGGCGCGCCGGCGAGCTCGACAGCGTGCTGGCGTCGCTGGCCGAGTCGCTGCGCGTCGTCGCGGTCGTGCTGCACCCCTGGATCCCGGAGAGCTCGGACAAGCTGCTCGCCGCCCTCGGGGCGCCCGAGCTCGGGCTCGACGGGGCTCGCATGCAGGCCGGCCGGCTCGGCGCCATCGCGAAGCTCGACCAGCTCTTCCCGAAGCACTGATGGCCGATTCCGCGAC
>DATLGB010000088.1:0-5314 GCA_035540675.1 Solirubrobacteraceae bacterium | reverse complement strand
CCGCCAGCACCACCGTCACGAGCGGCTCGACCGTCGAGAGGATCGACGCGGTCGTCGGCCCGACGCGCCGCAGCCCCGCGAAGAACAGCGCCACCGCCGCGACCGTCGACACGAGCGCCAGGCACGCGAGCCAGCCCCATCCCGCCGGGCTGACGGCGCCCGGCCGCAGGTCGCCGAGCGCGAGGCCGGCCGCCGTCAGCGTGACGGCGGCGCCGGTGCACACCAGCGTCGCGAGCGCCGGCGCCGCGACGCGCTGCGAGATGCGCTCGCTGGCGAGGATGTAGACGGTGTAGACGAGCGCGGTGACGATGCCGAGGCCGACGCCGAGCGCGTCCAGCGCGCCCGTGCCCGCCCCGGCGAGCACGAGGGCGAGCCCGCCCGACGCGCACAGGAGGGCCGCCCGCCGCCGCCCGTCCAGGCGCTCCCGGCCGAGCGCCACCGCGGCGACCGCGACGAGCGCGGGGTACGTGTAGACGAGCAGCGTCAGCAGCGACGCGTCCATCCGCTGCAGCGCGGCGAAGTAGCCGCCGGCCTGGGCGGCGTAGCCGCACGCGCCGAGCGCCAGCGCCAGCACGAGGTCGCGCCGGCTCAGGCCGCGCAGGGCGGCGCCCGCGCGGGTGGCGAGCAGCACCAGCCACCACACGGCGGCCGCCAGCACGAAGCGCGCGCTCAGGGCCGTGGCGACCGTGGCGCCGCTGTCGTAGGCGAGCGTCGCGAAGATCGCCATGCCGCCGAAGGCCACGGCGGACAGCAGGACCAGGAGGGCACCGGTGCAACGCACGCGGGCCATCCTGATGCCGCCGGGCGCCGGGAACGACGTGGATTGCTAAGGGGAATCCGGTAGCGGGGCTGCAGGTCGAGCGGCCGCTCGCCTCGGCAGGCGCTTTGACGTAAGGTGCCTGACCATCCGAGGCGCCACGGGGGTCGCGCCTCACCACATCCCACGGGAGGGGATTGCATGAAGTCACGATGGAGGGTCCTCGGCGCCGCGTTCGCGGCTGCCATGGCGCTGTCCGGCAGCGCCGCGTTCGCCCATGACCCGGACGAGCTGGGAACGCCGCTTGGCGAGCCGTTCGGTCACCGCTTCTCGTTCGTCGTCAACTTCCAGACGGCCGGGAACCCGTACGTCCCGGCCAACACGCACGTCACGAGCTCCGACATCGCGTTCTGGGGCGACCACGCGTACGTCGGCGACTACGGCGGCTTCCGCATCTTCGACATCTCGAAGTCGCGGCCGGTGCTGGTGCGCGACTTCCGCTGCTACGGGCCGCAGGGCGATCCGTCGGTCTTCGACCGCGACGGTGACGGCAACGCCGACACGCTCGTGCTGTCGGTCGATTCGGTCCTCAAGGCGCCGGGCTGCGACGAGGCGACCGAGACGGTCCCGGTCAGCAAGAGCGCGACGACCGGCCGCTATCCGGACGGCGCGTGGGAGGGCATCCGCGTCTTCGACGTCTCCAACCCGGCCGAGCCGGAGCTGAAGGCGAGCGTCTACCAGGACTGCGGCTCGCACACCAACACGCTGCTGCCCGCTCCGGGCGGCAAGTCGATGTACGTGCTCAACTCGAGCTACCCGCTCGGCGAGGGCCCCACGTGCGGTCCGCTCGGGGCGCAGCAGGGGCGTGCGGTCAACCACGGCGTGGTGCAGGTCGTCGAGATCCCCTTCGACGACATCTCGAAGGCGCGCGAGCTGACCGAGCTGCCGGTCGTCTACCCCGGCGACGCGGACGGCACCTACAAGCCGGTGAGCGAGCACGCGATCGCGGCGCCGCTGGACAACTTCCTCGGCTGCCACGACCTGAGCGTGTTCCCGGGGAGGGGCATGGTCGGCGCGGCGTGCGGCGAGCAGGCGCAGGTGTGGGAGATCGACCGCACCACCGGGCTGCCGGACACCGCCAACCCGCGGTGGGTCTACGACCAGCCCAACGTCGACTTCTGGCACTCGGCGACCTTCAGCTGGGACGGCAAGGTGGCCAACTTCATCGACGAGTCCTTCGGTGACGGCTGCCCGACCGTGACGACGAAGACGGCGGGGCTGCCGGGCCCGCCGCGCGAGTACAAGTCGGGGAACATGTTCTTCTTCGACACGCAGAGCGGCCGGCTGCTGTCGGAGTACCGCAACCCGCGCCCGACCAACGACGACGTGAGCCCGACGTCGGGCAAGTACTGCTCCTCGCACCTCGGCATCCCGGTGCCGGCGAAGGACCGCTACCTGCTCGTCAACGCGTACTACCGCGGCGGGTCGTCCGTGATCGACTTCAGCGACCCGCGGGCGCCGAGGGAGATCGCGTTCGCCGACCTCGACGGCACCAACACGTGGTCGGCGTACACCTACCCGCGCCACTCCGGGCGGCACAGCCTGATCCCGGTGTACTCCAACGACGGCCTGAGCCGGAACTACGGCACGTCGACGAACCCGCGCTACCCGGAGGCCGCGTACGGCTTCCAGCGCTTCTGGGCCGACGTCGGGGCGACGACGCTGGTCGGGTTCGACCGGCTCAACCCGCAGCTGCAGGAGCGGGTGATCCCGACGAACATCGCCCCGCCGAAGTCGCAGCGGGCGAAGCAGTCGTCGCGCAGGGCGAAGGTCCGCACGTACGCGCAGGGCAAGCGCGTCCCGAGAGGCACGCGCAACCGCTCCTGGCGGCCGTACACGAAGTAGGACGGCAGGCGGAGGGCCCGCACGCGCGGGCCCTCCGCCCCTCCGTCACCGCGGGGCGCCGGGTCAGAAGCGGATGATCCCGCGGGCGGCCAGCTCCTCCGGTAGCGCCGGATCGTCGTGGCCGAGCGCGTTGAACGCGGCGAGCAGCGCGCTCACTGCCGCCGAGGGCGCGTCGGCGCCCAGCGCCTGGTGGGCCGCCCAGGCGGGCGTCGCGTCGGGGTGCGTCGTCTCGTCCTCGGCATTGACCCGGTCGGGCAGGAGCCCCAGGAGCCGGCGGCGCGTGCGGGTGTCGCCGAAGTCGGCCTCGTCCAGCGCGCGGAGGGCGCGCCGCAGCCGCCGGCTGCGCGGCGGGTGGCGCGCCGCGACCAGCTCCACCGCGACGGCCCCTATGGCGCGCTGCGCCTCCTCGGGCAGGCGCTTGACGACCGGCAGCAGGTCGTCGAACCACGCGGTCCGGCGCAGCCGGACCGGGACGGCGGGGACGTACCGGTCGCCGCCGCGATCCAGCGCCGGCGCGATCGCCCGCGCCAGCTCGTCCTCGCGGTCGGCGAAGACCACCGCCGCCTCCTCGAGCGCCTGGGACGCGGCGGCATAGGCGTCGTCCTGGCGTGCGAGGCGCACCGCCGTCGCGGCGCGGGCGCGGTCGAACGCCTCGAGCATGGCCGCCTCGCCCGTCTCGCCACGGGCGTGCGCGTCCTCGGCCGCGAGCGCCTCGGCTTCGAGCCGTTCGCACAGCGCGTCGAGGTCGGCGGTGGCGGGCTCGTCCAGCCCAGCCGCGGCGACGGCCGCGTCGGCGCAGCGGCGCGCCAGCTCCCGCAGCGCCGGCTCCGACGCCTCCGCCAGCCGGTCGCGCACGCGCTCGATCATGCTGCCGCGGGTGCGCGCCGGTGCCGGATGCGGCCCCACGTCGCCGAGAGGGCGGCGCCGGCGAGCAGCAGCAGGAACGGGTCGACCGGCGTGCGGTAGCGCGGGGCGGCGAGCAGCCCGACGACGCTGGCGAACAGCAGCAGCGGCGCCGACCAGAGCCACAGCGGCCCGAGCCGGCGCCGGCGCCAGAGGACGATGGCACCGGCGATCGCGAGCAGCAGGACCAGGCGCACCCAGCCGCTCACCTGGCCGTGCTGCGGGCGCGGGATCCCCATCTCGTCGTAGGAGACGGTGCGGCTGAACGCGAAGTTCGGACCGAGGTCGAACATCCGCTGGGCGTTCAGGACGACCACGCGCAGGACGTAGCCCGGGTGGTCGAGGGCGTAGTCGAAGCCGAGCGAGCGCAGCTGCGCGTCGAGGTCGGCCTCGTCGACGCCGGGACGGCGGAACAGGCCCTCGAAGTGCGGGACGGTCTCCGGAACCCGCCACATCGCCTCGAAGTCGTCGCGCTGGGCGGCGACCGGGTTGTACTGCCCGGCGATCGTGTAGCCGGACTGCGTGCCCAGCGGCAGCAGGCGGCCGAACTCGCTCGCGTTGCGCACGGTCCACGGGACGAGGGTCACGACGAGCGCGGCCAGCAGCGCGCCCGCGGCAGGGAGGCGCCGCTCGCGGAGGGTGCGGGCGGCGCCGTCCCGGCCGGCGAAGATGGCCAGCAGCGCCGGGACGAGGAGGACCAGGCCGTTGGACCGCGTCAGCGCCGCGAGCCCGATCAGCAGGCCGGCGCCGGCCGCCCAGCGCAGCGAGCCCGTCGCCCGGAGGCGCACGAGCGCCAGCAGCGCCGCGAGCGCGAGCGGGATGAACAGGTTCTCCGCCGACAGGCCCGCGGGCAGCCACGTGAGCGGTGGATACATCGCGGCCAGCCCGCCGGTCCACTTGGCGATCGAGCGGCCGAACACCACGTCCGCCAGCAGGAACAGGAGCCCGACCGCGAGGGTGCCCAGCAGCACGCCCAGCAGCCGGGCCGGTGTCCAGCGCGCGCCGGTGGCCTCGTAGGTCCCGGCCAGCACGAGCGGGTACAGCGGCGGGCGCAGAGCCGACGCCCCTCCGGGCTCGGCCTGCGCCGTGGGGGCGAAGGCGCCCGTCTGGCTCAGGCTGATGGCGTGGCGGTCGTAGTCGGCCGGATCGCCCGAGGGCGCGTAGGCGGGCGTCGCCGCCACGCACGCGAGCCGGACCACCAGCGCCACCGCCATGACGATCAGCAGCGGCTTCCAGGGCAAGAGCGGGACTATAAGCCGCCCCGCCGCCCACCTTTTGCTCTGTGCAAGAAAATGAAGTTGCTCTGAGCAAGCGGATTAAGAAGAAGCTCGTGCGGGGATGGCGGTGAGCCGCCTCTCCAGCGCGACCGGCAGCCGGCTGGCCGCTGCCGCCGTGGTGCTCGCGCTCGCCGGCTGCGGCGGGGGCGAGCCGCGGTCGGGGAGCCCGTCCGCGGGCGGCGGGCCGGAGGTCGAGGTGCTCGCGACGGGCCTCGAGGTGCCGTGGGACATCGCGTTCCTGCCCGACGGCCGCGCCCTGGTCACCGAGCGTCCGGGGCGGGTGCGTCTGGTCTCGCCCGACGGCACCGTCCGCGGCGAGCCGGTCGCCGAGGTCCCGACCGACGCGGTGGGGGAGGGCGGCCTGATGGGCCTCGCGCCCGACCCGGACTTCCAGGACGGCAGCCCCTTCGTCTACTTCATGGCGACGCAGGAGGAGGGCGTCCGCGTGCTGCGGTACCGCTGGGACGGCGGC
>DATLGB010000087.1:0-2553 GCA_035540675.1 Solirubrobacteraceae bacterium | reverse complement strand
GGGGGCGGCTGCGCCGGCGGCGGGACCTCCGTCTGCACGAAGGCGGCGAGGTCGACCACCTCGAGCGTGCGGCCGGAGGCCTCGACGCTCAGGATCTGCGGCTGCTGGACCTCGGGCACGCGGAACCACACCGTCCGCTCGAACGACGACGAGCCGAGGCAGCGCGGCACGCCGGCGTCGGGCGTGGCCTCGTAGAGCTCGGCGATCCCCTGCTGCTCGCGCGGGATGCCGTTCTCGGCGACGTACGGGTCAAACGACACGGCGGTGTCGGCCGCGTCGTTCGGCGGGGGCGCGGCGAGCGCGGGGGCGGCGACCGCAAGCGCCGCCAGCAGGGCGGCGGCCAGCGTGCCGTGAGGGGAACGGCCGGGCATCGTCAGACGAAGCGTCTCAACCCCACCGGACCGCGGGAGTTCCGCCCGGTCGCGGCCGGATGGTCCGTTGGCGACCTGCGGGTCTACATTGCACGCGCCGGCCGCGGACGCTCCGCGGGCCCCCACGCGAAGGAGTGAGCGCCGTGCTCGCCATCACCCAGGGCGCCGACGAGGCGCTCGACCTGCTGCGGACCAACATCGACGGCCTGCCCGACGAGGCGGGGCTGCGCATCTCCCCCGAGGCCGACGAGGACGGCGAGCCGGGGTACGCGCTCGAGGTCGTCCAGGGGCCGGAGGAGGGCGACGCGGTCATCGAAGGCCATCCGCTGCGCGTCTTCGTCGCCGCCGAGGCGGTCGACGGGCTCGACGCCGCCGCGCTCGACGGCGAGGTGCACGGCGATCACGTCCACTTCGGCATCGTCGACGTCGCCGACGAGGGCTGATCAGCCCGCGGCGAGGGCATCGGCCGCGCTGAGGTCGTACTCGCCGTGGTCGCTGCCGAGCCCCTGTGCCACCAGCGCCGCCGTCGCGCAGCCGAGCCGCGCGGCGGCGCCGCGGTCGCGCCCCAGCGCCAGGCCGTAGAGGAAGCCGGCGCTGAACGCGTCGCCGCAGCCGGTGGTGTCGACGACGTCGACCGCGAACGCCGGCGCGGCCTCGGCGCCGCCTGCGTCGACCAGCAGCACGCCGTCGGCGCCGCGCGTGGCGGCGACGCAGCCGACGCCGCGGGCCACGAGCGCGCGGCAGCCCGCTTCGAGTTCGCGCTCGCCGGTGAAGCCGAGCACCTGCTCGTCGTTGGGCAGCAGGTAGTCGAGGTGCGGCAGCGCGTCCGCGATCCACTCGAGCACGCCCATGTCGCCCGGCGCGAGGATGTCCGCGGAGGTCGTCAGACCACGCTCGCGGGCGCCGGAGAGGATCTGCGCCGCCGCCTCGCCGCCCATGAACTCGGGGCCGCCGAGGTGCAGGTGCGACGCGGCGCCCACGGCGTCCCAGTCGACGTCGCCGGGGCCGTAGGTCGCGTTGGCGCCGACCACGTGGAAGGCGGGGCGCGAGCCGTCGGGGCGGATGGGCAGGACGCTGGCCGAGGTCTGGACGCCGTCGCGGCGGACGAGCAGCGAGGTGTCGACGCCGTCGCGCTCGAGCAGGGCCACGAGCGCGTCGCCGAGCGGGTCGGTTCCGATCGCGCCGGCGCTGCGGACGCGCGCGCCGAGCTTGGCCAGCACGAGGGCGGTCCCGCCCGCCGAGCCGGCGGCCGTCATCTTGATCTGCTCGACCAGCGCGCCGCCCTGGCCCTCGGGGATCGCCTCCACCGGCCGCACCAGCACGTCGAGCACGTGCACCCCCATCGCCACGAACGTCCCGGAGTCCGTGCCAGGGCCCGGACTTTGGGACGTTCGGGCGGTCATGCGGGCTCCTTCGCGGGTCGGGTGGTGCCGTAGCCGCGCGCGGTGACGGCGTCGGCGACGTCCTGCAGGTCCTGCGCGCCCAGCGTGCGCGGCGTCCCGAGCGCGGCGGCGTGCCAGTAGACGCCGCACGCCCACTCGAGCAGCTCCGTCGCGGCGACGGCCGCGTCCACGTCGGGGCCGATGGTGAGCGCGCCGTGGTTGGCCATCAGCGCCGCGGCGCGGCCCTCGAGCGCGTCGAGGACGCCGCGCGCCAGCTCCGGCGTGCCGAAGGTGGCGTACGGCGCCACCCGCACCGGGCCGCCGAGCGCGAGCATCTCGTAGTGCACGCAGGGCAGCTCGTCGAGCACGCACCCGAGGGCGGTGGCCGTGGGCGCGTGCGTGTGCACGACCGCGCCGGCGCCGTGACGGCGGTAGGCGCCGAGGTGCAGGTCGAGCTCCGACGTGGCGGCGAGCGGGCCGTCGAGGTGGGCGCCGCCGAGGTCCACGACGGTGACGTCGCCGGCGCGCAGCGACGCCAGCACCGCGCCCGTCGGCGTGACCGCGACGCGGTCGCCGTTCCGGGCGCTGACGTTGCCGGACGTCCCGCGGACGAGGCCCGCGGCCGCCAGGCGGCGGCAGGCGGCGGCGACCGCCTCGCGCTCCGGCGCCAGGATGCGCGACTCCTCCATCGCCGCGATGCTAGCATCGAAAACGAAGCGGATTCACATTCGCCATGCCGACCGCCGCCGCCCCCACCGCGCCGCCCCGCCTGCGCCGCAGCCCGCAGCAGGAGCGCAGCC
>DATLGB010000086.1:0-54327 GCA_035540675.1 Solirubrobacteraceae bacterium | reverse complement strand
GAACACCGGGTCATGAGGTAGCCAGCCCTCGAATATCAGCCTGACACCGCCGTCGACAGCTGAGCCCTCGGCTCGTGCCGCCCCGGGAACCCCGGCGACCAGCGACACCCTCAGCGCCAGCGCGCCAAACCCGCCTGCCCGGCTTGACACGCGCCGCTCCATATCAGCCGGACAGCCGTGCGGCGCCCGCGGGCGCGACCCGCCGCGCGCCCGGCGGCGGCGCGACCTCCGGCGGCAGCAGCGCCAGCACGTGCGCGCCCCCGAGGACGCGCGCGCCCGCCGCGCCGCGCTCCTTGACGCGCTCGACGGCGCGCTCCACCTCGGGCGTCGAGACGTCGAAGTTGTCGCGCAGCGACGCGTGGGACGCGTCCAGCAGCGACCCGAGGCCCGGCAGGTCTCCCGCCCGCAGCGCCCGCTCGGCCACCCGCACGCGGTCGTTCTCCGCCAGCACGTGCAGCGCCCGCTCGCGCAGCGGCGACGGCAGCTTCCCGGCGGGACCGCGGCCGGCCTGGCTGAGTGCGCCGACACCGAGCGCGCGCGCGGCCTCCGCGCACTCGCGGCGGCGCTCGCCCCGCCGCGGCGCCGGCGTCACCCGCCGCTCGCCCACCGGCACGACCACGAGCGCCCAGTCGCCGAGCTCGAGCGGGACGGGCTCCACCACGCCGGAATGGAAGTCCACCCGCAGCGCGTGCCCCTCGCGCGCCAGCAGCGCCGCGTAGTGGTCGAGCAGCCCGGCGTGGCGGCCCGCCCAGAGGAGCTCGACGCGCGCGCCGATCGCCGCCAGCGCGCGCCGGTCCGGCGCCTCGTCGCCGGCGAAGGCGACGAGTGCGAGCGCGAGTGCGGCGGTCAGCGCCGCCGACGCGCCCAGGCCGACCCGCGGCTGCACGGTGCCGGCGATCTCGAGCCGCGCCGGGCGCAGCGGGTGGCCCGCCGCCGCCAGCTCGGCGGCCACGCCGCGCAGCAGCGCGCGCCACCCGTCGACGCCGTCCGGCGCGCCCGGTTCGAAGACGTTGAAGGCGTCCGACTCGCGCACGTCACGCGCCCGGGCCATCAGCAGCGGCCCCGGCAGCGAGGTGGCCCGCACGGTCACGCCGCGGTCGATCGCGAACGGGAGGGAGAGGCCGCCGTTGTAGTCCGTGTGGTCGCCCAGCAGCGTGACGCGGCCGGGGGCGAAGGCGGTGACGCTGCCGGCGGGCACGGGCAGCGACCGTACACGCAACGGATCGTGCGCCCGTTGCCCGGACACGGCGTCGGGTAGGACAATGGGCAGCCATGCCTCGATCGATCTGGAGCGGAGCCATCTCCTTCGGGCTCGTCAACGTGCCCGTCAAGGTCTACTCGGCGGTCTCGCCGAAGACCGTGCGCTTCCACCAGCTCGACTCCAAGACCGGGACGCGCATCTCGCAGCGGCGCGTGAACCCGCAGACGGGGGAGGAGGTGCCCTACGAGGACCTCGTCAAGGGCTTCGAGCTCACGCGCGACCGCTACGTCGTGATCCGCCCCGAGGAGCTCGACGCGATCGCGCCGGAGAAGAGCCGCACGATCGACATCGAGGACTTCGTCGACCTCGCCGAGATCGACCCGGTCTACTACGACCACCCGTACTGGCTCGTGCCCGACAAGGGCGCCGCGAAGGCCTACGCGCTGCTCGTGCAGGCGATGCGCGAGGCCGGCAAGGTGGCGATCGCCCGCGTCGTCCTGCGCAACAAGGAGCACCTCGTCGCACTGCGCCCGTCGGGGGGCGGTCTGATGATGGAGACGATGGTCTTCCACGACGAGGTCGTGCCGTCGGACGACCTCGACGAGCTGCTCGCCGCGGCGGAGACGCAGGCCAGCGACCGCGAGGTCGGCATGGCCAAGCAGCTGATCGACTCGCTGACGACGGCGTTCGACCCCGAGCGCTACCGCGACAGCTACCGCGAGAAGGTGCTCGAGCTGATCGAGCGCAAGGCGCAGGGCGAGGAGATCGCCGTGCAGCCCGAGGCGCCGGCGCCGGCGCGCGTGCCGGACCTGATGGCCGCGCTCGAGGCGAGCCTCGCCGCCGTCAAGAAGGACGAGCCGGCGGCGCCGAAGAAGAAGCCGGCGGCGAAGAAGCGCGCGCCGGCGGAGGCGAAGACCTAGGCCGCGCGGCCGATGTCGTCGCCCGCGCGGTCGAGCTCGAACCACACGCGCGTCGCGGGCTCGGTCTCGACGCCCCAGCGGTCCGACAGCGTCGCGACGAGGTAGAGGCCCCAGCCCTCCACCGCCTCGGGGTCGTCGGCCGGCCGCTCCGGCGTGAAGCCGGCTCCGGGGTCGGCCACCTCGACGCGGACGACGCTGTCGGTCACGTCGACGGCGAGCCGGATGCTCGCGTCCTCGGGCAGCTCGGCGTGACGCAGCGAGTTGGTCACCAGCTCGGAGACCAGCAGCCGCACGTCGCCGAGCTGGTCCTCGGGCAGGCGGTCGCCGAGCTGGTCGACGGCGTGGCGCGCCGCCGCGGCCGAGTCGAGCTCCCGCGGCAGCTCGAGCTCGAGCTTCATGCCCGCTCCCCGAGGGCCGCGGCGTCGTCGCGCGAGTCGAGGATCTCGAGGCGCTCGTCCATGCGCGTGATCTCGAACACACGGTGAACGTCGTCCGACCCGCGCACGAGCGCGAACCGCCGCCCCTCCTCACGGGCCCGGGCGTCCGCCATGACGACCAGCCGCAGGCCGGTCGAGTCCATGAACGCCAGCTCGGAGAGGTCGAGCACGACCGCCGCCGGGGCGTGGTCGGCGCGGACGCGGTCCAGTTCGTGCTCGAGCAGCGCTGCGCCGGCGACGTCGAGCTCACCGGCCAGGCCGATGACGGCGACGTCGCCGGTGACCGTCGTCTGGAAGCTCAGCAGCGTCACCGCGACGCGAAGCCTACGCGAGCGCCCTTCCGGACAGTCCCATCGCCATGGCACGGCTGCGGCGCGTTGACTGCTCAGGTCCCGGAATCGCCCGCGTCCGGCGCGGCAAGGGCTTTCGCTACCTCGATCCGCAGGGCGAGCCGATCGACGAGCCGGAGGTGCTGGCGCGCATCGGCGAGCTGGTCATCCCGCCGGCGTGGAGGGACGTGTGGATCTGCCCGTACCCGATGGGGCACATCCAGGCCACGGGCGTCGACGCCGCCGGGCGCAAGCAGTACCTGTACCACCCGAAGTGGCGCGAGCGGCGCGACCGGCAGAAGTTCGACGACATGGTCGAGTTCGCGCGCGACCTGCCGGAGCTGCGCCGGTACGTCGCGGAGATCCTCGACGGCGGCAGCGACCTCACGCGCGAGCGCGTGCTGGCGTGCGCGGTCCGCCTGCTCGACCGTGGCTTCTTCCGCATCGGCTCCGAGGACTACGCGGCGTCCAACGACACGTACGGGCTCGCGACGATGCACAAGGACCACGTGCGCCTCGAGGGCGAGGAC
Organism: Solirubrobacteraceae bacterium; assembly: GCA_035540675.1. Lineage (GTDB taxonomy): Bacteria > Actinomycetota > Thermoleophilia > Solirubrobacterales > Solirubrobacteraceae > DATLGB01. The sequence continues at coordinate 50,910 of DATLGB010000086.1, read as the reverse complement.
ACGATGGTCTTCGACTACCCGGCCAAGCACGGCAAGCGGCGCGTGCAGGGCGTCGTCGACCCGGTCAGCGCCGAGATCATCGGCGCGCTCAAGCGCCGGCGCGGCGGCGGCGAGGAGCTGCTCGCCTTTCGCGAGCGCCCGCGCGGGCCGTGGCGGGACGTCCGCTCACCCGACATCAACGCGTTCATCAAGGACGCCACCGGCGGCGACCACTCCGCCAAGGACTTCCGCACCTGGAACGCGACCACCCTGGCCGCCGTCGCGCTGGGGGTGTCGGGCGAGGTGGCGCAGAGCAAGACGGCGCGCAAGCGGGCGGTCACGCGGGCCATCAAGGAGGTCGCCGGCTACCTCGGCAACACTCCCGCCGTCTGCCGCGCGTCGTACATCGACCCGCGCGTGATCGACGCCTACGAGGGCGGGATCATCATCCGCCCCGCCCTCGAGCAGGTCGCCGACGAGATGCACCCCGGGCAGCTCCCGATCCACCACCGCGCGATCGAGGAGGCGGTGCTCGACCTCGTCTGCGGGGTCGAGCACGCCGAGGGTCTCGAGCAGGTCGCCTAGGTCGGGGTGGGCGACTCGAAGTCGGGCGGCGCGTCCGGCGGGGGCGTCTGCGGCCCCGACGGCGCGGGCGTGGCCGGGCCGTCCGGCGTGGACGGGCTCTCGGGGACTGGAGTGGGGTCCGAGGGCAGCGTCGGCGCCTCGGGGCCCTCGCCGGGCTCGGCCGGCGCCGGCGAGGGGACCTCGAGGACGGCGGTCACGACTTCTTCGAACCGCTGGACGCGGTCGACCGCTTGCGGGTGCCCGACGACGACGACTTCGAGCTCGACGAGCGCGCCGTCGACGTCGACTTCGCGCGCGTGCCCGAGGAGCTCTTGGCGGTGGACGCCTTCTTCTTCGTGGACGAGCTCGCGCGGCTCGTGCTCGCCGAGCGGCCGCTGGACGAGCGCGTCGCGGTGCCCGGCTTCTCGCCCGTCTTGTCCTCGACCGTCAGCAGCGCCAGCTTCGGGATCTCCTTGCGCAGGTCGCGGAGCATCGCCTCCTCCTCGGCGCGGTGCTCCCGCGCCAGGCGGGCGGTGACGTCGTCGCCGGCGGCCTTCGCGGCGGCTTCGAGCGAGTCGTAGGTCGCGATCTCGAGCGCTTCGGTCGCGCACTCGTCCTTGGCGTTCTTGAGCATCCGCTCGGGCTGGGACATCGTGCGGACGGCGTCGATCGGGCCCTTGGTGAGCACGAGCGCCTGCCCGACCGCGTCGCGCGCGAGGCCGACGGCGCCGGCCACGAGGCCGCGGCCGTCCTTGCCGCCGAGCTGGCTGCGGCGGCGGTCGATCGCCTTCACCTGGCGCTGCGTCTCGCCGAGGTGGCGCTGGAGCAGGTCGCGGTAGGACCCCTCGGAGGTCATGGTGAGGTGGGCGCGGAGGTTGGTGACCAGGGCGGTCTCCGTCGCGTGCGCCTCGTCTAGGTACTGGAGTACGAGTGTCTTCGGATCCATGCGAACGGGCTGTCCGAGGCGGAGGGCGGGCAAACTCCCGCGTCCATGCCCCGCTCGCAGCGCCTCGAGGTCGACGTCGCCGGCCGCACCCTGTCCCTGAGCAACCTCGGCAAGGTGCTCTATCCCGCCGTCGGCTTCACGAAGGGACAGGTGATCGACTACTACACGCGGATCGCGCCCGTGCTGCTGCCGCACCTGCGCGGGCGGCCGCTGACGCTCAAGCGCTACCCCAACGGCGTCGACGGCGGGCACTTCTACGAGAAGCAGTGCCCGCGCCACCGGCCGGACTGGGTGCGCACCGCGCCCATCCGCGCCGGCAGCAAGGTGATCGACTTCTGCCTCTGCGACGACCTGCCGACGCTCGTCTGGGCGGCCAACCTCGCCGACCTCGAGATCCACCCGTCGCTGGCGCGCGCCGAGGCGTATGCCAGCCCGACCGTCGTCGCCTTCGACCTCGACCCGGGGCCGCCGGCGACGATCGTGGAATGCGCGGAGGTGGCGGTGCGGCTGCGCGCCGCCCTGCGCGCGGTCGGCCTCGAGTGCTTCCCGAAGACGTCGGGCTCGAAGGGGATGCAGGTCTACGCGCCGCTGAACACGCCGGCGTCCTACGAGCGCACCAAGCCGTTCGCCTTCGCGGTGGCGCAGGCGCTCGAGCGCGCGGAGCCCGACCTCGTCGTGTCGGACATGAAGAAGTCGCTGCGCGGCGGCAAGGTGCTCGTGGACTGGAGCCAGAACGACGAGCACAAGACGACGGTGTGCGTGTACTCCCTGCGCGCGAAGGAGCGCCCCACGGCGTCGACGCCGATCACCTGGGAGGAGGTCGAGGCGGTGCGCGCATCGGGCGACCCCGACGACCTCCTGTTCACGTCGGACGACGTGCTCGCCCGGGTGGCGGAGCAAGGCGACCTGTTCGCGCCGGTGCTCGACCTCGAGCAGGAGCTGCCGCGGCTCTAGAGCTCGGCGAAGGTGATCGGCACGCCGAAGCGCGCTTCGGCGTCCGCGAGCCCCTCGTGCTCGCGGTAGTCGGCGTCGCCCCCGGAGCGGGTGAAGACGACGACCCGATCGGCGGGGAAGGTGGCGAGCGCGTCCTGGATGGCGAGGGCCGGCTCCGACTCGCCCGTGTCGCCGGCGGCGTCGATGCCGGCCTCCTCGAGGCGCTCCACCGTCTCCTCCTGCGCATGCTCGGCCTCGGCGATGGCGTCGTCGGCGTCGGACATCCAGAAGCGCAGCGGCGACGAGTCCGTCGCGGGGCTGACGACGAGCACCTCGGCGTCCTGCGCCTCGTCGCCCGCGGCGCTGCGCAGCATCTCGGCGTCGATGGGCTCCGGGGTGAGCACGAGCAGCTTCATGCGCGCGCTGTTACCCCGGAACCCGCGGGCGCCAATCGCCTATCCGACCGCGAGCGCGGCGAACGCCACCGACTGCTCGCCGGGCACGGCCACCGGCTGCGCGGTGGGGTTGCAGATCGTCAGGCGCAGCGTCGTCGCCGCGGTGCCGCGCGCCTGCACGAGCAGCGCGTCCGGCCAGCCGGCCGACGGCGCGAGCGCGACCGCCGTGCCGGGGAGCGTCGCCCCGGCCCGGATCGGCGTCACCTCGCGGTCGAAGGAGACGCAGTCCCCGAGCGGGACCACCTGCGCGTCGACGGCGACGCGGCCGGCGAACGTCGCGACGTCCTTGGCGTCGAGCCCGCCGTCGAGCACCTCGCCGCCGTCGATGGCCCCCTCGACGATCTCGCTGGCACCCACCGAGCGCGGGGCGAGCTTCGAGCGCGTCACCGAGCTGCCGGCGAGGTCGGCGGTGCCGATCTGCCCGTCGGCGATCGCGCCGCCGCCCACGCTGGCCGCTGCGAGCGCCGGGGCGGTGACGGCGCCGGCGGCGATGGCGTCCGCCGTGACGGCGCCGAACGCCAGCTGCGCCGGTCCGATCGAGCCGGTGGGCGTGCGGGTGAGGGAGGCGACGGCGGAGCGCGACAGGTCGCGCGTGGCCAGCGAGCGGTCCTTGACCTGCTTGGAGCGGACGGTGCCCTTCCTGATCAGCTTTCCGTCGATCAGGCGGCGCGCCTCGGCCGGGCCGCCGAGGGCGACGAACAGGGCGAGGAGCGCGATGAGCGTGGCCGGTGCGGGCCGGCGGGCGCGGAGCTTCATGGCCGCGACGCTAGCGACCGGCCGCGCGCCCGTCAGGTGTGGGTCGGCTGCCGATCAGGCAGTCCCGCGGCATGAGCGACACGCGATTCAGCAAGGGCGACCGGGTGAAGTGGAGCTCGCACGGCGGCGAGGCCGTGGGCGAGGTCGAGGACGTCATCACCGCCGACACCGAGGCGGCTGGGCGCACCGTCCGCGCGTCCGAGGACGAGCCGCAGTACCTCGTGCGCAGCGAGAAGTCGGGCGGCACGGCGGTGCACAAGCCGGACGCCCTGCGACGAGCCTGAGGTCCTAGGCGTCGTCGGGGGCGAAGGCCGCCGCGAGCGCATCGCCCTGCAGGCCCGCGCCCAGGCAGGCGAGCAGCTTGATGCGGGCTGCGGCGGGCGACAGCGCACCGGCGCAGATGAGCCGCCCCGCGCGCAGGTCGCCCTCGGCGCCGTCGAAGCCGTAGGTGGAGCGCAGGATCGCCCCGCGCTCCGGGCGCACGGTCACCACGACCGGCACCCGCTCGGCCGCCGCGTGCAGCGCGGCCAGGAACGGCGGCGGCGTGTGCCCGGCGCCGAGCACGACCGCCACGAGCCCGTCGGCGCCGGCGCCGAGCGCCGCGCGCAGGATGGTGGCGTCGGCGCCCAGGCCGGCCGTGACCACGTGGACGGTGGCGTCGAGGCGGGTGACGGCCAGCGGCGCGCGCCGCTCGAGGCGTCGCTCGAGCCGCGCCCGGCCTTCGCGGACGTGCCCGATCGGGCCCAGACGCGGCGAGCCGAAGGCGGCGACGTGCGTCGAGTCGATCTTGCGCACGTCGCGGGCGGCGTGCAGCTCGCCGGCGAAGCAGACCAGCGTCCCGAGCCCCGCCGACTCCGGCGCGCGCGCCGCGGCGGCGGCGTCCAGCAGGTTCGCAGGGCCGTCGGCACCGGGCGCCGACGCGGGGCGCATCGCGCCGGTGAACACGATCGGCGCGGCGCCGCCATGGAGCAGGTCGCACAGGAACGCCGTCTCCTCGAGCGTGTCGGTGCCGTGGGTGACGACCACGCCGCTGCCGGCCGCGGCTTCCTCGCACGCGGCCCGCGCCACGGCCAGCGCCGCGTCCGCGGTGAGCTGCACGCTCGGCGCCGGGGTGAGCGAGCGCGCCGCGTCCACGCGCAGCCCGCGCACGGCGGCCACGAGCCCCGCGGCGTCGAGCGCGGGCCGCGCGCCGCCGTCGCCGGCCATCGCGATCGTGCCGCCGGCGGCGAGGACGGTGACGGGGCGCTCGGAGATGGCCGGACGCTATCCGGTGGCGGCCCCTCCGGCGGCGCCCGGATTCGGCGCGCAGACGGGGTTTCGCCGCCCGCACCCGGGGTACTAGTCGCACGCGCCTGACTTCGGGCGCACGGGTAGGTTCGACAGAAATGAGGGGGTACGAGTGCCTGAACACGGGCTCTCACGGCGCGCCACACGCGCCGCTTCCGCGCTGCGCCGTCGCGGTGTAGCGCTCGTTGCGACCGCCGGCGCGGCGCTGGTCGTAGCGCCGCTGGCGTTGGCGGCCAACGGCACGACGGCCGGTGGCGCCACCGGCCAGCACGTCAACGGCGACGGCGTCGCCGACACGGCGCTCGAGACCGGGCCGCAGCTGAGCGGCGCGGCCGGGGCGCTCACGCGTTCCAGCACGCCCGGCCAGCATCCGGGCGGCACCAACCATCTTCCGCCGGTGGCGGACGACATCGACCTCGTCGGGAAGCTGCGTCTGACCGACGTCACCGGCGGCATCGCCGACGTCGCCGCCTTCGGCAACCATGCGTACCTGGCCGCCTGGGCCCCCGAGTGCCTCGAGAACGAGGACCCGAAGGCGAGGGGCGGCGGCGTCCACGTCGTCGACGTCTCGAACCCGGTGACGCCGCGCAAGGTCGGCTTCGCGCCCGCGCCGCCGAACACCTACGTCGGCGAGGGCGTGCACGTCTTCCACATGGAGACCGCGTCCTTCAAGGGCGACGTCCTGCTGATGAACCACGAGGGCTGCGACACCGACGATCCCTACAACGGCGGCTTCTCGGCGTACGACGTCACGAACCCGGCCAACCCGGTCCCGCTGGTGCTCGGCGCCGGCGAGCCGGTCGAGAACCCGGCCACCCACCCGGACGAAGCGCTCACGCATTCCGCGCACTCCGTGCAGGGCTGGTGGACCGGGAGCAACGCCTACCTCGTCCTGATCGACAACCAGGACCTCGACGACATCGACATCTTCGACATCACGGATCCGCGCAACCCGAGGCTGATCTCGGAGACCGGCTTCGAGGACTACCCGGAGGCGCAGGCTCCGCTGGAGAACGGCCAGACCGTCTTCATCCACGACGCCCAGATCAAGCAGATCGGCGGCCGCTGGCTGATGCAGGTCTCCTACTGGGACGCCGGCTACATCACGCTCGACGTGACCGACCCGGCGAACCCGCGGTACGTCGCCGACTCCGATCCGCCGCGGCCGGACCCGCTGACCGGTCAGCAGGTGCCCGAGGGCAACGCGCACCAGTCCTACTGGTCCGCCGACAACAAGTACATCGTCGCGGCGGACGAGGACTTCGCGCCGTTCCGGACGCTGTTCCAGATCACCGAGGGTGAGCACCGGGGGCCGCAGAGCGCCGGTGAGTTCGGCTGGACCGTCCCGATCGACCAGAAGTTCCCGAACGGGCTCCGCGGACCGACGATCTACGGCGGCTCCGGCTGCCCGGAGGACGCCAACGGCAACGGCACGTCCGACCGCAACGAGGTCCCGCCGGCGTCGGATCTGGAGGCCGAGGAGGGCGAGGCGAAGATCGTCGTCTTCACCCGCGGCGTCTGCTTCTTCTCGCAGAAGGTCGAGTCGGGTCAGCTGGCGGGCTACGACGCGGTGCTGGTCGGCAACTCGCACGCCGGTTCGCGCAACGGCCTGCTGCCCGAGGCGTTCATCTGCGGCAGCATGGGCCACCAGTTCACCGTCACCGTTTCCGGGCTCTGCGTCGGCCACAAGGCGACGCACGACCTGTTCGACGACGAGCCCAACTACACGGGCGGCAACTTCGCCGACATCCCGATCGGCGCCAAGGGCGCACGGATCTCGGCGACGACGGAGTTCGACGGCTGGGGCTACGTCCACCTGCTCGACGCGAACACGCTGCAGGAGGTCGACGCCTACGCGGTCGACGAGGCGCTGGACCCGAAGTTCGCTTCGGGCTTCGGCGACCTGTCGGTGCACGAGAACAAGACGGACCCGACCGAGGGCCTCGCCTACATCTCGTACTACTCGGCGGGCGTGCGGGTCGCGCAGTTCGGCGCCCACGGGATCGAGGAGACGGGTGCGTTCATCGACACCGGCGGCAACGACATCTGGGGCATCGCGCCCACCACGATCAACAACGAGCGGCTGATCCTGGCGTCGGATCGCGACACCGGGCTCTACGTGCTCCGGTACGTCGGTCCGGGCGCGCCGAAGCCGCCGGTGTGCGAGAGCCAGCGTCAGTTCGTGCAGTCGGGCACGCCCGAGCGGATCACGCTCGCGTGCGCCGACGTCAACGGCAACCCGCTGACGTTCTCGGTGCTCGACGCGCCGGACAACGGCACGCTGGGCGCGATCCAGGGCAACCAGGTGACGTACACGCCCAGGGCCGGCTTCCGCGGCGAGGACACGTTCACGTTCCGCGCCTCGGACGGGTCGCTGGTGTCGAACACGGCGACGGTCAGGCTCGTCGTCGGGGCCTGCTCGAACCGCCTGACGGCGACCGAGGGCCCGGACCTGCTCGTCGGCACGACCCACGGTGACGCCGTCTCCGCCCTCGGCGGCGACGACAAGGTCGCCACGGGCCAGGGCGCGGACTGCCTGGCGGGCGACGCCGGGCGTGACGAGCTCGACGGCGGGACCGACGACGACCAGATCACCGGTGGCCTCGGCCGCGACCGCCTGTTCGGCGGCGCCGGCGAGGACATCATCCGGGGCAACCAGGATCGCGACCACATCAACGGCGGCTCCGGCAACGACCGGCTCCGCGGCGATGCGGGCAGCGACTTCCTGGCCGGCGGGTCGAACAACGACACGCTGTTCGGCGGCTCCGGTGCCGACTCGCTGCGCGGCGAGACCGGCAACGACCGCATCAACGGCGGAGCGGGCAACGACTCGATCAACGCCGGCAAGGGCGGCAACCGGATCAACGCCGGCTCCGGCAACGACAAGGTCTACGCGGTCAACGGCCGCCGTGACCGCATCACGTGCGGCACGGGCCGCGACACGGTGCGGGCGGATCGCCGTGACCGCGTCGCCAAGTCGTGCGAGGTCGTGCGGCGCACGCGCGTGACGCGCCGCTCGTAGGTACGCAGGCGAACGGGAGGGCCGCTTCGGCGGCCCTCCCGCCGTCTACTCTCGACTCGATGCGCCTTCCGGGGCTCCTCGCACTGCTGGCAGTCCTGCTGGCCACGGGCTTCAGCGGCGCGCCTGCGCCCGCCGCGCCGGCGGCCGATCGCGGCCTCTGCGCGGGTGCCATCCCGGACGAGGGCGACGTCGACTGCGACGGCTACCGCACCGACCGCGCGCCGTACGACAACTGCCCGAACATCTCCAACCCGGCGCAGACCAACACCGACGCCGGCTACACCTCCGACCGCCCGGCGGCGGCCGACGGCTCGCTGGGCATGCCCGACGGGGACGCCGACGGCGACGCGTGCGACACCGACGACGACGCCGACGGGATCGCCGACCGCAGGGACTCCGACGGCGACGGGCGGCTCGACACGCGGCTCGACAACTGCCAGTTCGTCCGCAACCCGAAGCAGATCGACTCGGACCGCGACGGCTTCGGCGACGACTGCCCGCCCGTCGACGACGACCGCGACGGCGTGCCGAACGACAACGACAACTGCCCCGCGGCCGCCAACGGCGACCAGGCGGACCTCGACGGTGACGGCCTCGGCGACGCGTGCGACGCCGACGACGACAATGACCAGGTCGCCGACGGCGCGGACAACTGCCCGAGGGTCTCGAACCCGAACCAGGAGGACCGCGACGGCGACGGCATCGGCGCGGCCTGCGATCCCGGCGACGTCACCGGCGCGCCGCGCGACGACGGCAGCCCGCCGGCGGCCACCGACGGCCGCGCGCCGCGCGCCCGCGCGTCGCTCGGCGGACGGCTGCGGGCGCGCGACCTGGCGACCGGCCTGCCGGTCGCGCTGCGCTGCGACGAGGCCTGCGGCGCGAGCGCGCGGCTCGAGGTCTCCCGGCGCGACGCCCGCCGCCTGCGCCTGCCGCGACGGCTCGCGCGCGGCAGCGCCTTCCTCGGCGGCGCCGGCCGGACCTACCTGTTCCTGCGCGGGCGCAGCGCGGTCGTGCGCCGCATCCCGGGCGCCGGTGTCCGCGCCACGCTGGTGCTCCGGGCGGTCGACGAGGCCGGCAACGCCCGCACCCTCCGGCGCCGCGCCCGCCTCACCGGCTGACCGGCCGTCACGGCGGATAGCGTCCGCGGCCGTGACCGGCCATCACCCGCGCGTCCTGATGGGGCTGCTGTTCTTCCCGCGCGGCGGGTCGGCCCACGTCGCGCACAACCTCGCCCGCGCGCTGCCCGGCGCCGGCTGGGACGTGCGCGTGGTCTCCGGCTCGGTGACCGTGCCGGGCCGGCCGGGCGACGCGCGCGAGTTCTACGCCGGGCTCGACGTCCAGCCAGTCGACATGACGGCCGCGCTCGCCGCCGCGGACCCCATGGGCGCCGACCCGCCGCTGCACCCCTCCTACGAGGACCGGCCGGACGCGCCCGATCGCGTGATGTGCGCGCTCGACGACGCCGCCTACGAGCATCAGGTGGCGGCGTGGGCGCGCGCGCTCGACGCCGCCGGCGCCGCGGCGGCCGACGTCCTGCACCTGCACCACCTGACGCCGATCAACGAGGCCGCCGCGCGCGTCGCGCCCGGGGTGCCGGTGGTGGGTCACCTGCACGGCACGGAGCTGCTGATGCTCGACGAGATCGCCGACGGGCGCGGGAGCTGGCCGCACGCCGCCGCCTGGACGCAGCGGATGCGCCGCTGGGCCGCCCGCTGCCAGCGCCTGATCGTCCTGTCGGCCTCGCAGGTGGAGCGCGCCGAGCGCCTGCTGGGCGTCGACCCCGCGCGCTGCGTGCGCGTCCCCAACGGCTTCGATCCCGAGACGTTCGCGCCCCGCGTCATCGACCGGATGGCCTTCTGGCGCCGGCACCTGGTGCAGGAGCCGCGGGGCTGGGCCCCCGGCGCCGAGGCGGGGAGCGTCGCGTACTCCGAGGACGACCTGCGCGCGTTCGCAGGCGAGGATCCGGTGCTGCTGTACGTCGGCCGCTTCACCGCCGTCAAGCGCATCGGGCTGCTGATCGAGGCGCACGCGCGCGCGCAGGCGGCGTTCGAGCGCCCGGCGCCGCTCGTCCTGCTCGGCGGGTTCCCGGGGGAGTGGGAGGGCGAGCACCCGCTCGAGACGATCCGCCGCACCGGCGCCCGCGACGCCTTCCTGGCGGGCTGGCACGGCCACGACGAGCTGCCCTCGTTCTTCGCCGCCTCCGACGTCGTCGTGCTGCCGAGCGTGCGCGAGCAGTTCGGGCAGGTGCTCGTCGAGGGCATGGCCTGCGGCCTGCCGGCGATCGCCGTCGACGCGCACGGGCCGGCGGAGATCGTCGAGGCCGGCCGCACGGGCTGGCTCGTCGCGCCCGACGATCTCGACGGGCTGGCGGCGGCCCTGGTGGACGCCGTCAACCGGCCCGCCGAGCGCCGCCGCCGCGCCACGGCGGCACGGGCCGCGGCCTGCGCCCGCTACGCCTGGCCGGCGCTGGCGGCGGAGGTCGCGGCGGTGTACGAGGCCGTCCGCGGCGTGCGGGATCCTGGCGTGCATGGACTCCTATGAGCTGCTGAAGACGATCCACGTGCTGGCCATCGCGGCGTGGTTCGGCGGCGGGCTGGTCCAGGGCCTGGTGGGCGAGCGGGCGCGCAGGCGGTCGCGCGAGGAGCGCCGGGCGATCCTCGAGGAATCCCTGTGGGCGGGCGGACGGTTCTATCCCGCCGCGGCCGCCGTCGCGCTCGTGACCGGGATCCTGATGGTCGTCGATCACCCGACCTACGGCTTCGCCGACCCGTGGGTCACGATCGCCATGACCGGCTGGCTGCTGGCGTCGCTCAACGGCGGCCTGCTGGTGGGGAGGGCGGTCAAGGCCGCCATCGCCGACGACGCCGCCTTCCCCCGGGTCCTGGTGTTCACGCGCCTCGACAGCCTGCTCCTGGCGCTGATCGTGGCGGACATGGTCATCAAGCCCGGCGGCTGAGAGGGTGCTGGGGCGCTGGTAGGATTTCCCGTCCGCCTCGCGCCTGCCCCGCCGTTTCCCCCCGAAGGGACAGACCCCCATGCATCACCGCACGCGGCCGACCGCCCCGGTCGGGCTCTATGACCCCACCTACGAGCACGACGCCTGCGGTGTCGCCTTCGTAGCTCGTCTCGACGGGGAGCCGCAGCGCGAGACGGTGGTGCGGGCGATCGTCGCGCTCGAGAACCTCGAGCACCGCGGGGCCGAGGGCGCCGACCCGAACACGGGCGACGGCGCCGGGATCCTGATGCAGCTGCCCGACGAGTTCTTCCGCGGCATCCCCGGGCCGGGCCTGCCGCCCGCGGGCGCCTACGGCGTCGGCGTCGTGTTCCTGCCGCAGGACCGGGCGCGGCGGGAGGAGCTCGAGGCGCTCGTGACGAGCACGATCGAGGCGGAGGGCCAGCGCGTCGTGATGTGGCGCGACGTCCCGACGGACAAGGACTGGTGCGGCCTCACCGCCTTCTACCACCGCCCGTACGTCAAGCAGGTGGTCATCGCCGCGCAGGGCGAGCTGGCGCACCACCAGGACGCGTTCGAGCGCAAGCTGTACGTGATCCGGCGGGTGGCCGAGCTGGCGGCGGGGTCGGACCTCGTCATCCCCAGCCTCTCGAGCCGGACCATCGTCTACAAGGGGATGCTCACCCCGCGCCAGCTCATCGGCTACTACCCCGACCTGCAGGACCAGCGGGTCAAGACGGCGCTGGCGCTGGTGCACTCGCGCTTCTCGACCAACACGTTCCCGAGCTGGGAGCTCGCGCACCCCTACCGGATGATCGCCCACAACGGCGAGATCAACACCCTGCGCGGCAACGTCAACTGGATGCGTGCCCGCGAGTCGCAGCTGGCGTCGGAGCTGTTCGGCTCCGACATGCAGCGGATCCTGCCCGTGGTGCGCCCGGGCGGGTCGGACTCGGCGACGCTCGACAACGTGCTCGAGCTGCTCGTGCTCGCCGGCCGCAGCCTGCCGCACGCGATGATGATGCTCGTGCCGGAGGCCTTCGAGGGCCGGCCGGACATGCCCGAGCACCTGAAGGCGTTCTACGCCTTCCACTCCTGCTTCATGGAGCCGTGGGACGGGCCGGCGGCCGTCGCCTTCACCGACGGCCGGATCATCGGCGCCACGCTCGACCGCAACGGGCTGCGCCCCGGTCGCTGGCTGGAGACCAAGGACGGCTGGGTGATCGTCGGCTCGGAGGCCGGGATGCTCGACGAGCCGGCCGCCAACGTCGCGCGCAAGGGCCGGCTGGCGCCGGGCAAGCTGTTCCTCGTGGACCTCGCGGAGGGGCGGATCGTCCCCGACGAGGAGGTCAAGGCGGGCGTCGCCACGCGGCGGCCGTACGGCGACTGGTACGACCAGGGCGTCGTGCACCTCGACGACCTGCCGGACAAGGCGCCGCGCGGCGACGAGGCCGGGCCGGCGCACCCGCTCGAGGCCCGCCAGCGCGCGTTCGGCTACACCCAGGAGGACCTGCGGCTGTTGCTGGCGCCGATGGCGCGCGACGCGGCCGAGCCCACCGGCTCCATGGGCAACGACCTCGCGCTCGCGGTCTTCTCCGACCGCTCGCCGCCGCTGTTCGCCTACTTCAAGCAGCTGTTCGCGCAGGTGACCAACCCGCCGGTCGACCCCATCCGCGAGTCGATCGTGATGAGCCTGTCGACGGGCATCGGCTCCGAGCGCAACCTGCTCGACGAAGGGCCCGAGCACGCCCACCAGCTCGTCATGGACCAGCCGATCCTGCGGTCGTCGGAGCTCGAGCGGCTGCGCCAGGTCGACCACTCGGTCTTCTGGGCGCACACCGTGGACATCACCTGGCCGGTCGCCGAGGGCGCCGAGGGGATGGAGCGCGCGCTCGAGCGCATCTGCGCCGAGGCATCGGAGGTGGTCGAGGACGGCGTCAACGTCCTCATCCTGTCCGACCGCCGCACGAGCCCCGAGCGGGCGCCGCTCCCGAGCCTGCTCGCGACCGCGGCCGTCCACCACCACCTCGTGCGCGAGGGCACGCGGCTGCAGACCGGTCTCGTCGTCGAGTCCGGCGAGCCGCGCGAGATCCACCACTTCTGCACGCTGATCGGCTACGGCGCCTCCGCGGTGAACCCGTACCTGATGCTCGAGTCGCTCGGCGAGCTGGTCCGCGACGGGCGCGTCGACGGCGTCGAGACGGTCGAGCAGGCCGAGCAGCGGGTGGTCAAGGCCATCGGCAAGGGCCTGCTCAAGACGATCTCCAAGATGGGGATCTCCACCATCCAGTCCTATTGCGGCGCGCAGATCTTCGAGGCCGTGGGCCTCGACCCGAACCTCGTGGAGCGCCACTTCACCGGCACGGCGTCGCGCGTCGGCGGCGTCGGGCTCGACGTGCTGGCGACCGAGGCGCTCGAGCGTCATGCGCGCGGCTTCCCGCCGGCCGGCGAGCTGCCACCGGATCCGGCGCAGCGCGATGCCCCGCCGGTCGACATCCTGCCGGTCGGCGGCCAGTACCAGTGGCGTCGCGACGGCGAGCGCCGCCAGTGGGACCCGACCGCGATCGCGAAGCTCCAGCAGGCGGCACGCGGCAACTCCTGGGAGACCTACGAGCAGTTCGCCGAGCACATGAACGGCGAGGCCGCGCGCCGGTCGTCGCTGCGCGGGCTGATGGACTTCCGCTGGGCCGGCGACGGCGGCGTGCCGCTCGAGGAGGTCGAGCCCGCGGCCGAAATCGTCAAGCGCTTCGCCACCGGCGCGATGTCGCTCGGCTCCCTGTCGCGCGAGGCGCACGAGACGCTGGCCGTGGCGATGAACCGCATCGGCGGCAAGTCGAACTCCGGGGAGGGCGGAGAGGACCCCGTCCGCTACGACCGCGAGCCCTCAGGCGACTGGCGGCGCTCGGCGATCCACCAGATCGCCTCGGGCCGCTTCGGGGTCAACATCCACTACCTCGTCAACGCGGACGAGCTGCAGATCAAGATGGCGCAGGGCGCCAAGCCCGGCGAGGGCGGCCAGCTCCCGGGCCACAAGGTCGACGACTACATCGGGTCGATCCGCTTCACGACGCCCGGGGTGGCGCTGATCTCGCCGCCCCCGCACCACGACATCTACTCGATCGAGGACCTCAAGCAGCTCATCTACGACCTGCGCTGCGCCAACCCGACGGCGCGCATCTCGGTCAAGCTCGTCGCCGAGGTCGGCGTGGGCACCGTCGCCGCCGGGGTCGCCAAGGCCGGCGCCGACCACATCCTCGTCTCGGGCCACGACGGCGGGACGGGCGCCTCGCCGCAGTCCTCGATCCAGGCCGCCGGCGTGCCGTGGGAGATCGGCCTCGCCGAGACGCAGCAGACGCTCGTGCTCAACGACCTGCGCTCGCGCGTCTACGTCCAGGCCGACGGCCAGATGAAGACCGGGCGCGACGTGGCCATTGCCGCGCTGCTCGGCGCCGACGAGGTCGGCTTCTCGACCGCGCCGCTGATCGCCGAGGGCTGCGTGATGATGCGCGTCTGCCACATGAACACCTGCCCGGTGGGCGTGGCGACGCAGGACCCCGAGCTGCGGCGGCGCTTCGACGGCACGCCCGAGCACGTCGTCAACTACTTCTTCTTCGTGGCCGAGGAGCTGCGGCGGATCATGGCGCGCCTCGGCGTGCGCAGCTACGACGAGCTGGTCGGCCGCGTCGACCTGCTCGAGACCGCCGGCGCCGTGGAGCACTGGAAGGCGCGCGGCGTGGACCTCTCGCAGGTGCTGCACCGCCTCGACGTGCCGGACGGGACGCCGATGCGGCGCACGATGCCGCAGGAGTCGCCGCTGGTCGGCGCGCTCGACTACGACCTGATCGCGGCCGCCAAGGACGCCATCGACCACCGCCGGCCGGTGACCGGCGAGTTCGCCGTGCGCAACGTCAACCGCACGGTCGGCGGCATCCTCTCCAGCGCCGTGACGCAGGTGTGGGGCGCGGACGGGCTGCCGGAGGGCACCGTCCGGTTCGGCTTCCGCGGCTCCGCCGGGCAGTCGTTCGGCGCGTGGCTGGCGCCCGGCGTTGAGCTGACGCTGCGCGGCGACGCGAACGACTACGCGGGCAAGGGGCTCTCGGGCGGCGTCGTGACCGTGCGCCCGCCGGAAGAGGCGACCTTCGCGGCCGAGCACAACGTCGTCGTCGGCAACACCGTCCTCTACGGGGCGACGGCCGGGCGCGCGTTCTTCAACGGCCTCGCCGGCGAGCGCTTCGCCGTGCGCAACTCGGGCGCCGACGCCGTCGTCGAGGGCATCGGCGACCACGGCTGCGAGTACATGACGGGCGGGCGCGTCGTCGTGCTCGGGCCGACCGGGCGCAACTTCGCGGCCGGCATGAGCGGCGGCGTCGCCTACGTGCTCGACGTGGACGGCGGCTTCCGCGACCGCTGCAACATGGAGCTCGTGGGCTTCGACGAGATCGACTCCGGCGACGAGCGCGCGCTGCTGGACCTGATCGAGGAGCACCAGCGCCGGACGGGCTCGGCGGCGGCGCGGCGGGTGCTGGCCGAGTGGCCGGACGTGCTGCGGCGCTTCGTGAAGGTCATGCCGCACGACTACAAGCGCGCGCTGGCGGAGATCGCCGCCGAGGCCGAGCGGGCCGCCGCGCCGGCGGCCGCGTAGCGCTTCGGCCTTCAGCGCAGCAGCGAGCGCGCGTCGCGCGGCCGCATCGAGCGGCGCATCCGCTGCGGGAGGTCGCCGACGCGGGTCGCGCCGCCGTCGGTGTTCACCAGGTACAGCCCGCCGCGGCCGGCGGCGCCGCACGCCGCTTCCTCGGGCACGGCCACGATCGCGCGGCCGTCGGTGGTCCAGCCGAGGGCGTGCGACACGGGCGGCGGCGCGGCCCGCGTGAAGCGGCCGGTGACCGACCGGGCGCGGCGCTCGCCGTCGCGGACGAGGAACGCCAGCGGGATCTCGCACTCGCCGCTGAACTGCCCGAGCAGCGTGCGACCGTCGGGCGACCGCGCCGCCCACACCCAACGGCCGTGGCGGCGGGCGTCGCGCCAGCGCGCGAACGGGTGGATGCCGCCGAGTTCGCGCGCGTCGCCGCGGCCGCGGTCGCCGGTGATCACGAGGTTCCGCGGAGGCGTGACTTCCGGCGTCGCCGCCGCCCGGACGGTCACCGACGCCGCGCGCTCGCGCTCCTCGCCGCCGCCGCAGCCGGCCGCAGTGGTGAGGAGCAGCAGCAGGGCGAGGGCGACCCGGCGCACGGTGCCGACCATACCCGCCGCTGGGGCGGCGGGCGCAGGCTAGAGTCGCGCCGATGCGCCTGCTCACGTTCCCGCTGGCCGTCGTGGGCGCGGTGGTCCGGGTGCCGCGGGCGATCTCCGACCTCGCGGCCGCGCTCGAGAGCCTCAACCGCCACATCGGCCGCCTCGCGGACGCCGAGCAGTCGATCGCGCGCGTGGCCGGCATGGACGCGCACATCGTCGAGATCGCCGCCGCTCGCGCGACGCTCGAGGAGCTCGCGTCGGCGCGGCCGGCCCTCGACGCGCTGGCCGGCGCCGCCGTGTCGCTGCCGCGCATCGCCGAGGTCGACGTCTCGCTGCGGCGGCTGGCCGAGGCATCGGTCGCGCTCGAGTCGCTGGCCCAGAGCGCGTCCGTCCTGCCCGACCTGCCCGAGCGACTGCTGGGGCTCGAGCAGCGCATCGACGTCCTCTACGAGTCGATCCGCGTGCTGGCCGAGGCGATCGCGCCGCTGCAGGGCACCACCGCGCGCCTCGGGCGCCTCGTCGACCGCATCCCGGAGCGCCGCCGCCCCACCTGACCGTCCGTAGCCCGACGGGCTGCGGGCGCGCGGCGAACGCCGACTCGCGGCGGGAGGCACGTGATGGCGCTTTTGTGCCGCATGTCGTGCCTTTCGCGCCATCACCGGCGCCCGGCCCCGCCGCCGTCCCACCTGAACGTCCGTGGCGCCGTGCCAGAGCACGGTGCGGCGGACGTTCGGCGCGTCAGGCGGCGATCTCGGCGACCGCGGCCACGAGGCGGTCGGCCTCGGAGGCGTCGTTGTAGTGCGCGAAGCCGGCGCGGATCGCGCCGCCGGGCGCGAGGCCGAGGTGGCGCTCGAGCTCCCACGCGTAGTAGTTGCCGTGCCAGACGGCGATCTCGCGGGCGGCGAGCGCCTGCGCCACCTGCTTGGACGGCAGGTCGCGGACGTTGAACATGATCGTCGGCGTGCGGTCGCGGGCGTCGCCGTAGAGCGTCACGCCGTCGATGGCGCGCAGCCCGTCGAGCGCGCGCCGCAGCAGCTCGTCCTCGTGCGCGCGCACCGCGTCGAAGCCGACCTCGCGCACGTACGCGGCGGCGGCGGTCACGCCCGCGAGGCTCTCGAACGGCAGCGTCCCCAGCTCCCAGCGGTCCGGCACCTCGTCGGGCGACGGCATCAGCTTGTCCGGTGGCAGCTCCGCCAGCAGGTCCGGCGACGCGCACAGGATGCCCACGTGCGGCCCGAACCACTTGTACGCCGAGCACGTGAGGACGTCGGCGCCGAGGGCGCGCAGATCGAGCGGCCGGTGCGGTGCGGCGTGGACGGCGTCGACGTAGACGCGCGCGCCGGCGCGGCGCGCCGCCGCGACGATCCCGGCGAGGTCGGGCACCGTGCCGCAGGCGTTGGACGCCGCCGTGACCGCCACCCAGCGGGTCCGCTCGCCCAGCACCGCCTCGACCGCGGCCGCCGGCAGCTCGAGGCGCTCCGGGTCGGGGTCGGCGAAGCGGACGGTCGCGCCCGCGCGCTCCGCCGCGATCACCCACGGCCGGACGTTGGCGTCGTGGTCGAGGCGCGTGCAGACGATCTCGTCGCCGGGCCCGAGCTCCCGCCCCGCGGCGGCGGCGAAGCGCATGGTCAGGGCCGTCATGCTCGGGCCGAAGACGACGCCGGTCGGCTCCGCGCCGAACAGCCCGGCCACCTCGGCGCGCGCCGCCGCCACGGTCTCGTCGGTGGCGTGGGCGGCGGCGAAGACTCCGCCGTGGTTGGCGTTGCGCCCGGAGCGCATGAAGTCCGCCATGGCGTCGACGGCGGTATCGACCATCTGGGTGCCGGCGGGGCCGTCGAGCCGGGCCCAGCCGCCGGCCAGGCCTGGGAAGCGATCGCGATTCACGCGATCAACTCAAGCGCATGCCGCAGCAGCGTGCGGTCCGGCTCGTAGGAGAGCAGCGCGACGGCCTCGCCGCCGGGCAGCCAGCGCAGCTGGTCGACCTCGTCGTTGGGCTCGAACGCCGGGTCCTCCGGCGCCTCCATCAGCCAGTAGCGCACGATCTTCGTGCGGTTCTTGTGGTCGCGGTAGGTCGTCGGCGGCAGCTCGGGACCGAGCGCGCCGCGCAGGCCGATCTCCTCCTCGACCTCGCGCAGCGCCGCCGCCTCGAAGGTCTCGCCGGAGTCGAGCTTGCCCTTGGGCAGCGACCAGTCGTCGTACCGCGGACGGTGCACGACGGCCACCTCGACGCTGCGCGCCGACCGGCGCCAGACCACCGCGCCCGCCGCCTGGACCTGGAAACTTGACGCTGGCGTCATCTTCTCCGTACCCTCCGGCCGATGGCCCGCCTCCCGAACGCCTGCGTCATCGGCGCCGGCTCCTCAGGCATCGCCGCCGCCAAGACGCTGCACGAGCGCGGCTTCGAGTTCGACTGCTTCGAGAAGTCGGATCGGGTCGGGGGCAACTGGGTCTTCCGCAACCGCAACGGCATGTCGTCGTCGTACGCGACGCTGCACATCAACACGTCGCGCGAGCGCATGGAGTACCCGGACTTCCCGATGCCGAAGTCCTATCCGGACTTCCCGCACCACACGCACATCGCGCGCTACTTCGACGATTACGTCGACCACTTCGGCTTCCGCGAGCGCATCCGCTTCGAGACGGGCGTCGACCGCGCCGAGCGGCGGCCCGACGGGATCTGGGAGATCACGACCGATCGCGGCGAGACCCTGCGCTACGACGCGCTGCTGGTCGCCAACGGCCATCACTGGGACCCGCAGATGCCCGAGCCGCCGTTCCCCGGCGCCGACGGCTTCGAGGGCGAGCAGATCCACTCGCACGCGTACACCGATCCCGAGCAGCTGCGCGGCAAGGACGTCGTCGTGCTGGGGATGGGCAACTCGGCGATGGACATCGCCGTCGACGCCTCCTACAACGCGCGCAGCACGTACCTCGCGGCGCGGCGCGGGGCGCACGTCATCCCCAAGTACATCTGGGGGCGGCCGATCGACCAGCTGAGCACGTCCGCGCGGGTGCCGTTCGGCGTGCGGCGGGCGCTCTTCGAGTCGATGCTGCGCCTGCATCAGGGCAGCATGGAGCGCTACGGGCTGCCGAAGCCGGACCACCGCTTCGGCGAGGCGCACCCGACGATCTCCGGCCGCATCCTCGACCGCCTCGCGCACGGCGCGATCACGCCGAAGCCGAACATCGCGCGGCTCGATCGCGACCGCGTGGTGTTCGCCGACGGGTCGAGCGTCCACGCCGACCTCGTCGTCTACTGCACGGGCTACAAGGTGACGTTCCCGTTCTTCGACCCCGCGTTCATCTCCGCGCCGGGCAACGACCTGCCGCTGTTCCGCCGGGTCTTCCACCCGGACGTCGACAACGTGGCCTTCATCGGCCTGCTGCAGCCGCTGGGGGCGATCATGCCGCTCGCCGACGCGCAGTCGCGCTGGGTCGCCGACCACCTGGCCGGCCGGTACGCGCTGCCGTCCCCGCAGGCGATGCGCGCCGACATCGCCCGCGAGCGCAAGCGGATGTTCAAGCGCTACGTCGCCTCGCGCCGGCACACGATGCAGGTGGACTTCGAGGACTACCTCGCAGGCCTCGACAAGGAGCGCCGCGCGGGCGCCCAACGCGCGGCCGCCGCGGGGCACCGGCTGCCCGTGCCGCCGCGCGCCGCGGCGGGGGAGGCGCTGGCGGCGTGACCGGAGCGGTCGCCGGCGCGGGCCGCCGCGAGCGCACCAAGGCCGCCAACCGCGCCGCGATCCTCGACGCCGCGCGGGAGGTCTTCGGCGAGCTCGGCTTCGGCGCCGCCAGCGTCCGCGACATCGTCCGCCGCACGCCGCTGGCGGCGGGCACGTTCTACAACTACTTCCCGGACAAGGAGTCCATCTTCCGCGGCCTCGTCGCCGAGGTCGGCGCCGAGGCGCGGCGACGGGTGCGCGAGGCGCGGCGGCGGGCGCAGACGCCGCGCGCGTTCGTCGAGGACTCCTACCGCGCGTACTTCGAGTACATCGTCGAGGACCCGGCCAATCTCGCGTTCATGGCCCGCAACGCGGGGACGATCCGTGCCCTGTTCGACGACGACGACCAGGTGCCGATGGGCACCGACGAGCTGGCCGAGGACCTGCGGGCCGCGATCGGCGAGGGCCGGATGGCCCCCGTCGACGTCGAGTACGCCGCGCACGTGATGATCGCCGTCGGGCTGGAGCTCGGGCTGCGGCTGCTCGAGCGCGAACCGCCGGACGTCGACGGCGCCACGCGCTTCGCCGCCGACCTGTTCCTGGGCGGCCTCATCCGGCCCTGACACGCTGGCGTGCCGCCGCTACCCTGCCCGCGGCGCAACTCGCGACGGTCAGCGGGGTTACCCCGCCACGACAGGCTGCACGCCGCCCGTCCGATGCTTGCCTGACCCCCCGACCTCCCGGAGCCCATGCGTCCCAAGCTGTCCGCCCTCCTGCTGTCCCTCGCCGCGCTCGCGGCCGTCCCCGCGAGCGCTCCGGCGGCGGTGCAGGTCGGCATCTCCGAGAACAACGCCCCGATGTTCTCGGACCCGAACTTCCAGGCGCTCGGCGTCAAGACGACGCGCCTCGTCACGGCGTTCAACTCGATCTCGGCCCAGTTCGCGGGCGACGACGAGATCTCGAGCCGCGTCGCCCCCTACCTCGCCGCCGCCAACGCGGCCGGCATCGAGCCGCTCGTGGCCTTCGAGCACGCCCGTGGCGCGGCGGAGATCTGCAAGAAGCGAAGCAACCGCAACAAGCCGCAGTGCAGGCTGCCGAGCGCGACGGAGTACGAGCAGAACCTGCGCGCGTTCCTGATCACGTTCCCCAGCGTGCGGGTCATCGCGCCGTGGAACGAGGCCAACCACTTCACGCAGCCGACGGCCCGCAACCCGAAGGCCGCCGCGCGCTTCACCGACATCGCCACGCGCGTGTGCGCCGAGCTCAACCGCGGCTGCACGATCATCGCCGCCGACGTCCTCGACCAGGCCAACAGCGCGTCGGCCAAGAGGCCGAAGTACACGGCGACGGTCAAGTGGATCAAGAAGTTCCGTGCCGCCCTTACCTCCAAGCGGACGATCTGCGGCATCCACAACTACTCCGACGTCAACCGCTTCCGCACGACCGGCACCAAGGCCCTCATCAAGGCCCTCGGCTGCAAGCAGTACTGGCTGACCGAGACCGGCGGCCTGTACGACTTCGCCTCCTTCTGGGGCAAGACGGCGCGAAAGCGCGCCAAGTGCTCGAGCGCGCAGAACTGCCAGCTGAAGGCGACGAAGTACCTGTTCAAGCTGGTCAAGAAGTACAAGCAGATCAAGCGCGTGTACGTCTACACCTGGTTCGGGGGCGCCCAGCCGCGCTTCGACGCCGGCCTGGTCAAGGGCCGCCCCGGCGAGCCCACCGTGCCGCGCCGGGCGTACTACGAGGTCAAGAAGCGCATCTGAGCGCGCAGCGGTTCCGAGGCTCCGAGCGCCCCGCGACGCGGGGCGCTCGTCTTTTCGGGCGGGCCGCCGCGGGTCACGGGTCGGCGAAGGGCTGCACCGGCAGCCCGTGGCCCGTCTCGCGCATCCCGAGCTCGTAGGCGCCGCCGTGGGCGCACTGCAGGCGCAGCGGCGGCTGCCCGTCGCGCTCGAGGACGCCGTCGAGGCAGGCGACGGAGCAGTTGGCGGTGTGGTGCTCGGAGCCGTCGGGGTCGGCGTAGCGCCAGACCACCGTCTGGTCGCGCGGCGAGCGCGCGGTCAGCCGCAGGCTCGCGCCGGCACCCGGCAGCTCGAGGTCGAGGCCGAGCGGGTCCTCCCGCACCCGCGTGCGCCGCGCCGCGCCGATCCCGCCCAGGCGGATCCGCCGGCCGTCGGCGCAGATCTCGCCGTTGGCGATCCACGGCGTGGTGCGGCCCGCGATCCTCACGCGGCCGATCGCCACGTCCAGCCACGCCCCCGGCACGTCCTCGAACGCGACGCCGTGCAGCCAGATCCAGCGCTCGGCGTGCTGGGCGCCCCAGTTGTGGCCGACCATGCCCGGCCAGCCGTCGAGCTCGAGCGCGCGGCCGCCGGCCTCGACCCGGCCCGAGATGCGGGCGTCCGGGAGCGGGCTCTCGAGCTTCGTGCGCGGCAGCGGCGCCCGGTACATCCACGCGCGCGGCAGGTGGCGCAGCGCCGCCGCCGCTCCCTCGAAGCGCAGGTCCCAGCCGGGGCCGCGCACGCCGGCCGGCCCGAACGCGCTGTCGCCGACCCGCAGCCAGCCCCCGCGCGGGACGGCGGGCGCGGGCAGCGTCACCTTGGCCGTCGCGGGGGGCCCCGCCTCGCGGTCGAACAGCGTCACCCACGTCGAGCCCACCGCCGGCTCGCCCGGCGCCTTGTGCACCGTGTGGCGCAGCCAGACCCCCCGCGGGCGGTCGGGGTCGACGGCGCGCAGGTAGAACGACTCGTAGCCGCCGGCGCTCGGCGCGAAGCCGGGAAACCGCGGCTGCGCCGTCACCGCCGCCGGCGTCCGGACCGCAGGCCGAGCCACAGCCACAGCGGGTAGGTGGCGAAGACGAGCGCGCTCGCCGCGTCCGCGCGGCGGCGGTCGGAGCGGTGGTCGATGCGCAGGACGCCGGAGTTGACCATGAAGTCGCGGCCGTCGCGGGCCGGGAACCGGCGCCACAGCCAGCGCATCCAGGGCTGGTTGGCGTAGGTGGCGACGCCGGCCGTCCAGAAGGTGGCGACGGTCGCGGCGGCCAGCGGGCGTTGCGCGCGCTCGGGGAGCCGCGCGAGCACGCGGCCGTTGGCGTACAGCCAGGGCGGGTCGATCAGGAACGACATGGCGGGATTCTCCTCATCGGGCGAGGGCGGCGCCGAGGCGGGTGGCCAGCGCCATGATGGTCAGCTGCGGGTTGACGCCGAGCGCCGTCGGGACGGCGGCGGCGTCGGCGACGTAGACGCCGTCGACGCCGTGGACGCGCAGGTCCGCGTCGACGACGCCGTCGGCAGGACGGGCGGCGGCCCGGGCCGTGCCGAGCGGGTGGAAGGCCATCAGCTTGAGCGGCAGGCCGTCGCGCCCCGGCGCGTGGACGGCGCGGGCGCCGCCGGCGCGCAGGAGCTCGACGAGGCGGTCGACGCCGCGGCGGATCGTCGCAAGGTCGGCCGCGTTGACGTCGTAGCGGACGAGCGGCCGTCCGGCGGAGCGCGCGGCGCGCCCGAGCAGCAGGCGCCCGCGCGACGTGTCGCGGACCATCAGGCCGAACTGGGCGGTCCGGCGGTAGGCGAGCATCACCTCGCGGTGCCGGTCGCCGAGGTAGGGAACCGCCATCGCCAGGTAGTCCGGCGGGCCGGCGACCCCCTCGAGCATGATCCCCTCCGCGGCGAACTCGTCGACGCAGTAGGACTGCGGCACGCCGCGGGCCATGTCGACCTCCTCGTCCATCGGCGCCCACGCCGCGGTGCAGGGGTGGATGGAGAGGTTGCGCCCGAGCTGGCGGGAAGCGATCCCGCTGGCGGCGAGCAGCGCCGGGGTGTGCAGCGCGCCGGCCGCGACGACGACGCGCGGCGCGTCCACGGTCAGCCGGCCGCCGGCGCGGGTGCGCGCGAGGACGCCGCGCGCGCGGCCGTCGCGCACGACGACCTGCGCGGCACGCGTCGCGGTGTAGGTCGTGGCGCCGGCGGCGTCCGCCCAGGCCATGTACGTGGCGCCCGTGTGCTGCTTGGCGCCGGTGGGGCAGCCGAAGGCGCAGACGCCCGAGCCGCGGCAGTTGCGCGCGTTGCGGTCGATGAAGCGGCCCGACCAGCCGAGCCGCTCCGCCCCGCGGCGGGCGATCAGGGCGTTGCGCCCCGCGAGCTCGGGGGTCACGCGCGCGACGTGCAGCTCCCGCTCGACCTGCGCGAAGTGCGCGTCCAGCGATCCGGGACCGAGCGCCTCGAGCCCGAGCTCGCGCGCCCAGCACTCCTGCACGTCGTGCGGAACCCGGAAGCAGGTGCCGGAGTTGACGAGCGTCGTGCCGCCGACGGCGCGGCCGGTGGGGATGACGATCGGCGGCCGGCCGAGCGTCACGGTCTGCCCGGCGTCGCGGTACAGCCGCGCCATCATGTCGCGCGGCCGGGCGGTGAGGGCGCTGCGCGGGACGCGGTCGCCGTCCTCGAGCACCGCGACGCGCGCTCCCGCCTCGGCGAGCGCGCGCGCCACAGGCGCGCCGCCGGCGCCGGTGCCGATCACGCAGACGTCGGCGCGCACGCGGCGCTCCTCCGCGATGCCGCGGCCGTCGACGACGCTCACGGGTCGTACCCGAGCCGGCGCTGGACGCCGCGGTCGCCGTAGTAGGCGACGGCCGCGGTGGCGCGGACCGCCTCGACCAGCGGCGCGGCGGGCGAGCGCGCGAGGCGCGCCAGCAGGGCCAGCCGCGCCGGCGGCGCGCGCCGCGGCCAGCGCGCGGCCGCGAGGGCGAGCAGGATCGCGCGCAGCGCCAGCCGGTTGGGCGCCGGCGCGGCGGCCAGCAGCACCGCGAAGGCGGCGCACGCGTCCGTCTCGCGCACCGGCGGCAGCGGCGGCGCCGGGGCGAGGACGGCGTCGGCCAGGCACTCGAACACCCGCGCCTCGCGGCCGGAGAGGGTCACGCCGCCTCCAGCATGCGCGCCTCCTGCGCGGCCGCCAGCGCGCGCGTGGCGTCGGCGGCCGCGTCGGGGTCGCGCGCGGCGACGGCGCGAGCGGCCGCCGCGTACAGCGGGGCCAGCTCCTCGCGCCGCCGCACGAGCGCGGCGAAGCGCCCGAGGTTGCCCAGGTACAGCTCACGGATCGAGTTGACGATCAGCGTGAACACGAGGTTCCCGGCGGCGTCGATCAGCGCGGCGAAGAACGCGAGGTCGAGCGCCTGCGCCTCGGCATCGTCCGGCGCGGCGGCGAACGCGTCGGCCGCCGCCTCGAGCCCGTGCGCCTGCTCGTCCGTGCGGCGTCGGGCCGCCAGCCGTGCCGCCTCAGTCAGCAGCAGCCGCCGGGCCTCGAAGACGGCGGCCACGACCTCCGGGTCGGCGGCCGCCGCGTAGGCCAGGACGTCGAGACCGCCGTCGGCGCGCCAGTCGCGCACGCGCATCGCGTCGCCATGGCGGACCTCCACGAGCCGCAGCTGCTCGAGGCGCTTGATGCCCTCGCGCAGCGAGGCCATGTTCACGCCGAGGTCGGCCGCGAGCGCGCGCTGGGGCGGCAGCCGATCGCCGGCGGCGTAGCGGCCGTCGAGCACCGCCGCCGCGAGCGTGCGGAAGACCTGGTCCGGCAGCGAGGTGCGTTCGACGGCCACGGCGAAGCGATTGTTCCAGTGTCCGGAACAGTCGTCAAGGCGCCGGAGCGACGTCGCCGGGGGCGGCGCCTCCGGCGGCGGTGGCTAGCGCCCGAAGCGGCTGACGAAGCGCTCGGCGCGGGCGCCGAAGTCGCCGATGGTCGCGCGGACGTCCGCCAGGCCCGCCCGCAGCTCGGCGTCGCCGACCTCGACCGGGGACATCGAGTCCTGCAGCTCGACGAGGATGTTCTCGGCCTGCTCGACGGCCTCGGCGGCCGCTTCCACGAACCCCTTCACGCCGGTCGAGGGCGCGCCGGCCGTGCCCGGGGAGAACGCCCGAGGCGGCAGGGCGTGGCGCGTCGCGAACTCGGCGTGCGTGCGCTTGGCCCGGCCGTAGGCGCTCTGCAGCGGCCGGAACAGCTCCTCCTCGAGCCGGTCGGCGCCGGCCTCGTCGAGCTGCTCGTACGCCTCCCCGAGCGCGGCCAGGGCGGCGGCCAGCTCGTCCGTCGCCTCCGCGATCGTGTCGAGCAGCTCCTGCCGGGCCTCTTCGGTGACGTACGCCATGCGCTTCAGGCTAGGCGCCGCGGGAGGACCGCGGCGCCAGGATCGCGACCCCGACGTTGTCGCCCGCCCCCGCCGCGCACGCGGTGTCGACCAGCCGCAGCGCCGCCGCCTCGGCGTCGCCGGGCGGCACCGTCGCCAGGATGCGCGGGACGACGTCGGCCGGGCGCATGGGCGACACGAACTCCGACAACCCGTCCGTCACGAGCACGACCCACTCGTCGGCTTCCAGCGACACGCGCCCGCGCTGGAGGGCGCTCTTGAGCGCGCGGCGCTTCATCGGGTACCCGACGAACCGCATCTCCTCGCGGTTGAGCTGGCGGCCGCGGCTGGCGCCGGGCGCGGCCAGCACCGCGGCCGCGTCGCCCATGGAGCCCCACGACACGCGTCCCGCCGCCGCCAGCGCCAGCAGCAGGACGGTGCGGCTGCCGGGCTGCTCCGAGCCCGCGGTGGCGGCGAGCACCGCCTCGTTGACCGCCTCGAACAGGTCCAGCCACTCGCGGTCGGACAGCTCGGGCGGCGGGTCGTCGCCGAACGCGTCGAGCGCGTGGCGCAGCGCGACGTGCGACGCCGTGACGCCGTTGTGGCCGTCGGCGCAGGCGAGCAGCGTCGCCCGCGGGCCGCACACGACGGCGACGGCGTCCTCGTTGGCGTCGAGGTAGCCGTAGGACTTGAGGAACCGCCCGCGCGTCAGGGCGATCGCCGCCCCTCGCTGCGGGCTGGCGGAGGCGACGTGCCCCAGCTCGACGTGCTCGGCCCCCCACAACTCGGCGCGCATCGGGCGAACCTAGCGCGGGCCGCCGGAAAGGCGTTTCCCGCTGCGTGCGGGATGCCCCGCGGGAGCGCGCCGCCGCGCCACCCTTTGCCGTCCGACCCCGCCCGTACCTTCCCGCCCATGCCCCTGTGCTTCATCGCACCGCACGACGCCATCCGGGTGATCGCCGAGTCCGTCGGGCGCGAGGCGCGCCGGCAGCTGCTCGGGGAGCTGGTCCGCGCGTGGGTCGACGAGATCCCCGAGGGGGAGCTGGCGTCGCACTACGCCAAGGCGCTGGCGGACCTCGACGAGCACGACCTGTCGATGCTCGCGGCATGGCACGCGTCGATGGACGTCGGGCAGCCGATCGCCAACCGCGAGTTCCTGGTCAACGCGTTCCCGGCGCTCGAGCACGACGCGCGCCGGGAGGCGCTGAAGATCGCCGCCGGCTTCCGCGGCGAGGACGCGTTCAACGCCGGTGTCGGCGAGGAGCAGGCGATCGAGACGGTGCTGCCGTGGCTGTCCACGGAGCGCGCCGAGGAGCTCGTGGCCGAGTGCCTCGAGCTCTACGTGTGGGACCGGCTCGGCAGCGACAACTAGCGCCCGCGTACGCGCCGCGCACGCCCGAACCACCACCCTCGTCCGGCCCGACCCTGATCCGGTTCAGCGCCGCCATGCGGCGTCAGATCGGCCCGGACTGCGGAAAAACCGACGTGGTGGTGCTGACGTCCGGGCGCCACCCTCGCCAGCCGCCGTTGGCAGGCTCCCACGGGGCGGATGAGAGACCGCGGGCGCGCGCCCGCCCGGACCTCAGGCCCGCCGCAGCACGTCGTAGCGGCCGACGCCGGCGCGGCCGTCGGCGTGCCAGCGCATGAACGCCAGGTCGAGCCGGAGCGCGCCGAGGTCGAGCGAGGTCCCGCAGACGACCTGGCCCGCCGCGCGGCGCGGGTAGGGGTCCTCGTCGCTCACCCACAGCTCGAGACCGGCACGGCGCTGGTGGCCGTCGCCGTCGTAGGTGGTCGACAGCCGCGGGTCCTCCACGACCACCGGCTCGCCGCCCTCGACCAGCGCCGCCCACACGCGCTCCTCGTCGTGGCCGCGCGAGCCCGCCGGGCGCAGCGCCGTCAGCGCCACGCCGCCGGCGTCGTCGCCGAGCCACACCGACACCGTCCGCACCAGCTCCAGGCCGGTCCAGTCGGCGACGCCCCACTCGTGCCGGCGCTCGCCGGTCCCGTCGAAGGGCAGCGTCTCGCTTCCGGCGCGCACTCTGCCGGTCACGCGGCACAGCTGGACGTAGCCGTCGAGGCCGCCCAGCGCGGCCACCGGCGCGCCGATGGCGGCCGGCGCCGAGGCCGCCTCGAACGTCAGCTCGACTGCGCCGCCGTCGGCGTCCCACGCGAGCGTCCAGCGCTCGAGCGGGGCGTCGATCGCGGTCGCGACCGCCTCGAGGCGCAGGTCGGCCCAATCGGCACCCTCGGGAACCGCGAGACCGCCGCCCGCGGTCACCGCGACCGGCTCGCGACGGTGGAAGAGCACCGCCAGCGCGCTGCCCTGCTCGTCCTCGGAGATGCCGAGCCGCGCCAGCCCGAACAGCTCGCGCGCGGGGTCGGCGAACGCGTACGTGACCGCGTCGGTGAAGCCGGCGCCGGACGAGGCGTGCCGCCGCTCGTGGCCGGGCTCGATCATCGCGGCGGAAGGTGGGGGAGGTCGGCGTCGACCGCGGTGCCCTCGACGTCGTGCGGCTGCGGCCCCGTGCGAGGGGAGCGCGCCGCGGCGCCCGCGAGGGAGGCGGTCATGCGGCGCAGCAGGCGCCGCGCCAGGATCCGCCGCGCGACGGCGCGGGTGGGGGGCAGCAGCAGGGACAGGCCGAGGAGGTCGGTCAGGAAGCCCGGGGTCAGCAGCAGCGCACCGCCGAGCAGCACGAGCGCACCGTCGAGCACCTCGCGCGCCGGCGGCCGGCCGGCGCGCACGGCGTCGGCGAACTGCCGCCACGCGGCACGCCCCTGCGCGCGCACCAGCACGGCGCCGACCACGGAGTCGAAGACCAGCAGCGCGATCGTCGGCAGCAGGCCGAGCGCCTGGCCGACCTGGATGATCACCGCCAGTTCGGCGATCGGCACGACGATGAACAGGACGAGCAGGACGGGCAGCACGGGCCGCCCTCAGGCTAGTTCAGCAACGGCCCGTCCAGCGCCACCGCGGGCAGCCGGTGCAGCCCCATGTGCTCGATCAGCGCCTGGACGTGCGGCTGCGGCCCGCGCAGGCGCAGCTGGCGGCCGCCCATGCGCAGGCGGCGCGCGAGCACCGCGAGGTCGACCATCAGCGACGAGTCGGCGAAGCGCAGCTCCGTGAGGTCGACGATGACGTCGCACGGCGCCTGCATGGCCGTCGACAGCGCCCGCCGCCGGCTCCCGCACGTGGCCCGATCCTCCTCGCCGCACACGCGCAGGATCCCCCGCTGTTCATCGAACGAGACGATTCGCGGCAAGCTATCGAACCATCGTGGCTAGACTCAACCCCGTGGTCGACGAGGAAGAGATCCAGGAGGCGCTCACCAACGTCATCGACCCCGAGCTCGGGCTCGACTTCGTCGAGCTGGGCCTGATCTACGGCGTCGAGATCGAGGGCGGCCGCGTCGAGGTGACCTTCACCCTCACGACGCCGGCGTGCCCGATCGGGCCGCAGGTCTCCGAGCAGATCGTCGAGTTCGTGAGCGAGCTCGACGGGGTGGAGGAGGTCGTCCCCACGATGGTCTTCAACCCGCCGTGGACCCCGGACAAGATGTCCGAGGACGCCAAGTTCGCCCTCGGCTACTGACCGCGGCGGTCGCCGCCGCGGCGGCTCTGGTGGCGGGCACGGCGGCGCCGGCCGCAGCCGCCGGCCGCACCGGCCGCATCGTGGTCACGCTCCGCGAGGACGCGCCCCCGCGCGCGGTCGCGGCGCGCACCGGCGTCACCCGCGCCGCTCCCGCGATCCCGCGCCTGCGCGCGATCGTCGTGCGCCCGGCCGGAGGCGCCGGCCTGCGGGCGGCGCTGGCGCGGCTGCGCGCCGACCCGCGCGTCCTGCGCGCCGAGCCCGAGAGCCGCTTCGAGCTGCGGTACGAGCCGGACGACCCGGCCCTCGCCGCCGCCGAGCCCGACGCCGGCGCGGCGGCCGGCACGACGCTGCAGTGGTACGTGCGCCGGCACGGCTTCCCGCGCGCCTGGGAGCACGCCCGCGGCCGCGGCGCGACGGTCGCCGTGATCGACACGGGCGTCGACGGCGGTCACCCCGACCTCGCCGGCAAGGTCGACCGCGCGCTGGACTTCGACGACGACTCGAGCGCGCCGGCGACCGAGGACGCCGACGGCCACGGCACCCACGTGGCGTCGCTCGCCTGCGCCGGCACCGACAACGACATCGGCATCGCGGGCGCCGGCTTCGACTGCCGCCTGATCGTCATCAGGAGCGACCTCACCGACTCGTCCGTCGCCCGCGGGATCGTCGCCGCCGCCGACGCCGGCGCGCACGCGCTCAACATGAGCTTCGGCGACGACGGCGGCACCCACAGCCAAATTGTCGAGGACGCGATCGCCTACGCCGTGGCGCGCGACGTCGTGCTGGTCGCCGCCGCCGCCGACGAGCCGGTCGAGGAGCAGGGCGAGCCCGCGAACCTCCTGCAGCCGACCGGCACCGGCCCGGACATCGCGGCCGGGCGCGGGCTGTCGGTGACGGCCGCGCAGATGGACGACCGCCGGGCCACGTTCGCCGGGCGCGGCAGCCAGATCTCGCTCGCCGCCTACGGCGCGCTGCGCTCCACCCCGACCGGCGCGCGCGGGCTGTTCGCGCTCTACCCGCGGGCCACGACGCCGCGCGAGCGGCCGACGCTGGTGCCGCCGAGCGTGGGCTGCGATTGCCGCGCAACGCTCGACGGCGAGTCCCACTACGCCTTCCTGCCCGGGACGTCGATGGCGGCGCCGCAGGTCGCCGCGGCGGCGGCCCTCGTGGGCCGGCTCAACCCCGACCTGTCGGGCCTCGAGGTCGTGCGGATCCTCAAGCGGGCGGCCCGCCGCCCCGCCGGCACCGGCTGGGACCCCGAGCTGGGCTGGGGCATCCTCGACGCGGGCGCGGCCGTCGGAGCGGCGCGGCGCGTCGACCGCCGGCCGCCGACCTCGCGCGCCACCGCCCGGCGGCGCGGCCGCACGCTCGTCGTGCGCTGGCGCGGCCGCGATCCGGCGCCGGCGCCCCTCGTGGCCTCCGGCATCCGCCGCTACGAGTTGCACCGGTCGCTCGGCGGCCGGCCGTACCGCCGGATCGCCTCGACGCGCCGGCGCAGCCTGCGCCAGCGCCTGCGCCCGGGCCGCGCCTACGCCTACGCCACCGCCGCCGTCGACCGCGCGGGCAACCGCGAGCCGCTGCCGGCGCGGCCGGACGTCCGCGTGCGCGGCCGCTAGCTCCGGCGGCCGCCGGTCTTCGTCGTCGCGCTTCGGACCGGGGCCCGCTTGGCCCGCGGCTTCGCCGACGCCGGCTGCTTCGTCCGCGCGCCGGCGGCGACCACCAGCTCGGCCAGCGACGCCTCGATGTACTCCCCGAAGGTGTCGAGGTCGGGCATCGCGTCGTAGTCGCCGAGCAGGCCGAAGTCCATGCCGCCGTCGTAGGACATGATCGCGATCGCCAGCGCGTGGTCGCGCGGGAGGAAGGCGATCGGGAACAGGTCGTCGAGGCGCCGGCCGAGCAGGTACAGCGGGAACTGCGGCCCGGGGACGTTCGTCACGATCAGGTTGAACAGGCGCGTGGAGAAGTTCAGCCGCGACGCCTGCGCGAGGATCGTCGGCGGCGCGAACTGCTGCACGCCGGCCAGCACCTCCGCGCCCACCGCCTGCTTGGACTCCTTCAGGCCGTCCATGGCCTGCTTGACGACGCGCAGGCGGGCCACGGGATCCTCGATGTAGACCGGCAGCGGCCCGCGCATGACGGCGATCCGGTTGCCGAGCTGGTGGTGCTCGTCGCGGGCGCGGATCGACACGGGGACGAGCGCGCGCAGCTCGAGCCCCTCGGTGCGCACGCCGCGCGAGCGCAGCCAGCGCCGCAGCGCACCGGCGACCACCGTCAGCACGACGTCGTTGACGGTGCCGCCGAAGGTGTCCTTGACGCGCTTGAAGTCGGCCAGCTCGTTGCGGACGAAGACGTAGCGGCGGTGCGGGCCGATCGGGACGTTCAGCGGCGTCTCGGGCGCCGGGTTCAGCCCCGCCCACACGATCTCGCCGACGCCCTCCACCGCCTCGCGCGCCGCCTCGAGCGTCTCCTGCGGACGCGCCGCGGCGGCGACCGCCCGCGTCGCGATGTCGACCGGTGTGCGCAGCAGCCCGCGCACCCCGCGCGCGGCGAGCTCGACGGGCGAGGGCTCGCGCTGCGGCTCCCACGCCGCGTCCGGATGCGGCACCTCCGCCGGCTCGGGCTGGAGGTCCAGCAGCACCGTCGCCAGGTCGACCCCGGCGACGCCGTCCACCAGCGCGTGGTGGGTCTTCGTGATCAGCGCGAACGAGCCGCTCTCGACTCCCTCGACGAGCCACATCTCCCACAGCGGCTTCGAGCGGTCGAGCTGCTGGGAGAACACGCGCGCGGCCAGCGCGCGCAGCTGCGTCTCGGTGCCCGGCTGCGGCAGCGCCGTGTGGCGCACGTGGTACTCGAGGTTGAACGTGGGGTCGTCCACCCACAGCGGGCGGCCGGTCTCGATCGGCGGGAACGCGAGCTTCTGGCGGTAGCGCGGGACGAGGTGCAGCCGCGAGCGGATGTGGTGCAGGAAGTCGGCGTAGGTCGGCGCCGGCCCCTCGAACACCGTCAGCGCGCCCACGTGCATGTGGGAGTCGGAGCCCTCCTGCGCCAGGAAGGACGCGTCCACCGCGGTCAGCCGGTCGCCGTGTGCCTGTGCCATCGCGCGCCAAGCCTAACGCCGGGGCGTAGCATCCCGTCCGTGGCGTGGGACTTCCAGACCGAGCCCGCCTTCCAGGAGCAGCTGGACTGGATGGAGCGCTTCGTGCGCGAGGAGGTCTGGCCGATCGAGACCGTCTTCGACGAGCTGGGCGAGGACGGCTTCCGCCGCGCGATCGCGCCGCTCAAGGAGGAGGTCAGGGCGCGCGGCCTGTGGGCGGCGCACCTGCCGCCCGAGCTGGGCGGCCAGGGCTTCGGCCAGGTCAAGCTCGGGCTGATGCACGAGATCCTCGGCACGACGCCGTTCGCGCCGGTCGTCTTCGGCAACCAGGCGCCCGACTCCGGCAACTCGGAGGTCCTCGCGCTGGCGGGGACGCCCGACCAGAAGCAGCAGTGGCTGGAGCCGCTGCTGGCCGGGGAGCTGCACTCGGCGTTCTCGATGACCGAGCCGCACACGGCGGGCTCGGATCCGACGCTGCTCGAGACGCGGGCGGTGCTCGACGGCGACGCCTGGGTCATCAACGGCCGCAAGTGGTTCTCCTCGAACGCGTCGATCGCCGACTTCCTGATCGTGATGGCCGTCACCGACCCCGACGCGCACCGCTACCAGCGGGCGTCGATGTTCATCGTCCCGGCCGACACGCCCGGCGTGACGATCCTGCGCGACGTCGCGACCATGGAGCACCCGCAGGACGAGTTCGGCCGCTTCGGGGGCCACGCCGAGGTGCTCTACGAGGACGTCCGCGTCCCGCGCGACGCGCTGCTCGGCGCGCGCGGCGCCGGCTTCCTGGTCGCGCAGCAGCGCCTCGGCCCGGGCCGCATCCACCACTGCATGCGCTGGCTGGGCGTGTCCCGGCGCGCCTTCGACATGCTCTGCGAGCGCGCGGTGTCGCGCTACGCGCACGGGTCGCTGCTGGGCGAGAAGGGGGTCGTGCGCGAGTGGATCGCCAACTCGGCCGCCGACATGCACGCGGCGCGGCTGATGACGCTGCACGCGGCGTGGAAGATGGACCGCGAAGGCGCGGCCGCGGCGCGCCGCGAGATCGCGATGATCAAGTTCTTCGGCGCTCGGGTGCTGCACGACGTCATCGACCGGGCCATCCAGGTGCACGGCGCGCTCGGGTACTCGACCGACCTGCCGCTGGAGCGCATGTACCGCTTCGCCCGCGCGGCACGCATCTACGACGGCCCCGACGAGGTCCACCGCCAGTCGGTCGCGCGGCAGATCCTCAACGGCTACGAGGCGCCGGCCGGAGGCGTGCCGAGCGAGCACGTCCCGGCGCGGCGCGACGCGGCGCGGGCGAAGTTCGCCGACCTGCTCGACGCGATCACGGCCAACGACTAGAGGCATGCGCGCCGCCCTCGTCATCGCGCTCTCCGCCGCCGTGCTGCTGGGCTGCGGCGGCTCGTCGTCGTCGGCGACGCAGCCGGGGACGCAGCCGGTGACGCAGCCGGCGCGCAGCGCCGAGCGCGCCGACCGCTTCGACGGCTCGCGCGCGTTCTCGCTGCTGCGGGCGCAGGTGGAGATGGGCCCGCGGCCGGCCGGCTCGGCGAAGGCGCGCGAGCTGGCTCGCTGGCTGCGCGCGCGGCTGCCCAACGGGCGCTTCGAGCGCGTCGACGGCGGCCTGATCAACGTCGTCGGCCACATCCGCGGCAAGCGGCCGGCGGTGCTGGTCGGCGCCCACTACGACACCAAGGACATCCCGGGCTTCGTCGGCGCCGAGGACGGCGCCGGCGGGACCGCCGCCGTGCTCGAGCTGGCGCGCGCGCTGAAGGCGATGCGCCGCCCGGCCGGCGCGCCCGAGATCCGCTTCGTGCTGTTCGACGGCGAGGAGTGCCCCGACGACACGCGCGAGTTCTACTCGTGCGGGCTGCGCGGATCGCGCGACTACGCCCGCCGCCACGCGCGCGAGCTGCGCGCGGTCGTGATCCTCGACTTCATCGCCCAGAAGGACCTGTCGATACCGCGCGACCGCTCGTCGGACCGGCGCCTGTGGGCGCGGCTGCGGGCGGCGGCGCGGCGGGTGGGGTCCGGCCGCGTGTTCCCCGACCGCGTCCAGCCCGTCGTGCTCGACGACCACACGCCGTTCCTGCGCCGCGGCATCCCGGCGATCGACCTGATCGACTTCGACTTCCCCTGCTGGCACCAGGTGTGCGACGACATGACGGCCGTGTCCGAGCGCTCGCTGGACCTGTCGGGCGAGGCCGTCCTCGAGCTGCTGCGCACGTGGCGCTGATCGACGCCGGCCGGGTCCGCGCGGCGCTGCGCGACGCGGGGCTGGCGGCGTGGCTGCTGTACGACTTCCGCGGCTCGAACCCCGTGTTCTGGCACGCGCTCGGCAGCGAGCCGCGGGCGACGACCCGGCGCCTGTTCTGCGTCGTGCCGGCCGACGGCGAGCCCGTGCTGATCGCCAGCCCGCTCGACCGCAACGTCGTCGCCGGCCTCGGCCTGCCGTTGCGGCTGTGCGGCAGCTGGCCGGCCGTCGTGGACGCGCTGCGCGAGCACCTCCCGCCGCGCGGGCGCGTGGCGATGGAGTACTCGCCCGGCGGCGCCCTGCCCATCGCCTCGTGGGTCGACGCCGGGACGGTCGAGCTGGTCCGCTCGTTCGGGGTCGAGGTCGTCTCGTCCGGCGACCTGTTCCAGATCGTCGCGGGGGTGTGGGACGCGCAGGCGCTGGCCTCGCACCGCGAGGCGGTGGGCCACGTGCTCGAGGTGCGCGACCTGGCCCTGGAGCGGGCGCGCGGCTCGACCGAGCGCGCCGTGTCGGCGTTCGTCGCCGAGCAGTTCGCGCGCCGCGGGCTCGAGGCGGAGGACCAGGCGGTGGTGGCCGTCGGCCCGCACGCCGGCGACCCGCACCACGAGCCGGAAGACGCGCCGGTCGGCGACGACGAGGTCCTGCTGCTCGACCTGTGGGCGCGCCGGCCCGGCGAGCGCAACGTGTACGCCGACGTCACCTGGATGGCGTGGACCGGGCCCGGCCCGCTGCCCGAGCGCGTGCAGGAGGTGTTCGCCGCCGTCGCGGCGGGCCGCGACGCCGCGCTCGCGCTGCTGCGCCGCGGCGGCACCCTGCGCGGGTTCGAGGTCGACCGCGCCTGCCGGGCCGAGATCGCCGCGCGCGGCCTCGGCGACGCGTTCATCCACCGCACCGGCCACTCGCTGGGCCCGGGGCCGCGCGTCCACGGGCTCGGCGCCAACCTCGACGACCTCGAGACCCACGACGACCGCACGCTCGTGCCGGGCACCGGCTTCACCGTCGAGCCCGGCGTCTACCTGCCGGAGTTCGGGGTGCGCCTGGAGGTCGACGTCTTCTGGGACCCGCGGGTCGGGCCGGAGGTGACGACGCCGGTGCAGGCGGCGATCGAGCGGCTCGAGTGACGCGCCCGCCACCGGAACCCGGTTGAATACCGGGGACGAGCGGCGGGAGGAGAGCGTGATGGGCAGGGTCTTCGTCGGGGTCTGGCTGGTCATGGTGGTCTCGGCCACGGCATGGGTCGCGTCCGTGTTCGCCGGTTCGAGCGACCTCGACCGGCGCGAGAACATGGCGCTCGTCGCGAACTACCCCGGGGAGCGCCTCCCCGGCGGCGGGTTCGAGCGCTACCGCACCGGCACCGACATGGCGTTCTGGGGCGACCTCGCGGTTCTCGGCAACCTCGACCAGGGCACCGGGCCGAACGCGGAGCCCAACGGCGGCTTCCGGCTCATGGACATCTCCGAGCCGGCGCGGCCCCGCCTCATCACGCGCTGGAAGTGCCCGGGCGACCAGAGCGACGTGTCGATCTGGAAGGACCTCGTGATCCTGTCCGCCGACAAGCCGACGAAGGAGCGCTGCGGCGCGGCCGAGCCGGCGAGCTGGGAGGGGATCCGGGTCGTCTCGATCAAGGACCCGGCCGACCCGCGCATCGTCGCGACCGTGCCGACCCGCTGCGGGTCGCACACCAACACGACGATCCGCGACGGCGGCCGGCTGCTGGTCTACGTGCTCTCGTATCCGCTCGCCGGCCGGTACAACCCGGCCGACAAGATGGTCCCGCGGGCGGCGGGCGGCCCCGGCTGCAACGCCGTCGACCACGGCGTGATCTCGGTCGTGGAGGTCCCGCTCTCCAACCCGTCCGCGGCCCGCGTGGTCTCGACGCCGTCCGTGGCGCCGACGATCGGCTGCCACGACGTGACCGTGTTCGAGGGACGCGAGCTGGCCGCGGCCGCCTGCCTGACCGAGACCCAGATCTGGGACCTGTCGGGCGACCCGGCGCGGCCCGAGGTGATCGCGCACATCGAGAACCCGCCGGGGCTCAACCTCAGCCACTCGACCGCGTTCTCCAACGACGGCCGGACGCTCGTGGTCGGCGACGAGCTCGGCGGCGCGGCCGCATCGCCGGGCTGCGTCACCGACGACAAGCGCTACGTCTCGGGCGGCCTGTTCTTCTTCGACGTCGCGGGTGCCCGGTCGCGCGCGCCGCGGCTCGTCGGCAACTACAAGCTCCCGCAGGCGCAGGCGTCGCTGTTCTGCACCGCACACCAGTTCAACGTCGTGCCGTTGCGCTCGGACCGGGACGTCCTGGTGTCGTCGTGGTACACCGGCGCGACGTCGGTCCTCGACTTCACGAACCCGGCCGACCCGCGGCAGATCGCCTGGTACGTGCCGCGCAACCCGACGACGCCGGACCGGCAGGAGTCGCACGCCGCGACCTGGGCGTCCTACTGGTACCGCGGGCACGTCTACTCGAGCAACTTCGACGAGGAGGTCAACTCGCTCGTGCCGTACAGCCGCGGGCTCGACGTGTTCCGCGTCGACCACGCGGCGGTGCGCGGCGCGCTCGACCTGCCGCGCCTGAATCCGCAGGTGCAGGAGCCGCTCCCGCAGCCGCCGGGCCGCAAGCGCAAGGCCCGCGGCCGCTGAGTCGTGGCGGACGGGCGCGCGCCCGTCCGCCTACACTCGAAGACGCATGCCGACCGCGATCTCCGCTCCCGAGAAGGTCCTCCTCGCCGCCCCGCGCGGCTACTGCGCGGGCGTCGACCGCGCCGTGCAGACGGTCGAGCGCGCGCTCGAGCTGTACGGGCCGCCGATCTACGTCCGCAAGGAGATCGTGCACAACAAGCACGTCGTCGAGCAGCTGCGCGAGCGCGGCGCCATCTTCGTCGACGAGCTCGACGAGTCGATCCCCGAGGGCGCGATCACCGTGTTCTCCGCGCACGGCGTCTCGCCGGCCGTCCACGACGACGCCGCCCGCCGCAAGCTGCGCACGATCGACGCCACCTGCCCGCTCGTGACCAAGGTGCACCGCGAGGCGGTGAAGTTCGCCGCCGACGGCTACACGACCGTCCTCATCGGCCACGCCGGCCACGAGGAGGTGGAGGGCACGATGGGCGAGGCGCCCGACGCGATCGTCCTGGTCGAGACGGAGGAGGACGTCGACCGCCTCGAGGTCGAGGACCCGAGCAAGGTCGCCTACATCTCGCAGACCACGCTGTCGGTCGACGAGACGCGCGCGATCATCGGCCGGCTGCGCGAGAAGTTCCCCGCCATCACCGGGCCGCGCACCGACGACATCTGCTACGCCACCACCAACCGCCAGCGCGCGGTCAAGGAGATGGCGCAGCAGTGCGACCTCGTGCTGGTGATCGGCTCCAGGAACTCGTCGAACTCCAACCGGCTCGTCGACGTCGCGCGCGACCTCGGCGCCGAGGCGCACCTGATCGACAACGAGTCGCAGGTGCGCGAGGAGTGGCTCGACGGCAAGCGCGTCGTCGGTATCACCTCCGGCGCCAGCGCGCCCGAGGAGCTCGTCCAGCGCCTGGTCGACTTCTTCCGCGCGCGCGGGACGGAGGACGTCCGCGAGCTCGAGGTCATGCGCGAGGACGTGCGCTTCATGCTCCCCAAGACGATCCGCCAGGAGCTCGCGAGCCGCGAGGCGTAGCGGCGCGGCGGTTGCCGCGTGACAGGGCGCCGGAACGGGCGTAGCGTCTGCATGGTGCTGCGCGCGGCGGTCCTGGCGGTGGTGCTCTCGGCGGTCGTGGCCGTCGACGCCATGGCGTGCAGCTGCGCGGCGCGGGACGCGCGCGACCGCCTGCACGAGGCCGACGTCGCCTGGGCCGGCGAGGTGGTCGAGCGCCGCGTCTCCGACGCGGGCGACCCCCGGTACGGAGGTGACGAGCGCCTGCTGTACACGTTCGCGGTCCGGCGCGTCTACAAGGGCGAGGTGCCCGAGCACGTCGAGATCGAGACCGGGGCGAGCGACGGCATGTGCGGCTTCGACGTCCCGGTCGGCCATCGCATGGCGTTCGTCCTCGACGGGCCGGGGCCGCGCTGGAGCGCCGGCATCTGCGACACGGCCGATCCCGACGAGCTCGAGCGCGCGGCCGGACCGCGCGCGCCGGAGCTCGGGTCGGGCCGCGCGCGCCTGCTGCTCGGGTCGCCCTACGGCGACGGCGGTTTGGCGGCGCTCGACCGCCGCGGCCGCGTGATCGCGTCGACGCCGCGCGGCCGCGGCCGCGCCGTCTCCGTCTGCCCGGGCCGCGCCGTGGCGTTGCTCGCGGGCCGCTCGGTGACCGCGATCCGGCTGCGCGACATGCGCGCGATCCGGCGGGCCTCGCTCGGCCGCGATCGCGTCGCGCGGGCGGTCCGCTGCCGCGAGCGCCGCGGCCGTGACGCGGTGGTGGCCGTCGCCGGCGGGATCCTGCGCCTGCGCGGCGGCGGGGTGACGGTGGTGCACCGGAGCCGCTTCGACGACCAGGCCCTCGGCCGCCGCCGCGCGATCCTGCTGCGCGACCGCGACGGGCGCAGCCGCGTGAGCGTCGTCCGCTACGGCGGTCGCGCGCGGACGGTGGCGGCGCGCGCGGGGGAGACCTTCCTGTTCGCCGCCGACCCCGACCGCGGCCGGGTGCTGTTCGGCGCCTCCGCGGACCCGGAGGCGCCGGCGGAGGCGACCGTCCACGACCTGCGGGCGCGCAGCTCGCGGGTCCTGGCGACCGGCCACGCGCCCGGCGGCGTCTCGGCGGCGTACCTGGCCGACGGCCGGCTGGCGGTGTGGCCCGGGCGGGCGGGCGGCACCGACCTGCTGGACGCGCGCCTTGAGCGGGTCGGGCACCTCCCCCACACGTTCGACGACCGGCCGGTGCTCGCCGCGGGGGCGCTCTACGCCGTCGGGTTCGACGCACGGCTCCTGCAGGTGACGCCGCAGGGCGCGCGCGAGGTGGCGCCCCTGCCGCACCGCAGCGCGGGGCCGCTGGTCGGGCTGGCGCGCGAGGTGGCGGTGCGCGCTCAGCCGCGCGCGAGCCAGGCGCGCACGTCGTCACCGTGCTCGTCGAGGCGCGGCGGCGCGCGCCGCACCTCCGGGCGCTGACCGTCGAAGCGCAGCGGTGGCGCCGGGACGCCCGTGGCGGCGTCGACGGCGCCGAGCCCGAGCGACTCGGCCAGTGCGAACGCCTCGGCGACGTCGTTGATCGGCCCGACGGGCACGGCGCGCTCGCGCAGCAGCGCGATCCA
This sequence comes from Solirubrobacteraceae bacterium, assembly GCA_035540675.1. Classification (GTDB taxonomy): domain Bacteria; phylum Actinomycetota; class Thermoleophilia; order Solirubrobacterales; family Solirubrobacteraceae; genus DATLGB01. The sequence goes on along the minus strand of DATLGB010000086.1, from coordinate 10,846 downwards.
GTGCTCGGCGGGCTCCGCCGCGAACACGGCGCCGAGGCGTGCGTTGAGCGCGTCGATGTTGGCGACCCGCGCCGCGTTGGTGGCGAAGCGCTCGTCGGCCGCCAGGTCCGCCGCGCCGATCGCCTCGCACAGGCGCCCGAACAGGCGGTCGTTGCCGACGGCGAGCGCGAACGGGCGGTCGGAGGCGTCGTAGGTCTCGTAGGGCGCGATGCTGGGGTGGCGGTTGCCGCGGCGCCGCGGCAGCGCGCCGCCGAGCACCCACGCCGCGCCCTGGTTGAGCAGCGCCGCCAGCACGGAGTCCATCAGCGAGACCTCGACGTGGCGGCCGCGCCCGCTGCGCTCGCGCTCGTGCAGCGCGGCGAGGACCCCGCCGGCGCACAGCAGGCCGCACACGAGGTCGACGACCGCCGAGCCGACCTTCAGCGGCCGGCCGTCCTCCTCGCCGGTGATGCTCATCAGGCCGCCCATCGCCTGCAGCAGCAGGTCGTAGCCGGGCAGCGCGCGGGCGGCTTCGCCGCTGCCGAACGCGCTGACCGAGCACGAGACCAGGCGCGGGTTGCCCGCGCCGCGCAGGCTGTCGCCGTCGAGCCCCCACCCGGCCATCAGGCCGGGCCGGAACGACTCGAGCAGCACGTCGGCGCGCAGGCCGAGCTCGCGCGCGAGCGCGCGGTCGTCCGGGTCGCCGAGGTCGAGCGCGACGGAGCGCTTGTTGCGGTTGAGCCCCAGGTAGTAGGTGGCCTCGCCGTCGTGCCACGGCGGGCCCCAGGCGCGGGTGTCGTCACCGCCGGCGGGCCGCTCGACCTTGATCACGTCGGCGCCGAGGTCGCCGAGCAGCATGGTGGCGAACGGCCCGGCGAGCACGCGCGAGAAGTCCGCGACGAGGATGCCGTCGAGCGGGGCGGGGGCGGTCACGCCGGCGAGCGTACCCGCCGCCCGCGGCTAGCCTGCGGCGCGCGTGGCCACCCTCGTCGTCTCCGACCTGCACCTGGGCGCCTCGAGCGGCGCCGACCTGCTGCGCCGCCCGGAGCTGCGCGCGCCGCTGATCGCGGCGCTGCGCGACGGCATCCGGCGGCTGGTGATCCTCGGCGACGGGCTCGAGCTGCGCGAGGTGCCGGTGCGCAACGCCGCCGCGCACGCCGAGGCGCTGCTGGCCGAGGCCGGGGCGGCGCTCGGCCCGGGCGGCGAGATCGTGCTGCTCGCGGGCAACCACGACCACGGGCTGCTCGCCGGCTGGCTCGAGACGCGCCTGCACCAGGGCCCGCACGAGCTCGGGCTCGAGCAGGCGGTCGAGCCGGCGGAGGCGGGCCCGCTGGCCGAGGCGCTGGCCGCCGCCGCGGCGCCGGCCGCGCTGCGCCTCTCCTATCCGGGCATCTGGCTGCGCGAGGACGTCTACGCGCTGCACGGGCACTACCTCGACGTCCACACGACGGTCCCGACGTTCGAGCGCCTGGCCGCCGGCGCGATGGAGCGGTGGGTGGCGCCGGTGCGGGCGCATGCGACGCCCGACGACTACGAGGCGGTGCTGGCGCCGCTGTACGCCTGGATGCACGCGCTCGCGCAGCGCTCGGCGGACGGGGTCGTGCGCGCCGGCGCGCGCTCGTCGGCGCGGGCGTGGGTCGCCGTGGCCGGCGAGGGCCGCCGCCGCCGGCCGCTGCGCGCCGCCGCGCTCGGCGCGGGCTTCAAGGTCGCCGTGCGCGCGATCAACGCCGCCGGCGTCGGCCCGGTGCGGCCGGAGCTGTCGGGGCCGGCGCTGCGGCAGGGCAGCCTGCACGGGATCGGCGAGGTGGTGCGGCGGCTGGACGTAGGCGCCGCACACGTGATCTTCGGCCACACGCACCGCTCCGGGCCGTGGCCGGGGGACGCCGCCGCCGAATGGGAGGCGCCCACGGGCGCGCGGCTCGTCAACGCCGGCTGCTGGGTCTACCAGCCCCACTTCGTGGCGACCGCGGGCTCCGCCTCGCCGTACTGGCCGGGCACCGCCGTGCGCCTCGACGACGACGGCTCGCCGCCGCGGCTGCTGCGACTGCTGGGCGACCGCCGGCCGGAGGACCTCGCGCCGGCTAGGGCAGCCCGGGGGTGAAGCAGGTGGCGTGGCAGGTCACGCCGGTGCCGGGCTCGAGCTCGAGCACGCCCTGCGTGTGGCGCTCGTGCTCGACCAGCGTGTAGCAGCCGGGGCCGTCGACCGCGAGCGCCCGGCCGTTGACGCGCAGCTCGCCCCGCCCCTCGCAGACGGCGTGGACGCCGCCCGCCTCGTAGGGGCCCGAGTAGGCGCCGCGCTGGTCGTCGGTCTGCGCGGGCAGCAGGACCCCCGGCTCGTCCTCGGGCCGGACGGGCGCCAGCGGCTCGGCGGCGACGCCGAGCAGCTCGGCGATCTCGCGCTCGGTCTCCTCGTAGGCCCCCTCGCCGTAGTGCAGCGAGTACAGCGCCCCGCGCTGGTCCCACAGGTAGCGCGCGGGCCAGCCCTGGTTGCCGTACAGGTCCCAGATCTCGAGCCGGTTGTCCACCACCACCGGATACTCGATGCCGAGCCGGCCGACGGCGGCTCGGATCGCGTCCTCGTCGCGCGAGCACGTGAAGCCGCCGGTGTGGACGCCGACCACCCGCAGCCCGTGCTCCGCGTAGCGCTCGTGCCAGGCCCTGAGGTAGGGCAGCGTGCGCAGCGAGTTGATGCGGCAGAAGTCCCAGAACTCGACGAGGACCGGCCGGCCGCGCTGCTTGTCCATCCGCAGCGGCGCGACGTTGATCCAGGGCAGCCCGCGCGGGAACGGCGGCGCCGGGATCTCGTGGGTCGAGGCGCGCATCGGGGACCGGCCACGGTAGCATCGCCGCCTCCGCAACCCGCTCGGAAATCACAGGAGAGACCGCATGGACTTCTGGTCGCGCCTCGAAGCCGTCCGCTCGCGCTGGGACGTGCTCCAGCACCCGTTCTACCAGCGCTGGAGCGCCGGCGAGCTCACGCGGCCGGAGCTCGCGGCCTACGCCGCTGAGTACCGCCACGCCGTGGTCGCGCTCGCCGACGCCGCCGGCGGCGCCGCCGCGCAGGCCGAGCCGGCGCTCGCCGCGCAGCTGCGCGAGCACGCCGCCGAGGAGGCCGGTCACGTGGACCTGTGGGACGGCTTCGCGCGGGCTGCCGGCGCCGCCGAGGACGTCGCGCCCGCGCCCGAGACCGCCGACTGCGCGCGCGTCTGGGCCGGCGAGGATCGGCCGCTGCTCGAGAGCCTCGTCGCGATGTACGCGATCGAGTCCGCCCAGCCGGCGATCAGCGAGACCAAGCTGGCGGGCCTGCGCGAGCACTACGGCTACGCCGACGGGCCGGCGACCGCGTACTTCGAGCTGCACGCGACGCTCGACCACGAGCACGCCGCCGCCGAGCGCGCGCTGATCGAGCCGCGCCTGGCGGGCGCCGACGAGGCCGCGCTGCTGGCCGAGGCCGAGCGCGTCCTGGAGGCCAACTGGCGGCTGCTCGACGGCGTCGAGCGCGTCAACGGCCGCTAGCCGCGGTCGCCGTCCCGGCTGCCATGCGCAGGATCGCCGTCGCCGCGCCCGCCCTCGCGGTGGCGCTCGCGCTGGCGGCCGGGGCCTCCGCGCAGTACGCGCTGCCCGTCACCAAGCTCACCGGCTCCGTCGCCCCGAAGGCGGGCGCCAAGCCGGGCAAGCCGCGGCGCGCCGCCGTGCGGGCGGCGTTCACGGTCAGCCGCCACAGCCGCGGCAGCGTCGACCGCGTCGTCCTGCTGCTGCCGCGCGGGATTCGGCTGTCGGGCGCCGGCTTTCCCCGCTGCAGCGCGCAGCGGATCAACAACGAGGGGGAGGGGTCGTGCCCGCCCGGCTCCCGCGTCGGGCGCGGCGTCGCGCGGATGCGCGCCGGCGCGGAGCAGACGCCGCTGAGTTTCACGATCACGGCACACGCCGCCGGGACGAACGCGGTCGCGCTGGTGTTCCGCGGCCCGGTGCGGCGCGCCGTCGCCGCCCGCATCCGCGAGACCGGCGGCCGGTACGGCCGGCAGCTCTCCTTCGAGATCCCGGAGGACTTCCGGCGGCCGCTGCCGGACGTGCACGCCCGCCTGACCGCGCTGTCGCTGCGGCTCGGCCCGGCCTCGGCGACCGGCGGGCGCCGCGACGGCGGCCGCCGGAAGACACGGAGGGTGCACTTCGCGACCCTGCGCGGCTGCCCCGGCGGCCGCGTCCACCGCTTCGCGGTCCGGCTCGGCTTCACCGCCGATCCGGACCCGCCGCCGCTGGCGGAGGACGAGGCGCGCGACACCGCGCCCTGCTGAGCGCTTCGTAGACTGGCCGGCCATGTCCGCTCGCCAGCGCCTCGTGTTCGCGGCCGTGGCCGCCGCCATCGCGGTCGTGGCCGCCGTCGCCCTGGCCGGCGGCGGGGGCGACGGGGGGGAGGAGCAGGCGGCCGCGCCCACCGCCACCGCCACCGCCACCCCGGCGACCACGCCGGGCGACGCCGAGGCCACGGCCACCGCGACCGCCACGCCGCGCCCGCGGCCGCAGATCCCGACGATCGAGGTCGCCGGCGGGCGGGTCGTGCGCGGCGTGCGCGAGATCTCCGTCCGCCAGGGCGAGCGCGTGCGCTTCCGCGTGCGCTCCGACGTCGCGGACCACGTGCACGTGCACGGCTACGACGTCCTGCGCGACGTCCCGGCCGGCGGGACCGTCTCGTTCGACTTCGAGGCGACGATCCCCGGCATCGTCGAGGTCGAGCTCGAGGAGGCCGGCATCGAGCTGGTCTCCATCCGCACCACGCAGTGATCGTCGCCCACGGCATCGTCGGCCGCGCCGACCTGCCCATTCCGGAGTGGCTGTTCGCCGGCGCCGCCGCGCTCGTGCTCGCGGTGTCGTTCGCGGCGCTCGCCGCCGGCTGGACGCGGCCGCGCCTGGAGGAGGTGCGCGAGCGGCCGCTGCTGCCGCTGCCGCTCGCCGTCGACGTCGTCCTCGGGGCGGCCGGGCTGGCCTTCTTCTGCCTCGTGGTGTACGCCGGCTTCGCGGGCACCGGCGTCCAGGCGGCGAACCTCGCGCCGACCGCGGTCTACGTCGCGTTCGCCGTCGGCGTGCCGGTGGCGTCGCTGCTGCTGGGCGACGTCTTCCGCCTGCTGTCGCCGTGGCGCGCGGTCGGCCGCGCCGGCGGCGCGCTCGTCAAGCGCGTGCTCGGCCCCGGCGCGTCGGAGCCGTTGCCGTACCCGCGACGCCTCGGCCGCTGGCCCGCCGTCGCCGGGCTGCTGGCCTTCGCCTTCGTCGAGCTGATCTGGACGCGCGGCGACGACCCCCAGGTGCTCGCGATCTGCGCGCTCGTCTACTTCGCCGTGCAGCTCGTGGGCATGGGCCTGTACGGCGTGGAGGCGTGGTCGCGCAACGGCGACGCCTTCGGCGTCTACTTCGGCCTGTTCGCCTCGGTGGCGCCGTTCGCGCGGCGCGCCGGCCGGCTCGTCGTCCGCGCGCCGCTGGCCGGCGCGGCGGCGATCCGGCGCCCGCCGGGAACGCTGGCGCTGCTGGTCGTCGCGATCGGGATGACGACGTTCGACGGGGCCCGCGAGGGCGTGCTCGGCGACCTGATCCCGCCCCTGCAGGACCTCTTCGCGGGACTCGGGCAGTCCAAGGGCGGCGCGCTGCAGGCGGCGCTCGCCGTCCTGCTGGCGGCGGCGATCGCGTTCGTCGCCCTCGTCTACCGCTCCGGCGTTGCCGGGATGCCCCGCGAGCCGGGGGAGTCGCTGCCGCCGCGCTTCGCGCACACGCTCATCCCGATCGCGGCCGCGTACCTCGTCGCGCACTACTTCTCGCTGCTGGCCTACAACGGCCAGTCGCTGCTGCCGCTGCTGTCCGACCCGCTCGGCGACGGCAGCGACTACCTCGGCGCGGCCGGTACCGCGATCGACTACGGCGTCATCTCGGCCACCGGCATCTGGTACGTGCAGGTCGCGGCGCTCGTGCTCGGCCACGTCGGCGCGCTCGTGCTCGCGCACGACCGCGCGCTCGCCCTCTACGGGTCGGCCCGCGACGCCACTCGCTCGCAGGTCGTCATGCTGGTGGTGATGATCGCCTTCACCTCGATCGGCCTCTGGCTGCTGTCGGTGGCCAACCAGTGATCGCCGCGCACGCGGGGCACTGGCTCGTGAACCTCGCCTACGCGGCGCCCGTGGTGGCGCTGCTCGGCTGGATGGCGCTGGTCAAGGTCCGCGAGCGGCGCGAGCGGCGGCACCCCGCGGACGACGACGCCCCCGCCTAGCGGCCACCGGCGCGGGCGCGTCCGCGCCAACTCCATGAAAGCGGGAGATTGAGCCCCGAGCGGGACGGGTACGCGGGCGATGATGCAGGTCCACACGCTTCCGGTCCCCGGCCTGCGCGACCAGCGCACCGGCCGGTACGCCCCGGACACGCACGAGCTGCAGCGCGACGAGCTGTACGTCCTCTGGTCGGCCGCCCGGGCCGAAGCGAACATCGCGCTCGACGACTGGCGGGACGTCCCCGGCGCCGCCACCTACGCGGCCTACCGCGCCGCCGAGGATCGCGCCGACGCGGCGCAGGACGCGCTCGCGGCGCTGGCCTGACGCCCGGCGACAGCCGGGGCATCCGCCCGGACGTCTCATGCGTAGACCCGTACAGAGCGGGATAGACCATTTGCCACCCGAGCCCGGGTAGGAGAGGGTCGCACCGCAAGGAGACCACGGATGAGCGCACACGAGCTGAGAGCACTTCTCGACCAGGTACCGGACACCCGGGAGCTCGTGCTGCGCCGCCCCGGCAACGGGCCCGCGTGGAACGCGCTCTACGACGCGTGGAGCGACGCGCACGAGGAGGCCGAGGAGGCCTACCGCGACTGGCGGGCGCTCGGCGACGGGACGGCCTACGCCGCCTATCGCGCGGCGCAGGACCGCGAGGACGCGGCACAGGACGCGCTCGCGGTGGCCAGCGGCTAGGCGGTCAGCCGCGCGAGGTCGCGGGCCAGGCCGGCGACCGACAGCTGTGACACGGGGTACCCGAGGCGCTGGCGCCCAGCGCCGTCGACGACGACGACGTAGGCGCTGTGGTCGCCGGGCGAGCCCTGCGGCGCGATCCCGAACGCCCGCCACACCGGCTCGAGCTGCTCGCGGCTGCCGAGCAGGTAGCGCATGCGGCCGGTCATGCGCTGGTCGAGCATGAAGTTGCGCGCGCGCCGCGGGGTGTCGCCGTCGGGGTCCACCGACACCGCGACCACCGGCAGGTCGCGCCCGAGGTCGTCGAGCGCGCCGCGGATCTGCTGGACCTCGAGCGGGCAGACGTCCTCGCAGGCGGCGTAGACGAAGGCGTAGATCGCCACCTGCCCGCGATGGTCGGCGGGCGTCGCGATCCGGCCGTCGGCGTCGCGCAGCCGGTAGTCGGGGACGTGCGCGCCGGGCGGCCGGGTGTGACCGGACATCTCGCCGGCGGGTGCGGCGGCGACGCTGCCGCCGCCGCCGTCCTGCAGCGCCGCGATCCAGATCCCGGCCAGCGCCGCGAAGGTACCGGCGAAGACGGCGACGACGACCAGCTTGAGCCGCGGATGCACGGCCCGAGGGTAACGCCGCCGCCGCGGCGGTCAGGCTTCGATCAGCCCGCGGCGGATCGCGTAGCGCACGAGCTCGACGCGGTCGCGCATTCCCAGCTTGCGCAGGATGTTCGCCCGGTGCGACTCGACCGTCTTCTCCGCCAGGTGCAGCGTCTCGGCGATCGCGCGGTTCGTGTGGGCTTCGGAGATCAGCTTGAGGACCTCCTGCTCGCGCGGCGACAGCGGCTCCTCGGGGCCGCTGGAGGCGTCGGCCATCCAGTCGCGGATCAGCGAGCGCTCGACCGCGTGGGTGACGAAGGCCTCGCCCCGGTGCACGGCACGGATGGCGTCGAGCAGGGCGTCGTCGACGTCGCGCTTGAGCACGTAGCCGGCGGCGCCCGCCCGAAGCGCGTCGAACACGTAGCGCTCGTCGTCGTGCATCGACAGCATCAGGACCTGGCATTCGGGCATGTGCGCGCGGATCTGCCGCGCCGCCTGCAGCCCGGTCAGCCGCGGCATCGACACGTCGAGCACGCACAGGTCGGGCCGGACGGCGAGCGCGCGCTCGAACGCGGCGACGCCGTCCTCGGCCTCGGCGACCACCTGCATGTCCGGCTGCCGGTCGATCAGCAGCTTCAGTCCGCCTCGCACGATCCCGTGGTCGTCGGCGATCAGGATTCTCATCTGGCCCCCATGGTCAGCTCGATGGTGGTGCCCTCTCCGGACTCGGAGAAGATGTTGAGGTTGCCGCCCACCAGCAGCGCGCGCTCGCGCATGCCGGACAGGCCGAGGCCGCCCGCGCGGCCGCGGATGCGCCCGTTGGTGCGGGTGGCGGTGAAGCCGGCGCCGTCGTCGGTCACCTTCAGGATGGTCTTGCCGGTGAAGGACAGCTCGACGGCGACGGTGCGCGCCTGCGAGTGCTGGGCGATGTTCGACAGCGACTCCTGCGTGACGCGGTAGATCACGAGCTGCTCCTCGTCGGAGAGCGCGGGCAGCTCGCCGTGGCGGCGGAAGTCGGCGCGGATGCCGGTGCGGTCGGCGAAGTCCTGGACCTGCGAGCGCAGCGCCGGGATCAGCCCGTGGTCGTCGAGCGCGGTCGGCCGCAGCTGGCGGGCAAGGTGCAGCAGCTCGTCCATCGCCCGGTCGACGAGGTGCTTGATCTCGCGCAGGTCGCGCCGGATCCCGTCGGGCGCGTCGTGCAGCGTCGCCGACAGCCGCAGCTTGATCGCGGTCAGCGCCTGGTTGACCTCGTCGTGGAGGTCCTGCGCGACGCGCTGGCGCTCCTGCTCCTGCGCGCGGAGGACCGCGCGCCCGGCGGAGCGCCGTTCCTCCTCGAGGCGGTCGAGCATCCGGTTGAAGCCGGCGGTGAGCGCCTTGACCTCCTTGGCCGCGTGCCGCGGCGTGGCGGCGCGCATGCCCGGCGAGGCCAGGTCGACCTTCTCCATCGTCTGCAGGACGCGCGTCAGCGGCTCGAGGCGCCGCCGCAGCAGCAGCGAGTTGAGCAGGATGACCGCGAGCACCGCGAGCACGAGCAGCGTCAGGCCGCGGCCGCTGGCGGCGCCGTCGAGGCGCTCGCGCGCCACGACCGCCGCCACGAAGGCGGTCACGGCCACCAGCACGGCGTTGACGGCGAGAACCTGGGTGAGCAAGGTGCGCGAGCGCATACCGTGGGTCGTATCGGCAGATGTACGAGTGCCCTGCACTCGGGGCAGCGCCCCATCCGGTCGCCGCGGTCCGGCAGCGCGCATCCGCCACGGCCGGGCGGGGCGGAAGCCGACGCTATACTTCGTGAAGTCTTGGAATCCCGGTCCGTAATCGAGGAATTGACCCGATGACCCCCTCCGGCGCGGAGCTGATCCGCCAGATCAAGAGTCAGATCGACGAGGTGGACCCGGCCGAGGTCAACCGCGACCTCGCCTCGTCCAACGGCGACGGCCCGTCGTTCGTCCTCGTGGACGTCCGCGAGACGGACGAGTGGGACGCCGGCCACCTGCCGGGCGCGCGCCACGTGCCACGCGGCCACCTGGAGTCGCGCATCGAGGGCGCGGCGCCCGACCGCTCGCAGCGGGTCGTCCTCTACTGCGCGTCCGGCAACCGCTCCGCGCTGGCGGCGCGCACCCTGCGCGAGGACCTCGGCTACGAGCACGTCGAGTCGCTGACGGGCGGCATCACGCTCTGGAAGGACCGCGGCTACGACGTCGTCGTCCCGCGCGCGATGAGCAAGGAGCAGCGCGAGCGCTACTCGCGCCACCTGCTGGTGCCCGAGATCGGCCTCGAGGGTCAGACGAAGCTGCTCGACGCGAAGGTGCTGCTGCTCGGCGCCGGCGGCCTCGGCTCGCCGATCGCGCTCTACCTCGCCGCCGCGGGCGTGGGCACGCTCGGGCTCGTCGACGACGACGACGTCGACCTGTCCAACCTGCAGCGCCAGGTCATCCACACGACCGACCGCATCGGCGTGCCGAAGGTCGACTCGGCCGAGGCGGCGATCAAGGGCCTCAACCCCGACGTGAACGTCGTCAAGTACCCGACGCGCCTCGACGCCTCCAACATCATGGAGATCATCCAGGGCTACGACGTCGTCGTCGACGGCGTCGACAACTTCCCGACGCGCTACCTGCTCAACGACGCGACCGTGCGCCTGGGCATCCCGGTGGTGAGCGCCTCGATCCTCGGCTTCGACGGCCAGCTGTCGGTCTTCAAGCCCCACGACGGTCCGTGCTACCGCTGCCTGTACCCGGTGCCGCCGCCGGCCGAGCTGGCGCCGAGCTGCGGCGCCAACGGCGTGCTCGGCGTCCTGCCGGGCACGATGGGCCTGCTGCAGGCGACGGAGGTCATCAAGCTGATCACCGGCGCCGGGGAGCCGCTGGTCGGGCGGCTGCTGCTCTACGACGCGCTGGGCACGACGTTCACCGAGCTCAAGGTGCGCCGCGACCCGGACTGCCCGATCTGCTCGCGCGCGCCCGAGGAGATCTCCGACGAGGAGATGGGCGTGTTCCCCGACTACGAGGCGTTCTGCGCCGCCGCGGGCTAGGGTCGGGTCATGGCAACCGTGAAGATCCCGCCCGTCCTGCGGCCGTCCGTGGGCGGCGAGAGGGAGGTGCAGGCGGCCGGCGGCACCGTCGGCGAGGTCCTGCGCTCGCTCGCCGACCAGCATCCCGCCACGGCGGCGCAGCTCTTCTCCGGCGACGGGCAGCTGAACCGCTACGTCAACGTCTACCTCAACGACGAGGACGTCCGCGTCCTCGACTCGGGCCTCGACTCCGGCGTCTCCGACGGCGACACGGTCGTCATCCTGCCGGCCATGGCCGGCAGGATGACGACCGTGTCGCCGTCGGA
>DATLGB010000085.1:0-17444 GCA_035540675.1 Solirubrobacteraceae bacterium | reverse complement strand
CCCGACGGCCGGGTCGAGGTCTTCTTCAGCCGCGACCGCCGGATCCAGCGCGCCCTCCGGCCTGCGGGCGCGAGCGCGTTCCAGCCGCCGCAGACCATCCGCACGACCAGCCGCGACAACCGCGTCCGCGACCTCGCGCTCGACACCGATCTCGAGGGCCGCGCCGTCCTCGTCTACGACGACGGCATCCCCGGGACGCGCTTCAACGGCCTCTGGGCGCTGCGGCGCTCCGGCGCCGACGGCGCGTTCGGGGCGCCCGACGAGATCGCGCGCACCAACGACGAGGAGCTGCTGCCGGAGGTGGCGGTGATGCCCGACGGCGGGGCGCTGGTGGCGTACCGGCAGGAGCGCTACCGCGGCCGCGACCCGTACGGCCACCTCGTGCTGCGCGCGCGACGCGCGCTCGGGACGGGGCCGTTCGGCCGCGACCAGACCGTCAGCGCGACGGAGGTCGTCCGCCGCTCGACGCGGGGTCGCGACGTCGCCTGGCTCGACCTCGACGTCAACGCCCGCGGCGAGGCCGTGCTGGGCTGGACGGCGACGTGCACGGCCTGCGGCGACGTCGCATGGTCGGCGGTCGCCGCCGCCGGCGGGCGGTTCCGGACGCCGCAGGTCCTCAGCGCGCCGGGGTACCGGATCGCGCCGATCGCGGTCGGTCTCGCCCCGGACGGCGACGCGATCGCCACCTGGGCGGAGTCCCCGGGGCTGTTCTCGCGCCGCGCACGGCTGCGCCTGGCGACGGCGACCCGCCTGCCCGGCGCCGGCCTCGACGCCCTCGACCGGCGTCCGGCGAGCGGCCGGCTCAGCGTCCGCGGCGCCGACGTCCGCGCCGCCGTGCGGACCGGGCGGCTCCCGGTGCGCGTGCGCTGCAGCGAGGCGTGCGGCGCCACCGTGTCGCTGCCCGGGGTCGTCTGGAAGGTGCTCGGCTTCGACGCGTCGCAGGTGTCGCGGCGGCTGATCCTCGACGGCGCCGGATCAGGGCGCGTGACCATCCGCTTCCGCAAGCGCTCGCACCGGCGCGCGCTGGCGAAGGTGATCCGCCGCGGCCCGGTGGCGGTGCGGGCGCTGCTCAGCGACCGCGCCGGCAACCTCACCCAGGTGCAAGTTCGCGTTCGCGTGCCCTGATTTCCAACCCTGGCCCGGGCTGCGCGTTTCAGCCGACATGAAGCGCACTCTGGCGATCGCCGCCCTCCTCACCGCCGCGGTCGCGGCCGCCCCCGTCGTCGCGGCGCCGCCCGACAACGCCGTCAACGTCGTCGCCAAGCCGAAGACGGTCGTGTTCGGCAAGTCCACCGTGCTGTCCGGACAGGTGACGGGCAGCGGCAACGGCGGCGTGAGCGTGACGCTGCAGAGCACGCCGGCGCCGTACACCGAGGGCTTCAAGAACGTCGGCAACCCGGTCACCACGGACGCGAACGGCTTCTACTCGTTCACCGTGACGCCGCAGGTGAACACCCGCTATCGCGTCACCGCGAAGGCGAAGCCGACGGTCGAGAGCGCCCCGGTCGAGGTGCTCGTCAGGCCGCGCGTGACGCTGCGGGTGAGCGACAAGACGCCGCGCCGCGGCCAGCGCGTGCGCTTCGCCGGCGTCGTGACGCCCGCGCACGACGGCGCCCAGGCGCGGATCCAGCGCCGCACCCGCAGCGGGTGGCGCACGCTCAAGACGACGACGCTGGCCGCCGCGACGCCGGTCGAGGGCGTCACGCGCTCGCGGTACTCCGTGCGCATGCGCGTGCGCCGCGACGGGCGGTACCGCGCGTTCGTGGTCACGGGCGACGCCGACCACGCCCCCGGCAGGAGCCGCGCGCGCCGGCTGCGCGTGCACTAGCGCCCGCGACCCCGCAGGACGCCCCGGCGTCAGCGCAGCAGGGCGGGCGTCACCGGCTTGCCGGTCGGGACGATCACGTTGCGGTCGGCGCGCGTCCCGCGCGCGCCGCGGCTGCCCTGGTAGTCGTTGTAGGCGATCTCGCGGGCGATCGACGCCAGCTCGACCGGCTGGTCGCTCGCGTTGCCCGACCCCGGCCGCGCCGGCCCGAGGTGGTCGATGATCGTCAGCACGAGCGACAGCCGGCCGCCGGCGTTGACCAGCTCGATCATCCGCGCCTGCTGCGGCCAGTCGATGTGCGCCGCCGTCGAGATCTCCCAGAAGGGGTTCGTCCCCTGGCCGGGGTCCTCGCAGCGGTGCTGCAGGACGTAGTTCTCGTGCTCGTGGCCGTCGACGTGGGCGATCACGCTCGGGTGGCGGCAGTAGAGGTCCTCGAGCGTCGAGTTCGGCGGCGCCGCCTGGACGGGCCGCGGCGGCGACGAGCGGCGGTCGAACCGCTCGCCGTAGTGGATCGGGTACTCCGAAGGATCGCTGGAGGGCATGCGGATCGTCCGCAGGCTGTGGTGCGAGAAGACCATCGCGTACTCGCCCGCGGCCTCGGCGGCGGTCAGCTGCTCGTCGAGCCACTGGTACTGCGTGTGGTCGACGGAGCCCTCCGAGCACACGGGCACGGGGCAGTCGTCGGTGACGGTGTCGAGCACGAGGAAGCGCAGCCCGCTGCGCGGCGTGAAGGCGTAGTAGCCGTCGTGGTTGCTGCGGGCCTCGAGCGGGCGCCCGGGGCCGCGCTGGCCGCCCAGCGCGAACGGCTCGAAGCCGTGGCCGACGGGCGTGCCGGTCGTGCGGCTGTGCTGCTGGATCCAGCCGCCGGAGTCGCACGGCCAGGCGGCGTCGTTGGGCTCGTCCTTGGCGAGGTAGCAGCGGCGCGGGTCGGGCGGGACGACCACCGGCTGCGACGCCGTCAGGTACCGCGCCGGATCGGCCAGGAACTGCTCGGGGCTGACGCCCTCGGGGAGCTTGCTCGGCTTCAGGCAGCCGCGCGCGATCGCGTCGTAGACCGGGTTCACCTGCTCCGGGCTCGGCCCGATCGGGCCGGTGAACGCGTCGGACGAGTTGCCCTGGATGAGCGCGTCGTGATTGCCGAACGCCGTGTACCACGGCATCCCGAGGCCGACCGCCTCGAACGGCTGCTGCGCCGCCTCGAACAGGCCCCGGAAGTCGCGCAGCGTGACGTCGGCGTGCGGCCCGGGCACCTCGGCCTGGTTGCGGGCGCGGTCGGGCGTGTAGCCGTCGCCGTCGCCGGCACCGTCGGGCTCGTAGTAGCCGGCGTCGAAGCCGGGGCGGCCGCCGCCGCGGACGCCGTCGTAGATCGAGCCGTTGTCGCGGTACTGCAGGCCGAGCGTGTCACAGCCGGCCAGGCCCGCCTCGATCCCCGAGTCGGGCACGATCTTGCGGTCGCTCGTGCCGGAGGTCTCGTCCATCTCCGGATCGGGCTCGCCGCGGCCGACCGTCCCGTCGAGGATGTTGATGAACCAGCGCGTCTCGTTGTACTGCTGCGAGTCGGCGTTGTCGCCGGTCAGGATCGCGAAGTCGAGCGGCTCGCCGGTCACCGGCGAGGTCGTGTTGCGCGCCTGGCGCACCATCGCCTCCATCACCTGCGTCGCCAGCGCCTCCTGCGGCCGGTAGGCGGCCGAGAACGGGTTCAGGCCGGGCACGCGCTGCGTGGCGTCGAGCATCTCCACGCGCGCGGGCGACTCCTCGTCGGGCAGCTGGAAGTCCGTCAGCTGGAGGAAGTTGAGGATCGAGGCCGTGTTGGGCAGCGTCGGCCGCCGGGCGCCCGTCGCGACGCAGGCCGTCTCCGACGCCGGCGGGACGGGCGCGGCGAGGTCGAGGTACGCCTCGCCGGGCGCCCACTCGAGCAGGTTGTCGCCGTCGCAGTCGGCGATCGTGCGCGCGACCGTCGTCGAAGGCGCCGCCCAGGCGCCGCTCGCCGCCACCGCCGCGATCGTCGTGGCGGTCCCCAGCGCCGCCGCAAGCCGTCGTCCCATGCCAGTGCCCCCTCGTGTCGGCCGAAGCCTACGTTTCCGGTGCGACGGGCCGTCAAACCCGAAGCCGGCGGCGCCGCTCGCGCCGCTCGAGCGACTGGCCGATCACCCAGAACGTCGGCGGCCACAGGCCGACGAACAGCGCCCGCCGCTCGGCGTTGCCGCGCTCGTCCTGGTCGACCGTCTTCGCCCGGATCCAGAGCGCGATGCAGAGCGCGATCGTCGTCAGCGACGCGCCCTCGAAGAGCACCGGGCGCAGGCCCGCGCGGTGCAGGAGGTCGACGATCATGGCCGCGCAGTACCCCGCTCGCGCCGGATTGGCACGTCGGCGCGCCGGATCCGGGTAGGTCATCTGGATGCCGCGCCGCCTCGCGCTCTCCCGCCGCCTCACGACCGCCGCCGGCTGGCCCACCGGCGTCGCGCTGACGAGCTTCCGGTACCTGTGGCGCACGACGCCGATGACGCGCCACGAGTGCGCCGCGCCCTGGGACGAGCTGCTGCCGCCGCCACTGCCGCACGCCGCCGGCCACGACGAGGTCCAGGCGCCGCGGCACGGTGCCGGGCCGCTCTTCCACCGCCGCTACGCGGTGACCATCGCCGGCGCGCAGATGACGCCCGAACAGGTCATCCGCCGCGTCGCCCGCGACGTCGACTGCGTCGCCCCCACCGAGTTCGCCTCCTTCCAGAAGGTGCAGGGCGACGAGGGCCGCATGGCCACGAACGACGAGTACGTCGTGCGCATGGCCGCGCCGTGGGACGGGCCGGTGCGGGTCGTCGACACGACGCCGACGTCCTTCCGCCTCGCCACGCTCGACGGGCACCTCGAAGCGGGGCAGATCGAGTTCCGCGCGTACCGCCAAGGCGACCTGCTGCGCTTCGAGATCGAGTCGTGGGCGCGCAGCGCGACCCGGACGGTCCACGCGCTCTACGACGTCCTGCGGATGGCCAAGGAGAGCCAGACGCACATGTGGGTGTCGATGCTCGAGCGGATCGTCGGACTCGCCGGCGGCCGGCGTCACGGGCGCCTCGAGGTGCTCACCCGGCGCGCCGAGGCGCCGTGACGGCCGAGGAGCGCCTGGCGGCGCTGCGCGAGCGGCCCGTGAACTACGACGTCGAGGCCTTCGACCCCGACGACCCGAGCTGGCGGGAGGACGACTACTGCCAGCCGCTCGGCTTCGAGCCGCCCGGCCCGCCGCTGCCCGACGGGACGTTCGCGCTCGCGTGCCGGCTGCTGCGCGACTACCGCTTCGCCGACCCGTCGATCGTGCGCGCCCACTACGACGTCGACGCGCCGCTGGAGGGGCGCGACATGCTGCTCGAGCTGCGCTTCCACGGCATCCGCCTGTGGTCGGGCTGCCGCGTCGGGGCGGTGGTCGACGAGGAGCGCGTCAGCGACGGCCGGCCGCTGCACGTCTGGGGCTGGCCGTACCGGACGCTCGCGGGGCACATCGAGCAGGGCGAGATGTCGTGGGAGGTTTGGAAGTGGATGGACACCGGCGAGGTCGAGTTCCACATCCACTCGTTCTCGCGCGTCGCTCGCGACGCCAACCCGATCCTGGCGCTCGGCTTCCGGGTCGTCGGCCAGCGCGAGCGCCGGCGCTACCTGTCGAGAGCCTGCGCCCGCATGCTCGAGCTCACGCGCGCCGAAGGCGCCTAGAAGCCGAAGTCGAACGCCCGGTCGACGTCGGGGCGCTCATCGACGATGCCGATGCGCGCGTCGAAGTCGGCCCACGCCTCGAGCACCGGCCGGTCGAGGCGGAGGTCGCGCGCGAACACCGGCCGCAGCGCGTCCAGCTGTGCCCGCACCGGCGCCACCTCGCCGCGCGCGGCGGCGGCCACCGCGCGCGCCGCGTCGTCCGGCCGCGCGAACGTCGCGCGCATTCCGTCGCGCAGCGCCGCGATCGTCCGTTCGACCGCCTCGCGGCGCTCGGTGAGCGTGCGGCGCGACGTGATCACCACGACCTCGGGGTACGGCGGCGCGCCGTAGTCCTCCACGCGGAACTCGCGCACCCGCAGGCCGCGCCGGCGCAGCTCGACGCCCTCGACGTTCCAGAAGGCCGGAACCGCGTCGACGCGGCCGCTCAGCAGCCGCGTCACGGCCGTGAACCCGATCGTCACCTGGCGCACCCGGTCGTAGTCGCCGCCGTCGTGCTCGAGGATCGCCCGCAGGAAGGCGGGGTCCGACGGCAGGCCCGACACGCCCACGGTCCTGCCCTCCAGGTCGCGCGGGCGGCGGATCCCCGGACGAGCGATCAGCGCGGCGAGCGGCCGGTCGACGAGCGCCGCCACGGCGACGAGGTCGGCGCCGCCCGCGCGCGCGATCGCGAGGTCGTGGATGTCGAGCAGCCCGACGTCGACCTTCCCGCCGGCGACGAGCTTGAGCGCGTCGGGCCCGCTGCCGGGGCGCCGCACGCGCAGCCGGATGCCGTGCGCGCGGTCGTGGCCGCCGCGCAGCGCGGCGAAGATCGGCGCGTGGACCGCGTTGGGCGCGAAGTCGAGGGCGAGCGAGACCGGCTGGGGCGCGTCCGGCGCACGCGGCGAGGACCCGCCGCAGCCCGCCAGCACGACCAGCGTGAGGAGCAGGAGGCGGCGCATGGGACGTCCGTAGTCTGGCGGCATGGGCCTGTTCGACGACGTTCGCCGCCGCTGCGCCGCGATCGCGGGCGCCGCCCAGCACGTCCGCATCGACCTGTCGGCACCCGTCGAACCCGGCGGCACCGTCGGGTTCGACCCCGACCTGGTCGACCTGGACGCGCCGCTCGAGGAGCGGGCGCGCTTCGTCCTGATCCTCGACGCGATCAACTTCGGCTCGGGCTGGTTCGACGCCCTCGGCACGGGGACCGACGAGATGACGCGGCGGCTGAGCGCGCGCGGCTCGCCGTGGACGGCAGCCGAGCTGCGCGAGCTGGGGCCGGGCGAGGTCGCCGCGGTGCTGGGGCAGGGTCCGGACCACGCGCTGATGGCGCTCTACGCGCGGGCGCTCAACGAGCTGGGGGAGTGGCTGGGGGAGCGGCCGGCGCTGGAGGCCGTGGCGACAACCGGCGCCGAGGCGCTCGCGGTGCAGCTCGCGGCGCTGCGCTCGTTCGACGACCCGGGCTTCTACAAGCGCGCGCAGATCGCCGCCAACGACCTCGTGCTGGCGGGCGTGGCGACGTACGCCGACGTCGACCGGCTGACGATCTTCGCCGACAACCTCGTGCCCCACGTCCTGCGCGTCGACGGGGTCCTGCGCTACGACGACGCGCTGGCCGCGCGCGTCGACGCGGGGGAGGAGCTCGCGAGGGGCTCGCGCGAGGAGGTGGAGATCCGGGCCTGTGCCGTCCACGCGTGCGAGGCGATCGCGGCGCGCCTGGGGGTGCCGCCGCGCATTCTCGACAACTGGCTGTGGAACCGCGGACAGGGCCGCCCGTACAGCGACGCGCTGCCGCACCGGACCTGCACCACCGCGTACTGATCGGGCCGGCGTGCCGATCGGCACAAGTTCGGGGCGCCGGCGACGTTCACGCGCACATGCCTACCCATGTCATGTCCCGCACGGCCGCCGCAGTGGCCGCCGTCGCGGCGCTCGGAGCCGTGGCGGTCGGGGGACCCGCCACGGCCGCGGAACAGAAGCCGGTGCCCTGCTCGGGGCTCGCGGTCAAGGACGCCGCCGGCGACCAGAACCACATCCAGGTGCCGGAGGCGGAGCGCACCGGCTCGACCGAGCTGATCAACGCGTTCCTGCGCCACGACCCGGCGAACGCCGCGAAGGCCACGACGTACAACGTCACGGTCAAGGACCTCAAGGCCGCGGTCCCGTCGGGGTGGATCTCGCAGTCGTGGAACATGTACTTCCGGACGCCCGACACGCCGGAGGGGAACTTCATCTTCGTGCGCGCGCTGCTCGACTTCACCGGCGCGGTCGCGTACGAGCACGGGGAGTTCATCGCCAACCCGCTCGGGCCGGTCGGCCTCACCGGCGCGAGCGTCTACCGCGGCACCACCGAGGGCGCGATGTTCGAGGGCCCGAACGGCGTGATCCAGCTGGTCGTCCCGGCCGACATCGGCGGCGCGAACGGCACGTCGCTCGACGGCATCTACGTCAACAGCGGCCAGGGCCGGACGCTGCCGGCCGGGGCCCCGCCGTACTCCCGCGGTGTCAGCCACGTGCTCGACACGATGCCCGACGGCGCGCCTACCGAGAACACCGGCAAGTACAAGGTCGCCCCGTGTGAGGACGGCGGCGCCGGCGCCGGCAGCGGCGGTGACGGCACCGGTGGCACCGGTGGCGGCGGCAGCGGCGGCGGCAGCGGCGGCGGCAGCGGTGGCGGCGGCACGGGTGGCGGCGGCACCGGTGGCGGCTCGGACGGCGGCGCGAACAACACCCAGGCCCTGCCGGTCAAGCTCGCGTCGAGCTCGGTCAAGCGCCCGAAGAAGAAGGCGCTCGCGGTCAAGCTGCGCAGCTCCGAGCCGGTCACGAACCTCGGCGCCCGGCTGCGCAAGGGCTCCAAGGCGTTCGGGACGGGCACGCTCGCGCGCCTCAACGGCGCCGGCAAGATGAAGCTCAAGCTCAGCAAGCGCCTCAAGAAGGGCACGTACCTGCTGGACCTGGCCGGCAACGTCGAGTCCGGCGAGCGCCGCGTCTCGACGCTGAAGCTGCGCGTCCGCTGACGCGTCGCGCGCGGAGGGGGCGGCCGGTCGGCCGTCCCCTCCCGCGCCGGCGGGCTAGGGCCCGCCGACCTTCTGGTTGGTGTCCTGCGTCTGCGGGTTGGAGTAGGGCTGCTTGCGCGCCTTGTACTCCTGGACGCCCGGAGCCGCGGGATCGTCACCCGGGCCGAACGTCGGGTTGCCCGAGCCGTCGACGAGCCGCCCGTTCTTGGTGAGCAGCTTGTAGACGTCGAAGCCGCGGCCGCCCGGGTTGTGCGGCCGGCCGAGGCCGCCGTTGGCGAAGATGCGGTCGTTGTACCAGTACGACGACCACACGTCGTCGCGACCGCGACCGTCCACGCCCTGCTCGTCGAAGAACGCGATCTCGCGCGCGACGGTCGGCGGCGCAGTGTCCGTCGGGCTGTCGTGCTCGAGGAACATCGGCGTGTTCGACTCCACGCCGGTGAAGTCGAAGACGGACGTGCCGCCCTCGTAGGCCGAGGAGACGCCGAAGTAGCCGTCGTTGGTCGGGATCACGTTGCCGTTGTGCATCGTGCACACCTCTTGCTGCGGCTGCGCCCGCGGAATGATGAAGCGCCCGTACAGCGGCGCCTCCGGGGTGCCCGGCACGACGTTGTCGTAGAACCACACGTTGCCGCGCGTGTCCTGCGGGCCGTCGCAGCCGTGGCCGCCGCCGCCGGCCCACTCATCCGTGAACAGCAGCACCTGGCCGTCCCACGTGAACGAGGCCGTGTGGAACAGCCCCTTGAACGTGCCCGGCACGCCCGAGGTGATGAACGGGTTGCGGATGTGGGTGTGCGGCCCCAGCGTCGTCGGGTTCTCCGGCTGCGTGATGTCCCAGATCTGGCCCTCCTCGAGGCAGGCCGCGCCGGCCACGCCGCGCGGGTTGCGCGCCTGGGACGCCCGCGTCCCTGCCGGCTTCTGCTTCTGGTCCTCGTAGTACGCCGTGATGTCGTGGCAGCCGATGGCGCCCGAGCCGCCGGAGCCGGCCGCCCCGAGGAACGGCAGCGTGTCGGCGTGCAGGAACTGCTCCTTGAGCACGCGCGCGTTCTGCGGTGCCTTGTCGGGGATCTCGACGATCGAGATCCGGGCGTGCGGGATCGTGCAGCGCGGGCCACCGAAGTCGGCGGCGCCCGCCGGCGTCGGGCTGGCGCCCGTCGGATACGACGACACGTAGATGATCGCCCGCTGGTCGTCCTGGTCGCGCATCGTGGTGTGCGTGTGCGACCCGCAGGCGGTCGGCACCGAGGCGATCTGCACCGGCGCCTCCGGCCGCGTCACGTCGAAGATCCGCAGGCCCTCGAAGCCGGGCTGGAAGAGGTTCCGCACCGCCGACGGGCAGTCCGGCGCCGGGATCTCCGGTGTCGGCTCGCACGCCGGCACGCCGGCCGCGACGGGCGTGTCCGCGCTCGTCGCGCAGTCGGACGTGGTCTGCGGGCGGTCGATCGACTGGATCAACAGCAGCCGGTCCTGCGCCCGGTAGAACGAGACGTCGTTCTGCGGCCCGCGACAGCGGAAGTCGGAGACCAGGACGGGATTGTCCGGGTCCTTGATGTCGAACAGCCGGAAGCCGTCGTAGTTGCCGGCCGCCGCGAGCTCCTGGTGGCGCCCGCGGACCCCGCCCTCCTTCCAGAAGGCCAGGTCGGAGTTCGTGACTCCGGTCTTCATCCGGTTCGCGGTGTGCCACATGTTCGGGCTCGCCAGGTCGGCGTTCCCGTGCGACGAGTGGCTCGGGTCGAACGCCGGCGAGTCCTCGAAGTACCCGAAGTCCTTCGTGTCGTCGCCGCCTTCCGGGTGGGCTCCTGCGATGCCCGGTACGGCGAGAACGGCGAGTGCCCCCAGCACCGCCGCGATGGTGCGTCCACGACTTTGCACTGCATCTCCTCCCGATAGATGCGTTTGTGGACTGACCTTTTCATGCGCCGCGGGCCCTTTCAAGGCCTGGCGCGCGCTTCAGGCGGCGCGGGCCGCGAGCACGTCCTCGCGCAGGCGCATCCAGACCTCCGGCGTTGCGTCGGCCGGTCGCCGCACCGCGACCGGCTCGCCCTGCGGCAGGCCCGCCAGCTGCGCCCGCCGCGCCCGGACCGCTTCGGCGACCTCGTCGAAGGCCTGCGCCATCACGGCGTTGCGGCGCGCGCGCGACATCAGGTTCCCTCCGAGCGGCCGCCTCGGCTCGAGCAGGACGACGTCCGTGCCCTCGCTCAGCAGCCTCTCCGCCTCGCGCCGCAGGCGCTTGGCGACGCCGGGGCGCCCTGACATCGGGTTGCAGACGATCACGAGGTCGAGGTCGCGGCCGCGCAGGACGTCGGCGTTGGAGATCGAGTACACGCCGCCGTCGACGTAGCGGCGGCCGCCGATGCGCACCGCGCGGTAGAAGCCCGGGATGGCGCACGATGCCGCCACCGCGTCCGCCAGTTCGGCCGGCGGCGCGTCGTCGCGGCCGAACGCCACGCGGCGGCCCGTGGCGTAGTCGCAGGCGACGATCCACAGCGCCGGGTGCGCGGACCACCCGCGCGGGACGACGCGGCGCACCTGCCGCTTGAGCGGCTCGGTCGAGATGATGCCCTCCGGCAGCCAGCCGGCGGCGAACGCGGTCGGCGTGTGGCGCAGCGGGTCGCGCAGCGTGCGCAGCGCCAGCGACCACGACGCCGGGCCGGGACGCGTGAGGCCGATGTGCGGGCGGAACACCGCGCCGCCGGAGCGGTCCGCCTCGTGTGCCGGATTGCCCTCGGCGTCGAGCAGGCCCTCGAACGTCTCGCCGGCCGAATGCGCCCGCATGAACCACGGCGGCACGCCGGCGGCGAGCAGCGCCGCGATCATCGAGCCGGCCGAAGTGCCGACGAGGTGGTCGGCGCTGCCCGGGTCCCAGCCGGTCTCGGCGGCGATGGCATCCAGCGCCCCCACGTGCCACGCTCCGCCGAGGACCCCTCCGGCGCCCAGCACGAGTCCGACCCGCATCGGCAGAGCATACGAACGGCGGTGGCGGTTCGGTCCCGGAGGCCGTTCCCGGCGGCGCCGCAGAGGGTCATCGCGCGTACGCGCAAGGTCCGTTCGTTGACCTCGTTATGTTTCAGGAAGATGTCGGGGGCTTGGAAGCTCGCCGCGGGGGCGGCGTCAGGGATGGCTGCGCTCTGCTGCGCCGTGCCGGCGCACGCCGGCACGCTGGTCGTCGAGGGCGAGACGCTGCGCGGTGAGCGCGCCGTCGTCGTGCGCGCCGAGCAGGCCGCGCGCGGCAAGGTGCTGCTCGTGCGGCCGGGCGGCGTGGCGTCGCGCCGCGTCGCCACCGGCCAGGTGTCGGAGATCGTGGTGCGGCTGGCCGGCCGCGGCTGCTCGCGCCGCACGCCGCTGCTCCTCAGCATCGACGGCGGCACGCCGCTGCCGGTCCCGGTCGGTCGCCGCTTCGCCGAGCGCCGCCTGAAGGTCGCGCTCGCGCCGGGCCCGCACCGCCTGCGCGTCGCGCTGCCGCGCCGCACCCGCTGCCGCACGAAGCTCGACCGGCTGCGCCTGCCCGCCGCGCCCGCGCCGGCCGGCGCGCCGGCACCCGTTCCGGCGCCGGCGCCGGCGACCGCCCCGTCGGCCGCCCGGCGCGTCCCGCTGGGCACCGCCGTCCAGCTCGCGCACCTCGAGCAGGACCCGGCGCTCGGCGCCGCGCTCGCGAGCTCCTTCAGCTCCTTCAGCCCCGAGAACGAGCTCAAGATGGAGTGGACGCAGCCCAGGCGCGACGTGTGGGACTTCGCCGCCGCGGACGAGCTCGTGGCGTTCGCCCGCACGCGCCGCCTGCAGGTCCGCGGCCACACGCTCGTATTCGGCACCCAGACGCCGCTGTGGGTCGCGCGGCTGCTGTTCTCGAGCGAGGTCGACCAGGCGCTGCAGACCCACGTGCGGACGGTCATGACGCGCTACAAGGACTCCATCCGCGAGTGGGACGTCGTCAACGAGGCCTTCGACGCGCGCGGCCAGTACCGGTCCAACCCGTTCTACGACCGGCTGGGGCCGTCGTACGTGGAGAAGGCGTTCGCGGTCGCGCGGCAGGTCGATCCGTCGGCGAAGCTCTTCTACAACGAGCTCGACGCCGACGTCGACAACGCCAAGCGCTCGGCGGTCGTCAAGCTCGCCCGGCACCTGAAGGGCCTCGGGCTGATCGACGGCGTCGGCCTGCAGCTGCACACGGCGATCGGCCACGCCCCGAGCCGCCAGGCGCTCGTGAACACGATGCGGATCTACGAGCAGATGGGCCTCGAGGTCCAGATCACCGAGATGGACGTGGACGCGCGCGGTGACGGCAACTCGGAGACGCTGGCGGCGCGCCTCGAGCAGCAGGCGGCCGTCTTCCGCGACGCCGCCGCGGCGTGCGCCGAGGTGACGGCATGCACGCGCTTCACGGTCTGGGGCGTCGCCGACAAGTACTCCTGGCTCGGCGCCGATCGCGTCCCGCTGCTGCTCGACGCGGGCTTCAACGCCAAGCCGGCGCTCGGCGCCGTGCGCGAGACCCTCGGCCTCGCTCCCTGAGCACGAGGCGGCACCTCCACTTCGCGCGGCGGCGGGGGTGGAGGTGGAAAACGTCCGTCAGCGAGCGCGGAGCACCTCCACCTCGTGTGCCGGCGGGGGTGGAGGTGGAAACGCCCCCTCGTGCGGGTCAGGAGGGGCGCACGAGGTGCGCGTGGTGCCGCAGCAGCTCCCGCAGGCCGGCGCCGTCGCGGGGGTCGAGCGCGAACAGCGCGACCATGAAGTCCTCCCAATCCAGAGCGGGACGCATGCTCATGCGCAGGTGCGCGAGCTCCGGCCCGGGGTTGAAGGCGCGGTGCGCGACGCCTGCGCGGGCGACGACCGCCTCGCCGGGGCCGGCCTCGTGCTCGACGTCGCCGATGCGGAAGCGGGCCCGGCCGGCCAGCACCTCCCAGCGCTCCTCCATGTTCGGGTGGACGTGCGCCCCCGCGCGGTCGCCGGGCGGCCACCACGACTCGAACTCGAGCAGCGCCCCGTCCGTGTCGGCGGCCGTCCGCAGGAAGCGGACGCGCTCCCCGGTCGAGCGGCTCTCGATGTGCTGTCCTGCTCGCACCATGTCGCGCAATCCTCGCCGCTGATGCGCTTCCGGGTCGAGCCCGCGCCGCAGGGCGGCTACCGCGTCCTGCTCGACGGCGCCCCGGCGCCGCTGTCGGTGCACGACACCGAGGAGGAGGCGCAGGCGCGCCTCGACGCGTACCGCCGCGGCATCGAGGCGGCGGAGGCGCCGACCGCGCTGACCGGCGTTCCGCGCGGTGAGCGCGTGCCGCTGCGCTGCGCGACGGCAGCGAGGTGATCCTGCGCCCGATAGTGCCCGACGACAAGCCGTTGCTCGCGGAGGGCTTCCAGCGCCTCGGCGACGACTCGCGCTACGCGCGCTTCATCGGCGTCAAGAAGCGCCTGAGCGTCGCCGAGCTTGCCTACCTCACCGAAGTGGACCACGTCGAGCACGAGGCGCTCATCGCGCTCGACCCGTCGGGCGGCCGCGGTGTCGGCGTCGCCCGCTTCGTCCGCGAGCGGCCGTACGGCGAAGTGGCCGAGGCCGCGGTCACCGTGGTGGACGAGTGGCAGCACCGCGGGCTCGGCTGGATCCTGCTCGAGCGGATCGCCGCCCGCGCGTGCGCGCTCGGCGTGCGCGAGTTCAGCGCCACGCTGCTCACGGACAACCGCGCGATGCTCGCCCTCTTCGCGCGGCTCGGCCGCATCGAGATCCGCCACGACAGCGGCGGGACCGTCGCGCTGCGGGTCGGGCTCGACCCGGCCGACCCCGCGTGCCTGCGGGAGGCGCTGCGAGCGGCGGCGGGGGCCGCGACGGTCCGGTAGGGGCGGGCCGCGCCGCAACTGCACGCTTCGTGCCAATCGTGCGCCGCGGCGCGAACAACTCACGCACGCCGTCCGCGGCGGCCGGCGGCCGCTGGTTCGATCGCGGCAGGCACGGGGGCCGAAATCGCGGATCCGTGCCGTCTGAGCGGTTGAAGCAGCCGGCGGAGCGCAACGGAGGGCGCGAACCATGCAGAAGGCTCGGGAGGGACACGACCGCGTGCTCGCGGTCATCCAGGACAACGCGGCGTCGCTGCTGCGGCTCGCGCGGGCGCACAGCTTGTGTGCCGACGACGCCCAGGACGCCTACCAGCGCGCGCTCGAGATCTACCTCGAGCGGCTCGACGGCGTCGACGCGGCCACGGAGGCGAGCTGGCTGCGCACCGTGGTCAAGCACGAGGCGATGCGGATCCGCGCGAGCCGCCAGCGGCTCGTGCCGAACGAGGACGTCGACCTCGACGCGCACCCGTCGCCCGACGTCGCCGACGCCGGCGAGCGGATGGCGGGCTTCGAGCGTGTGGCGCGCGCCGCCGAGGCGCTGCAGGGGTGCCGGCCGGACGAGGTGCGCGCGCTGCTGCTGAAGGCCGACGGCAGCTCGTACAGCGAGATCGGCGAGCTGCTCGGCTGGAGCTACACGAAGGTCAACCGCTGCCTGACCGAGGGGCGGGCGCGCTTCCTGCGCCGCTTCGCCGACATCGACTCGGGCGCCGCGTGCGAGCGCTGGCAGCCGGTGCTGTGCGCGGTGGTCGACGGGGACGCGAGCCCGGACGACATGGCGGCGCTGCGCCCGCACCTGCGTCATTGCTCGTCGTGCCGCGCCGCGCTGCGGTCGCTGTACGAGGCGCAGCCGGCGCTCGGCGCGGTGCTGCCGGCGGGCCTGCTCGCGGCCGGCGCCGGCGCGGCGGGCGGCGGCGACGCCGGCGGGATCTTCACGCGCGCGCTGGAAGCGGCCGCCGCCGGCCTGGGCGAGCGCGTCGTCCGGGCGCAGGCGGCCTTCGAGGCGCTCACCTCGGCCAAGGCGGTCGCGGTCGTCGCGTCGACCGCCGCCATCGCCGGCGGGGGAGCCGTCGCGGCCGAGCAGGGGCCGGGCCCGGCGCCGAGCCGCGCGGCGGCGGTGGAGCGCGCCGAGCGCACGGTCCGCCGGGCGGACCGCGCGCCGAACCCGGCGCGACCGCCGGCGCGCCCGGCGCCGGCGGCCGCGGCCGCGGCGCCCCGCGCGGAGGCGCCACCGCGCGCGGCCGCCCCGCGGGCCCGGGACGCGTCCGGCGCTGCGCGGCCGTCGCGGCAGGTCCGGCGCGTCCGGCGCGAGTTCGCCTTCGAGGCGCCGGCGGCACCGCAGCGCCCCGCCCCCACGGCCCGCCGGCCGGCGGCGCCGGAACGGCCCGCCGCCGCAGCGCCGCAGCCGCCGGCCCGCGAGCGGCCGCCGGGCGAGTTCGGCTTCGAGGGTTAGCGGCGGCGCGGTGCGCGGAGCGGCCGCGGGTGCGTGCCTAGGATGTCGGCGTGGCCACACCGACCGAGCCCGCGACGGGCGTCCCCACCACGATCGCGGCGGCCGAGGCGTTCTACCCGCCGCGCGACCTGCCGCCCGGCGCGGAGGTGACGCGCGTCGCGCCGAGCCCGACCGGGCGGCCGCACATCGGGACGGCCATGCAGGTGATCCTCAACCGGGCGCTGGCCCGCGGCACCGAGGGCGTGTTCGTGCTGCGCGTGGAGGACACCGACCAGGCGCGCCTGGACGAGCGCAGCCTGGCGGAGATCTTCGCCGTGCTCGACTGGCTCGACGAGCTGCCCGACGAGGGGCCGCGCGAGGGCGGCGCCTACGGGCCGTACGTGCAGAGCGAACGGCTGCCGCTGTACCGCGCGGCGGCCGACGAGCTGCTGCGGACGGAGGGCGCCTACCGCTGCTTCTGCACACCGGAGCGCCTGGACGCCGTGCGCGAGGCGCAGCGCCGGGCCGGGCAGCCGACGATGTACGACCGCCACTGCCGCGCCCTCGACCCCGAGGAGGCGCAGCGGCGCGCCGACGCCGGCGAGCCGCACGTCGTCCGCCTGCGCGTGCCCGACCGCCCGCTGGTCGAGGTCCACGACCTGGCGCGCGGCGCGATCCAGTTCGACCCGGCCACGCTCGACGACTCCGTCCTGCTCAAGGCCGACGGCTTCCCGACCTACCACCTGGCCGTCGTGGTCGACGACCACTTCATGCGCGTGACGACCGTCGTGCGGGGCGAGGAGTGGATCTCCTCGACGCCGAAGCACGTGCTCATCTACGAGGCCTTCGGCTGGGAGCCGGTGCGCTTCGTGCACACGCCGGTGCTGCGCGACATGCATAAGCGCAAGCTGTCCAAGCGCCGCGGCGACATCTCCGTGCTCGGCTACTTCGACCGCCAGGGCTACCTGCCGCCGGCGTTCCGCAACTTCATCACCCGGGTGCTGTGGCCGCACCCGGACGAGCTCGACGCCTACCCGCACGAGGACTTCATCCGCCACTTCGACCCGAACCGGGTCAACGTGTCCGGCCCGGTCGTCGACATGCGGCTGCTCGAGCACATCGCGGGCCACTACGTCCGCCGGCTGTCGCGCCTGGAGCTCTACGACCGCGTCTGCGGCTACCTGAGCCGGCTGCTCGCCGCGCCCGAGGAGGTCGAGATCATGACCCCGCTCAAGGGCGACGACATGCAGACCGTGCCGGTGTCGCGCGAGGAGCTGATCACCTTCTACGACGCCTTCCGCCGCGACCCCGCCTACACCATGGGCGCGATCGGGATCGAGCCGGAGCGCTTCCGCAAGCTCGGCGACGTCCTGCTCGGGGGGCGGCTGTTCTTCGCCGAGACCTTCGCGCCCGCGGGCGCCGACGAGCTGGCCCAGCCGCTCGGCGACGCCGCCGCGGCGCGCGAGCTGCTCGAGCGCTACCGCGGCGTCTTCCGCGCCGGGGCGTCGCTCGACGCCTGGGAGGGGTGGCTGCGGGAGTACGCCGAGCAGCTCGGCGTCAAGCCCGGCGCGGTCTTCCTCACGCTGCGCGTCGCGATCACCGGGTCTCGCCGCAGCCCGCCGCTGCACCCGGTGATGAACGTGCTCGGCGAGGCCGAGGTGGAGCGCCGCCTCGGGCT
>DATLGB010000084.1:0-17968 GCA_035540675.1 Solirubrobacteraceae bacterium | reverse complement strand
CCCCTGGCCGCCGTGGAACTTCTTGATCGCCCCCACGGGATCCGGCGAGACGCCCAGCACCACCGCATCCTTCGCCGCGTACTCGGCCTGGCGGTCGCGGATCCCGCAGGCCTGCGTCGTGCAGCCGGGGGTGTCGGCCTTCGGGTAGAAATAAACGACGACGCTGTGCCCCCGGAGGTCCTTCAGGGACACGAGGTTCCCGTCTTGGTCAGGGAGGGTGAAGTCGGGTGCGGGGTCGCCGGCGGAAGGCATCGTCATGGGCGCGAGTATGCCCACCAACCCCCATTGCCGCCGAGCCGCCGGCACCCGCGGGACTCCCGCACTCGCGCCCTGTCACACGCCGCCGGCGGGCGGTGTCTCCATGCCGAACAGAATCGGACACAGGAGGACGGCATGGCCAGCAACCCACGGATCCCGAAAGCAGAGATCAGCGGCATCCTCGGAGCTGCCGCGAAGCACTTCAGCAAGAGGCAGCTCGGTTTCGTCCCGGACCCGCTCGCGGTGATGTGGCACAACCGGCGTGTGCTCAGGACCTTGCTCGGGATGTCGAGAAAGGTCGAATCCTGGGATGCGTGCGACCCACAGCTGAAGTCCCTCGCCCACATGGCGACCGTGTCGCTCGTGGGCTGCAGCTTCTGCCTGGACTTCGGCTACTACCAGGCGCACAACGCGAAGCTCGACCTCGCCAAGGCGCGGGAGGTGCCGCGCTGGCGGGAGTCCACCGTCTTCACACCGCTCGAGCGTGAGGTGATGGAGTACGCGGAGGCGATGACGCACACCACTTCCGCAGTCACCGACGCGATGTCCGCGCGGCTGCTCGATCAGCTCGGTGCCCCCGCGCTCGTGGAGCTGACCGCGATGATCGCGCTCGCGAACATGGCGGCCCGCATGAACACCGCCCTCGGCATCGAGGCGCAGGGCATCTCGTCCGCCTGCGGGCTCCGGCCCCTGGCGAGCCCGGAGGTGCGGAGCCCGGTGCCCGCGTGACCGACGATCCGTTCGTCACGCATCGCAGCCTGCTCTTCACCGTCGCCTACGAGATGCTCGGCTCCAGGTCGGACGCCGAAGACGTGGTACAGGAGACCTGGCTGCGCTGGGCGAACGTGGACGCCGGCGAGGTGCGCGACCCGCGTGCGTACCTGGTGCGCGCGGTGAGCCGCCAGGCGCTCAACCGGCTGCGAACCCTCGCCCGCCGCCGCGAGCAGTACGTCGGCGAGTGGCTGCCCGAGCCGCTGCTCACCGCCCCCGACGTGGCGGAGGACGTCGAGCTCGCCGAGAGCGTGTCGATCGCGATGCTGACCGTGCTCGAGACGCTCGGTCCGGTCGAGCGCGCGGTCTTCGTGTTGCGCGAGGTGTTCGATCTGCCCTACGACGAGATCGCCCAGACCGTCGACAGGAGCCCCGCGGCGGTGCGGCAGGTCGCGCACCGCGCGCGCGAGCACGTCATCGCCCGCCGGCCGCGGATCTCGGTGAGCGCGGAGGAGCAGCAGGCCGTGGTGGAGCGATTCAGGGCGGCCCTCGCCGACGGGGACCTCGAAGGCCTGCTCGACATCCTGGCACCCGACGTCGTCGTGGTGGCCGACGGCGGAGGGGTGGTCCGCGCTGCCCTCCGGCCCGTGTCGGGCGCCACGACGGTCGCCCGGCTGCTGTCGCGCCTCGCCGTCGAGGTGCCGGGCGTGCAGATCGCGCTCACCTGGCTCAACGGCGCGCCCGGCCTCAGGATCGATCCGGAGGGGGAGTTCGACACGGCGGTGAGCGTCGCCGTCCATGACGGCCGGATCACCCGGATCTACGGAATCCGCAACCCTCAGAAGCTCGCCGAACTGCACCGCGTCGCGGTACTGGCTCGATGAAGCGCCGAGAGGTCGACTGGTGCGCCGCCGAAGAGAACGCGATCCGGATCATCAGGGGGTACAGGTCGCCCAACCGCCGCGCTGCTGCGGAGGACCGAGCAGCGAGCGCGCGCCGCCTCTGGCGAGTCAGGAGCGGCGCGCGGCTCCGGCGCCTGCGGTCAACGCACGCGTCGCTGCGATCAGGTCATTTCGGTGCGTGCGTGGCTCGATCATGGCGAGCGAGCTAGCCCGCGCCGTCGCTCGGGCTGCCGGAAACCCGTCCAGGTTCCGTCTCTCCGCGAGACGGAAGCTGGATGGATCTCTCAGGCCGCCAGCGCGTCGAGCGCGGCGTCCACGTCGGCCTCGTCGTTGTAGAGGTGAAACGACGCCCGCAGCGCGCCGGCGCGGACGGCGGCGCGGATGCCCGCGCGCTCCAGGCGCTCCTGCGCGCCCGGCACATCCGCCGACACGATCGCCGAGTTCGACGGCTCGAGCCCGAGGCCGGCGCGGAAGCGGTTGGCGAGCGCGACGTTGTGGGCGTGCACGCGGTCGACGCCGACCGCCTCGATCGCCTCGAGCGCCGGCGCGGAGCCGACCCACGAGAACCACGCGGGCGACAGGTCGAGCCGGCGCGCGTCGGCGGCCAGACGCAGCGGCGGCCCGTAGTAGGAGGTCCGGAAGTCCTCGCCGGCGTACCAGTTGGCGCCGAGCGGAGGCAGGCGGTCCAGGCACTCGGGCGCCACCGCGAGGAACGCGCTGCCGCGCGGCGACATCAGCCACTTGTAGGCGGCGGCGGTCACGAAGTCGGCGCCGAGGTGGTCGATCGGTAGCCAGCCGCAGGCCTGCGTGACGTCCAGCAGAACGAGCGCGCCGTGATCGCGCGCGGCGGCGATGATCGCCTCGCTGTCGGCGACCGCGCCGTCGGCGGACTGCACGGGGCTGAAGGCGACGAGCGTCGTATCGGCATCGACCGCCTCGGCCAGCTGCTCGAGCGGCGCCGTCCGCGTCCGCACGCCGCGGTCCGCGTGCGCGAGGAACGGGAACAGCAGCGACGTGAACTCGGCCTCGGGCGCGAGCACCGTGGAGCCGTCCGGCAGCGCCGCCGCGACGATGCCGACGAACTGCGACACGTTCGAGCCGTTCGCGACGTCGGCGGTGGCGAATCCGTTGAGGCGGGCGAAGCTCGCCCGCGCCCGCTCCCCGCTCTCCCCCCACTGCTCCCAGCTCGTGCGCCCGCCGCGCCAGTCGGCCAGCGCCGCCTGCAGCGCGTCCCACCCCGTGCGCGGCGGCAGCCCGTAGCTCGCGGTGTTCAGGTAGGGGCCGGCGGGATCCCAGAGATCGGCGAGAGGTGGCACGTCCGCATCCTCGCAGTCGGAGCGGCCAGCCCGCGAGTGGGCGCCCGACCGCTAGCTGCCGCCCTCCTGAGCGTCCTCGGCCCATTCGGCCTCCTGCGCCTGCTCGTCGTGCTCTCCGAACTCGGGTTGATCGAGGTCGGGGACGCGATCGATCTCATCCGGCTGGTCGACGTCGTTGCGCTCGGTCTCCATACGGGATGCCTACCACAAGCCGGCTGCCGCGCACGGCCCCCGTGATCTCGCCGCGCGCGCTACTTGAGCAGCCGCGACAGCCGCCGGTCCTTGAGGATCCGCCCGCCCGTCTGGCACTGCGGGCAGTACGTCATCACGTAGTCCTCGAAGAAGACCGCCTCGAGCACCGTCGCGCAGCGCGGGCACGGCTCGCCCTGGTGGGCGTGGACGCGCGCGACCTTCTGCTGCTTGTCCGGCAGCGGGAGCTTCCAGGTCGCCACGTAGTGCTCGACGGCGCGGCCGAGCTCGCCGGTGATCGCCGCGCGCAGCGCGACGGCGTCGTCCTCCGTGAGGTCGTCGCCGCGCTTGAACGGCGACAGCTGCGCCGCGTGCAGGATCTCGTCGACCCACGTGCGCCCGATGCCCGCGATCACCTGCTGGTCGCGCAGGGCGGAGTGCAGCGGCCGCGCGCCCGCGAGGCGATCGCGCAGGTCGTCCGGCGCCGGCGGGTCCGGCCACGCCTCGGGCCCGAGCGTGCGCAGCGCGTCGTCGCCGTCGAGCGCGTCGGCCGCATACAGGCGCGCCCACGCCGCCTGCTTGGTGCCGAACTCGCGCAGCCGCAGCTCGCGGTCGCCCGGCAGGCGCAGCAGCAGCCGCGACGTGCGGTCGCGCAGCGAGGCGCGCTTGTCGAACAGCTGCAGGCGGCCGGCGCTCATCAGGTGCATGAGCAGCGTCAGGCGCCCGCGTTCGGGCGCGTCGGCGTCGAGCAGCAGCAGCTTGCCGCGCCGCCGGACCGCGGCGATGGTCGCGCCGTCGAGCGCGTGCAGCGGCGGGTCGAACGTCTTGAGCACGTTGACGCCCGGCGCCAGCGTCGACTCGACGACCTCGCCCGCCAGCGCCGCGTCCAGCAGCCGGGCGGTCGCCTCGACCTCGGGCAGCTCGGGCATCCCCGCAGGCTACCCCGGCGCTAGTGTCGCCCGCCGTGGACGCATGGATCGCCGAGCAGGCCGTCGACATCGCCCGTCATGCCGAACGGGAGCTCGAGGCGCTGGTCGGTATCTCGTCGCCCTCCGGCGACACGGAGGGCGCCGAGGAGTGCTTCTCCATCTGCAAGGCGCTGCTGCCCGCCGACGCCGAGGTCGAGCGTCCCGCCTGCTCCTCGCCCGCCCACGCGCCGGACTTCGTCGCGCGCCTGCGCGGGAGCGGGTCGCGGCGGCTGGTGCTGGTCGGCCACGTCGACACGGTCGTCGCGCACGACGTCCACCGCCGCCTCGAACGCGACGGCGAGCGCCTGACCGGGTCCGGCACCATCGACATGAAGGGCGGCGTCGTGCTGGCGCTCGGCGTGATGCGCGCGCTCGCGACGCGCAGCGACGCCTTCGGCGAGGCCGCGCTGCTGCTGGTCTGCGACGAGGAGTGGCGCACCGCGCCCTTCGCCCACGCCGAGCGCTTCGCCGGCTGGGACGCCTGCCTGTGCTTCGAGGGCGGCGAGCTCACGCCGGAGGGCGACGACGGCGTGGTCGTCCGGCGCAAGGCGGCCGGGACGCTGCACGTCCAGGCGGAGGGCCGCTCCGCGCACTCGGGCTCGGCGCCGGAGCGCGGGCGCAACGCGCTGCTGGCGCTGTCGGCGATCGCGCAGGCGGTCGCGCAGCGGCACGACCCGCACGGCCCGCAGCGCCTGACCGCGGTGCCGACGGTGATGAACTCGGGCGAATCGTTCAACGTCGTCCCCGGCTCCGGCGAGCTGTACTGCGACCTGCGCTCGGACGACGCGGCGGCCTTCCGGACGGTGCTCGAGGCCGTGCCGGAGGAGCACGCGGGCGTCCGGCTGCACCGGCAGCTGCTGCGCGTCTGGCCCGGCATGGACGCCACGGCCGCGACGACGGCCGCGCTCGAGCACGCCGGCGCGCTGCTCGGCCGGCCGGTGCGGGGGCGCGCGCGCGGCGGCGCGAGCGACGCGGCGCACTTCGCGCCGTCGATCCCGCTGACCGTCGACGGGCTCGGCCCCCTCGGCGGCGCCGCCCACAACCGGGACGAGCACGTGCTCCGCGCGTCGTTGGCCAGCCGCGCCGAGGTGGCGCTGGCGGTGACGGCGGCGGCGCTCGCCTAGCCGGGGCCGCCGGCCATCGCCTCGAGCTCGCGCGGGCGCAGCAGGGCGAGCAGGAACGCGGCGGCGCCGTCGAGCAGGATCGCCGCCACGCCCCCCTTCTCGAGCGCGACGCGCGCGCCGGTGAGGTCGTGCACGAGCTGCGAGAAGTCCGGCTCGTGGCCGACGACGAGCACGCAGGCGCCGTCGTCGTGGGCGTGCAGCAGCTCCAGCGCGTCGTCGCGGTCGAAGCCCGCGGCCAGCGACGACACCTCGTCGAACGCCACGCCCAGCTCCTCGCCGGCGTGGGCGGCGGTGTCGCGCGCGCGCACCTTCGGGCTCGACCAGCAGGCGTCGAACTCGATCCCGGCGCGGGCGAGCGCGCGGCCGGCGGCGCGCGCCTCGCGCTCGCCGCGCGGCGTCAGCTCGCGGTCGGAGTCCGACCGCGCGCCGTGCGGGACCGCCTCGCCGTGCCGCAGGAGCCACAGCTGCTTCGCCACGCCGCGGGAGGCTACCCGCGCACGACGAATCGCACGACCGCGCCGTCGAGGATCACGTCCGGCGCCGGCCGCAGCCGCAGCACGTAGCGGCCGCGCCGCAGCCTGCGCGCGACCCGCACCCGCTGGACGCCCTCGCGCAGCGTCAGCCTCACCCGGCGGGCGCGGCGGGCCCTGCCGCCGCGCAGCGGCCGCCGCGTGAGCGTGCCGCGCAGGACGAGCGGCCCGCCGTCGCGGACGGTGACGCGCAAGAGGGCGCTCCGGAGGTGGCGCACGCGGACCCGTACCGCGGGCGCCGGCGTGGGCGTCGGGCCGGCCGTCGGCGACGGCGCCGCGGTCGCGGTCGCGGTCGGGGTCGGGGTCGGGGTCGCGCCGGGAGACGGCGCGGGCGTCTGCTGCGCCGGCTGCTCCTCCACGGTCACGCGACCCGACATCGAGGGTGCGTGCGCCTCGCAGTAGAAGTCGTAGGTGCCGGCGGTGTCGAAGTCCCGCCACACCGTCCAGTTCTCGTTCGAGACATCGTTGAGCGCCCGGTCCTGATCGGTGAAGCGCACGTTGTGGTAGCCCGCTTCGTTCCGGAAGGTCACCCTGTCGCCCGTCTGCACCGTCACCGACGCCGGCTCGAATGTGTTGTTGCCCGCGGCCCGCACCACCTGGTCGGCGGCAAGCGCCGGTACGACGGCGCCGGCGACGCCGGCGATCCCGCAGGCCGCGAGGACGAGGCGCCTCATGAGCCGACACTACGCTCCGGGCCGTGCCCGGTCCACCCCGACGCGGCCTGCTCGTCGACTACGGCGGCGTCCTCACGACGAACCTGTTCGCGTCGTTCGGCGCCTTCTGCGAGCGCCACGGCCTCGATCCCGCCGCCCTCGCCGTCGCCTTCCGCGAGGACCGCGAGGCGCGGCGCGCGCTGGTCGACTTCGAGTGTGGGCGCGTCGACGACCGCGACTTCGAGGCGCTCGTGGCGCAGCGCCTCGGCGTCGAGCCGGACGGGCTGATCGACCGCCTGTTCGAGGGCATCGGGCCGGAGCCGGAGATGATCGCCGCCGTCGCCGCCGCGAAGGCGACCGGCGTCCGCACCGGGCTGCTCTCGAACTCCTGGGGCCGCAACTCCTACGACCGCACGGGCTGGGAGGACCTCTTCGACGCCACGGTGATCTCCGGCGAGGTCGGCATCCGCAAGCCCGACCCGGCCATCTACGCGCTGGCCGCCGAGCGCCTCGGCCTGCCGCCCGCGGAGGTCGTCTTCGTCGACGACCTGCCGCACAACCTCGAGCCGGCGCGCGACGCGGGCATGGCGGTCGTCCACCACACCGAGCCGGCGGCGACGGTCGCCGAGCTCGAGCGCCTGCTCGGCGTCCCGCTGCGCACCTCCGTCGGCTGAGAAGACGTCGTCGCGGGCGCCGCATGACGGCTCCGAGCCCGGGGCCGCGCCCGGCACGCGGCGTATGCCGCACGCGTTCGTGGCCCCGTCGCCGGTGGGGAGTCCGCGGCCCCACCGGGCGGCCGCCACACCGGCGCCCGCGACGACACCCACTCAACGGGCGGGACGCCCGGAACTGCCGCGGCGGCTACGAGTTCGTGCCGGCGGTGACGTCGGCGAGCGCGAACGGGAGGTCCTCGCCGAATGCCTTGCGGTAGCGCCGGCGGACCAGCTCGTGGCGGCGGTGCGCGTCGGCGTGGCGGCCGCGCCGGACGAGCAGCGCGAGCAGCTCGCGCTGGATGTCGAGGTCGAGCGGCTCGAGCTCGGCCAGCCGCTGCAGGTGCTCCGTCGCCGCCTCGAGGTCGCCGCTGTGGACCTTCGTCTCGGCCAGGCCCCGCAGCGCCTGCCCGGCGAGGTCGCGCAGCCGGTCGCGCTCCGCGAACGCCCACTCGGCATAGGCCTCCTCGGCCAGGAAGTCGCCCCGGTACAGGCCCGCGGCGCGGGCGAGCGTCGCCTCGGCCGTCTCGTGCTCGTTCTGGGCGAGCGCCCGCAGCCCCTCGCGCACGCTCACCTCGAAGTCGTCGACGTCGATCCAGATCGCGCTGCGCTCGAGCTCGTAGCCGCCGGAGCGCGAGACGACGAAGGCGGAGCCCGCATGGCGCTCCCGCTGCGGCTCGAGGCGGTCGCGCAGCGTGTGGACCGCCTGCCGGACGTTGGTGGCGCCGCGCGCGCCGGAGGCCGGCCCCGGCCAGAACACCTCGATCAGCTCGTCGGCGGGCACCAGGCGCTCTCGGTGGGTGACCAGGTACTTCAGGACGTGGCCCGGGCGGTGGCCCAGCCACTCGCCGGCCAGCGGCCCCTCGCCGCTCTCCACCCGGGTGCGGCCGAGGGTGAACACGCGCAGGCGCGGGCCGCCCATCCAGTGCGGCTCGGTCCGGCGGCGCCGGTCGCCCGGGATGCCGGCCCGCAGTTGCAGGATCACCACGGAGTCGACGCCGCCGAACGGCGCGCCGGTCACCCAGACGGTCGACACCGCGCCGCCGCGGATCGGGACGTCGACGCGCACCTCGGGCAGCGGGCCGTCGTGCCCGAGCGCCAGGTCGGTGATGCAGTGGTCGGCGAGCGGCGTGCCGGCGCGGCGGCAGTCGAGCACGTCGCAGCAGCGCAGCCGCTCGCGGTCGAGCGCCGGCCCCAGCATCCGCTTCGCGGTGAGGTTGGTCCCCTGGACGTGCCCCTTGGAGTCCACGACCAGGATGCCGGACGGGAAGAACTCGAACACCGCCCGGTACGGGACGGGCAGCTTGTAGCCGAGCTGCGCCGGCCCCGGGCGCGCGTCGTCGACCGGCGGATCGGAGGCGGCGGCGTCGGTCATGGAGCGGTCGATAGCACGGGGTGTCTACGGTTGAAACTCGTACATACGTCCAGAGACGGACATTTGACCCAGAATTAACAGCGAGCCTAACGGTGGTGTGACAGGCGGGGGACATAGTGCGCTTCGTCCGCAGTCCCAGCCCTCCAGGGGGGAGTGGCTTCATGCCCCAGTCCGCCGCAATCGCTTTTCATCCTGCCGCCGTGCGCCGCGAGGCCGACCGTCTCGCCGCCGACGGGCGTGGTGACCGCTTCCGTCGCCGCCGCCTCGAGCACAACAAGGACGCCGAAGGACTCGTCCTGACCGCCGTCACCCGCGCCAAGCAGGGCGACGCCGACGCGATCCGCTTCCTCTACCTGCGCTACGCCGACAACGTCTACGGCTACGTCTGCTCGATCGTGCGCGACGAGCACGAGGCCGAGGACGTCACGCAGCAGATCTTCGCCAAGCTGCTGACGGCGCTGCAGCGCTACGAGCCGCGCGCGGTGCCGTTCTCGGCCTGGATCCTGCGCATCGCCCACAACGCCGCGATCGACCACATGCGCGCCCGCCGCGCCGTGCCGTGCGAGGAGGTGCGCTCGCCGGACCTCGAGGACGTCGACGTCTCCCGCGAGCGGGCCCGCGACCTGCAGACGGCGCTGGAGAAGCTCCCGCCCGAGCAGCGCGACGTCATCGTGATGCGCTTCGTGCTCGGCCTGTCGCCGCGCGAGATCGCCGAGCGCATCGGCCGCTCCGAGGACGCCGTCCACGGCCTGCAGCACCGCGGCCGCATCACCCTGCGCAAGGAGCTCACGGCGCTGCAGTCGGCGCCCGCCGCGCGCCACATCGCCGTCGCGTCCTGACGCGACGGCCGCCGGCAAGCGGTCAGTCCCGCTTGCCGCGCCCGTAGAGCAGCTTCGTCACGCGGGTGATCAGCCCGGTCGTGCCCGCCTTGTAGGGCAGCATGTGCAGGTCCTTCTTGGTCGGCGAGAAGCGCGTGACCAGCAGCGACTGCTGGCGGCAGAACTTGCGGATGCCGCCGGCGCCGTGGCGGTAGCCGAGGCCGGACGACTTCCAGCCGCCCATCGGCAGCTCCGTGGCGAGGTAGTTGACGAACGCGTCGTTGACGCAGACGACGCCCGCCTCGACCTCGCGCGCCAGCCGCTCGCCCTTGGCGGCGTCACGCGTCCAGATCGACGCGGCCAGGCCGTACTGGGAGTCGTTGGCCAGCCGCAGCGCCTCGTCGGAGTCGCGCACCTTCATGATCGGCAGCGTCGGCCCGAAGGTCTCCTCGCGCATGCAGTCCATCGTGTGGTCGACGTCGACCAGCACCGTCGGCTCGTAGTACATCCCGCGGTCGGTCTTCGCGTGGCCGCCGACCAGCACCTTCGCGCCCTTGGCCTTGGCGTCCTCGACGTGCTGGTTGATGATGTCGAGCTGGGGCGGGAACGTGACGGCGCCGACGTCGGTCGTACCGGGCCCGCCCGGCTCGCCCTGGCGCAGGCCGCGGACCTTGTCGGCAACCTTCTGCACGAACGTGTCGTAGATCGGCTCCTCGACGTAGACGCGCTCGACCGCGATGCAGGTCTGGCCGGCGTTGGCCATCGAGTAGTGCACGGCGGCGTTGGCGGCGCGCTCGAGGTCCGCGTCGGCGAGGACGATCATCGGATCCTTGCCGCCGAGCTCCAGTGACACCGGCGTCAGCGTCTCCGCCGCGCGCTGCATGATCTTCTTCCCGGTCCGGGTGGAGCCGGTGAACATGATCATGTCGGCGTGGTCGATCAGGGCCGCGCCGGTCTCGCCGTAGCCGGGCGCCACCTGGTAGACGTCCTTGGGCAGCCCGCAGGCCTCCATGCACTCGGCCATCAGCATCGAGGTCAGCGGCGTGATCTCGCTCGGCTTGAGGACGACGGCGTTGCCGGCGGCCAGCGCCGGGACCGCGTCGCCGAACGAGTTGGTCAGCGGGTAGTTCCAGGGGCCGATGATCCCGACGACGCCGACGGGGCGGTAGCGGACCACCAGCTTGCGGCCGAGGATGAACGGGTTCGCGGAGTGGACCTTCTCGTCGGCCAGGTACTCGGGCGCCTTCTTCGCCCAGAACCCGAAGGCGTGCGCCACGTAGGTGACCTCGTTGACGCGCGCGTCCTCGTGCGTCTTGCCGGTCTCGGAGACGATCGTGTCGATCACGCGGTCGGCGTTGTCGACCAGCCACTTCTGGGCGCGGCGCAGCACGCGCCCGCGACCCTCGAACCCGAGCGCCTCCCACGCCGGCTGCGCCGCGCGGGCGCGGGCGACCAGGCCCGCGACGTCCTCCGGCGCCGTGACCGGAACGGTCCGCACGACCTCGCCGGTCGCCGGGTTCTGCACGGGGATGGCGTCGCGCGCGCCGCTGGCGGTCGCGTCGGGCTGCTGCTCCACGGTCGACATGCAACGAAGGCTACCGGCGTGTGGAGGTTTTCACGCCCGCGAAACCTCGCAGGCGCGCAGCCGTCCCAGCCAGTGCAACCGACGACACACCGAAAGGCCACTCGTCCCAGCGGACGAGGCGGGATCGATCAGGCGGCCGACGACTCCCGGCGCGCCGGCACCGACGCTTCCCTCGGCCTCTGAAGACCCGCCGGGTCCTCCCCGCGGGCGGCCACAGCTCCCCATGACTCGGACCTCCCACGCTCTCGCGCGGCGGCGCCTGCTGCCCGCGCTCGCCCTCCTCGCGCTCCTAGCGGCTCCCGCCGCG
This sequence comes from Solirubrobacteraceae bacterium, assembly GCA_035540675.1. Classification (GTDB taxonomy): domain Bacteria; phylum Actinomycetota; class Thermoleophilia; order Solirubrobacterales; family Solirubrobacteraceae; genus DATLGB01. Next base: position 6,522 of record DATLGB010000084.1, on the reverse strand, counting down.
CGCGCGCAGGAGCCGGTCGCGACCGCGGCGCACGCCCCGGCCGTCTACGACGACGCGGCCTACTGGGCCTTCGCCGACCGCACGCAGCAGCACTTCGACGGGCTGTGGAGCGAGAACGCCCGCCACTACCGCGCCGGTGGCGGCGGCGTCGACACGTCGGTCAACGCCAACCTGCTGCTCACGCACGCGGTGGCGGCGCTGGCCGGCCACCACGGCGCGGCGCGCAACGACCACCGGGCGCGGCTGCTGGCGCTGCGCTTCCTGCAGCCGCCCACCTACGTCACCGAGCCGGTCGAGGGGACGCGGCTGGCGCACGCCCCGGGCTGGACGAACTCGATGGCGAACGGCAACGACCAGCACCCCGTCTACGACGCCGACGTCATGGACGCGCTCGCGCACGCCTACCTCGCGCGGCACGCGCTCGGGCTGCCGGACGGCACGGTCGAGATGCTCCGCCAGCGCGTGCGCGAGGTCGCCACGAGCCCGTTCTGGAGCTACCCGCGCCTGCGGCTCAACCAGATCAACTGGTACATCCTCGTCGCCGCCGCCAACGCGACGGTCAACGGCGCCGACCGGACGCTCGCGCGCGACGCGCGCGCCCGCATCCGCGGCTTCGTGGCCAACGCCGGGCCGCGCGGCGCTGCCGCCGGCAACTTCGGGCCCGGGCTGCGCTTCCACTACCTGCCCGACGAGAGCCCGAGCGCGCGGATGAACGTCGACTCTGCGGAGTACGCCAACGTCGTCCTGAGCTTCACGCGCTTCTACCTGCAGGCGCGGCGCGCGGGCATGCCGGTGCCGCCGGCGGGCGAGCTGCGGCTGCTGCGCGCGTGGGTCACGCGCGCGATCTCCGGCTACTGGACCCACGCCGGCTACCTCAACTGGGACAGCGGCCTCGGCTTCGAGCGCTGGCACCAGATGAAGAAGCTCGGGCTCGTCCAGCAGGCGCTGATCGGCATCGCCGGGGCGAAAGCCGTCCAGCCGAACGCGAGCTACGGCCGCTGGGCGAAGTGGATGCTCGACCAGGGCTTCAGCACCTACGCGCGCTGGGTGGAGCGCGGCGGCGGCCTCGCGCCCGCGCTCGCCTTCGGCGTCCACGAGGTCCCGCAGGGGATCGGTTCCGCGCGCCTCGGCGCCGCGCGGATGCAGGGCAATGCGGCCCGCGCGGTCGCCGCCGGCCTCGGGCGCATGCGCAGCGCCCGGCCGCCCGCGCTGTACTCCTACGACCCCGACATCGGCCGCCTCGCGGTGACGACGCCGCACTACAACACGGCGATCGTCGCGGTCAACCAGGGCGCCTTCCCCTACGGCGGCGTCGAGCTCGCGCGCCTGTTCGACGCCCGGCAGGAGGCCGCCGGCGGTATCGGCGGCACGCCGCCGGCCTCGTTCGGCGTGTGGGTGCGCGACCTCGCCGGCCGCCGCGTCATGGCCTCGCAGATCGGGCGGCGCACGCTCGACACGCGCGTCACGCCGCTGCGGCTCGTCGCCGCCCCGCGCGGCACGTCGGCGCGCGCCTCGTCCCCGGTCGGCAGGGCGTTCTCGGGCCCGTTCGAGCAGCTGCGCGCGGTCGGCGTCACGGCGAGCGGCGGGTACCGCGTGATCACCCGGCACCGCTTCCGCCCCACGCTGATCGACACGCGCTGGCAGGTGGAGGGCAGCGGCCGGCGCGGCACCGTCGACGTGCTGTTCCCGAGCACCGGGGCGGGCGCGAAGGTGATCGCCCTCCTGCGCGACGGCCGGCGCGTGACGGTGAGCGAGCGCCGGATCGCCCTGTCGCGGATCGCGCGCTTCGAGATCCGCAGCGCGCTCGCGAGCTACAGCGTGACGCCGCTGAAGCGCCCGCGGCGCGCGACGGCGCACGTCGTGCGGCCGTCGGCGCAGTCGTCGGCGCCGGATCCCGGCCCGACGCTCGGGATCCAGCTCGTCCGCGCGGCGAAGGTCACGCGCACGGGCTTCGCCGCGCGCATCCGCGTCAACTGAGGGCGGATCGGCGCCGCGCGCGTCAGGCGGCGACCGTCACGCGCTCCATCCGCGCGTCCTCGCGCGGGCGGTCGCGGTGGTCGGTCGGCAGCCCCTCGATCGCGTCGACGACGTCCATCCCGCTCGTCACGCGCCCGAAGACGGTGTGGCGGCCGTCGAGCCACGGCGCCTCGTCGGTGGTGACGATGAAGAACTGCGAGCCGTTGGTGTTCGGTCCGGCGTTGGCCATGGCGAGCGCGCCGCGGACGACCTTGTGCTGGTTGAACTCGTCCTCGAACGTGTAGCCGGGCCCGCCGGTCCCGGTGCCCTGCGGGCAGCCGCCCTGGACCATGAAGTCCTTGATGACGCGGTGGAAGACGAGGCCGTCGTAGAACCCGTCCGCGGCGAGCTTGCGGAAGTTGTCGACGGTCTTCGGCGCGTCCTCGTCGAAGAGCTCGACCTCGATGTCGCCGTGGTTCGTCTGGATCGTGGCGTGGGACATGCCGCCACCCTAGCCCGCGCCCGCGCCGCCGTCGGGTGCGTCGACCCGGCGCCACCCCCTGGCGCGGGATCGGCGCGGACTGCGCAAAAGTGCACGTGTGTGCGATCCGGCGCCGCCGGCGCCCGAGCGCACACGCCACGGCGTTTCCGCAGTCCGTCGCGATCCGGCGCCACCCCCTGGCGCTGGATCGCCTCAGGGGGCGTGCGCGGCCGCGCTACCCGCGGACCGGCTCGAGGCGCAGCTTGACGCCGCCGACGTCGGCGCCGTCGACGGCCGACACGACCCGGTCGACCTCGCCCTCCGGGACCTCGAGCAGCGCGAAGCGCTCGAGCAGCCGGACGTTGCGGATGTCCTCGCCCCCGAGGCCGGCGCCGTGGACGGCGCTCACGAGGTCGGCTTCGGACAGGCCGTCGGCGCGGCCGGCGCCCGCGATCAGCGACCGGAAGCGCGCGCCGTTGGCGGTGATCGTCTCGGCATCGTGCGGCTTGCGCGCGTGGCGGCGGCGGCGGCGCGGCTCCTCGGCCTTGGCCGGGGGCACGTGGGCGCCCTCGCTCCACTTCGCGATCTTCGTGTTGGCGTGCTTCTCGATCGCCTCGAGGTCGCGCATCTGCTTCGCCTCGACGAACGTGATCGCGCGGCCCGAGCGGCCGACGCGACCCGTGCGCCCGATGCGGTGCACGTAGACGTCGGGCGACGTGGGCACGTCGAAGTTGATGACGTGCGTGACGGTCGAGATGTCGAGGCCGCGGGCCGCCACGTCGGTCGCGACGAGGATCGGCAGCCGCCCCTCCTTGAAGGAGATCATCACGCCGTCGCGCGCGCCCTGGCTCATGTCGCCGTGCAGCGCCTTGACGCTCATGCCCTTGTCGCGCAGCGTGCGGTAGAGCTGGTCGCAGCGGATCTTGGTGCGGCAGAAGACGATGGCCTGGTCCGGCCGCTCGGCGCGCAGCACGTCTACCAGCGTGTCGACCTTCTCGCGCGATGCCGTCTCGACGTAGAACTGCTCGACGGTGTCGATCGTCAGCGTCGCCGCCTTGACCTTGACGGTCACGGGGTCGTAGAGGTGGCGTTCGGCGAGCGCGGCGATCGGCGGCGGCATCGTCGCGCTGAACAGCGCGGTCTGACGGCCGTTCGGGCACAGCGAGAGGATCTTCTCGACGTCCTCGAGGAAGCCGAGGTCGAGCATCTCGTCGGCCTCGTCGAGGACGACGTAGCGGCAGGAGTGCAGCATCAGCGAGTGGCGGCTGATGAGGTCGAGCACGCGGCCGACGGTGCCGACCACGATCTGGCCGCCCTGCTTGAGGCGGGCCTGCTGATCGCGGATCGGCGCGCCGCCGAAGACGGCCACGGGGTCGACGCCGCGGTGCTTGGCGTAGGTGCGCAGCGCCTGCGTGACCTGGATGCACAGCTCGCGCGTCGGCGTGAGCACGAGCGCCTGCACGTCGTCGTCGTCGGGATCGACGAACTGGACCATGGGCAGGCCGAAGGCGGCGGTCTTGCCGGTGCCCGTCTGGGCCTGGCCGATCACGTCGTGGCCGCCGAGCAGGTGCGGGATCGCCTGCTCCTGGATCGGGCTGGGCGAGTCGTAGCCCACGTCGGCCAGCGCACGCAGGACTTCTTGGGAGAGGCCGAGGTCGGCGAAAGTCGTCATATTCGAGCGACCGACGATAGTGGCGCGCTCACGTGCCGCAGAACGTGACGTACGGCCCGTCGCCGTCCGGCGCGGGCGCAGCGTGGTCCTCGAGCCCCGGGCGCTCCTCGTACGGGCGGGTCACGACGGCGACGAGCCGCTCGAACGGCTCGAGGTCGCCGGCGGTCGCCGCCGCGAGCGCGTCCTCGACCAGGTGGTTGCGCGGGATGTAGACCGGGTTGACGCGGTCCATCGCGCCGGCGGCGGCCGCGGGCGCCGTGCCCTCCGCCTCCAGCCGCGCCCGCCAGTCCGCCGCCCACGCCTCGAACGCGGCGCCGTCGGCGAACGGCGCGGCGGCGCGCTGGCCGTCGCCGCGCGCCCACGCCGACAGCGCGCGGAAGGCGGCGGTGAAGTCGGCTTGCTGGGCGTGCAGCAGCCCCAGCAGGTCGCGGACGAGCGCCGCGTCGTCCGGCCGCGCCTCGCGGAGGCCGAGCTTCGCGCGCACGCCCGCCTGCCAGTGCGCGTCGAAGCGCTCGGGGAACGTGTTCAGCACCTCGGTCACCGCCCCGACGGCCGCCTCGGCGTCGACGTCGATCAGCGGCACGAGCGTCTCCGCCAGCCGGGCGAGGTTCCACTGGGCGACGGGCGGCTGGTTGCCGTAGGCGTAGCGCCCGCCGTGGTCGATCGAGCTGAACACGGTCGCCGGGTCGAAGGCCTCCATGAACGCGCACGGGCCGTAGTCGATCGTCTCGCCCGAGATCGTCATGTTGTCCGTGTTCATCACGCCGTGGACGAAGCCCACGAGCATCCAGCGGGTCACGAGCGACGCCTGCGCCTCGACGACCGCCTCGAAGAACGCCAGGTACGGGTTCTCGGCTTCGCGCGCCTGCGGGTGGTGGCGGCCGATCGCGTGGTCGGCGAGGCGCCGGACCAGCTCCGAGCCGCCGTTGCGCGCGGCGTACTCGAACGTGCCGACCCGGACGTGGCTGGCGGCGACGCGGGTGAGCACCGCGCCCGGCAGCAGGGTCTCGCGCCTCACCTGCTCGCCCGTGGCGACGACCGCGAGCGCCCGCGTGGTGGGGATCCCGAGCGCGTGCATGGCCTCGCCGATCACGTACTCGCGGAGCATCGGCCCGACCGCCGCCTTGCCGTCGCCGCCGCGCGCGAAGGTCGTGCGGCCCGAGCCCTTCATGTGCAGGTCGCGCCGGCGGCCGTGGACGTCGCGGACCTCGCCGAGCAGCAGCGCGCGGCCGTCGCCCAGGCGCGGCGAGTAGCCGCCGAACTGGTGGCCGGCGTAGGCCTGCGCGACCGGCTCGGCGCCGGCGGGGACGGCGTTGCCGGCCAGCACCGCCACGCCGTCGGGCGCGCGCAGGGCCGCGGGGTCGGCGCCGAGCTCCTGCGCGAGCGCGTCGTTGAGGGCCAGCAGCCGCGGCGCGGGCGCCGGCGCCGGGCGCCACGGCTCGTAGAGCCCGGCGAGCTCGCGCACGTAGGAGTTGTCGAAGGCGAACAGCGGCGGGGCGGCGACGCTCATGGCCTCCAGGCTAGAGACGCATCGGCGTAGCCTTCCGGCGATGAACCCCGTGCTGCGCGGCATCGTCCACCTCGCGGCGCTGCTCGCGCTCGCGGCGCTGGCCGCGGCCACCGGCCGCTGGCTGCGCGACCCGGCCCTCAACGGCGACCTGCTCGCGCTCGTCCTGGCGGCGGCCTTCATCGCCCTGGCGCTGCGGCGCCTGTACGGCCGCGGCGGCATCGTCGCGCTGCGGCCGGACCCGGCGGCGCCCGAGCCCGTCCGCCCGCGCCCGCGGCCGCGGCCGCAGCCGCTCGCGACGTCGGTGCCGCTGTTCCCGGCCGCACCGCTCGACGACGACCGCATCGACCTCAACACGGCCGACGCCGAGGCGCTGCAGCGGCTGCCGGGCGTGGGACCCGTCGCGGCACAGCGGATCGTGGCCGAGCGCGAGGCCGGCGGGCCGTTCGAGTCGGTCGAGGCGCTCGAGCGCGTGCCCGGCTTCGCACCCGCGCGGGTGCGCGCGATGGCCGACCGCCTGCGGGTCTAGCCGGCCGCCGCCGCGGCCAGCACCTCACCGGCGCGCTCGCAGTCTGCGCGCGACACGTCGAGGTGGGTGACGGCGCGGACCGTCCGGGGGCCGAACGCCATCACCAGCACGCCCGCATCGCGCGCCGCGGCGACCACGGCCTGCGCGTCCGGCCCGTCCTCGCGCAGGTGGAAGACGACGATGTTGGTCTCCAGGCGCTCGAGGTCGACCGTCACCGCGTCGCACGCCGCGACCGCCTCGCCGATGCGCCGGGCGTTCGCGTGCGACGCGGTGACGGTCGACCTCGGGCGCCTGGAGACCAACATCGTCGTCTTCCACCTGCGCGGGGACGGGCCGGACGCGCAGGCCGTGGTCGCCGCCGCCCGCGAAGCGGGCGT
>DATLGB010000083.1:0-14480 GCA_035540675.1 Solirubrobacteraceae bacterium | reverse complement strand
GACAGCGTGGCACCCGCCTCGACCGCCGGCACGCCCGCCGCGCCGATCGCGGGGTCGGCGGGCCGGAGCACGAGCGATGCCTCGCCGCTGGCCGCTTCGACCTCCTGCAAGCCGGCGTGCGCGAGCGGTGGCGGCTCCGGCGGCTCCGGGGGCTCCGGCGGCTCCGGCGGAGCCGCGGGCAGCGAGGTTGCCGCGGGCGCGGGCAGCGGCTCGGTGACGCTCGTGCGCTCGGGCTCGGCGGCGTCCGCGGGCGAGACCTCCTCGGTTGCCGCGAGGGCGCCCGGGACGGCTGCGACGAAGGCGGTCGGCGTCCACGACAGGTACTCGCCGCAGCGCTCGCAGAAGTCGCGCCCCGGCTCGTTGTGCGTCCCGCAGCTGCGGCAGCGCGCGCCCTCGCTCATCGCTCGCCGTCCTCGTCGGCCGCGCGACCATCGTCGAACGGCGGGCGCAGCTCGGGCGGCGTCGTGCCCTCCTCCGGTGAGACGGCCGGCACGTCGGGCAGCGTCTTGACCCTGTCGCCGCGCTTGACGCGCAGCTTGTAACGGGCGTGGACTGGCTTCCAGCGCTCGATGCAGCGTGCCACGGCCATCTGCGTCTCGGGCGGCAGCGACTGCTCGCAGAGCACGTCGAACGACGCGCCGGTCAGCGGCGGCTGCTCGTCGAGGCTCTCGCTGACGACGACGCCGCCGTGGTCGTTGATGCGCACCGTGATGTCGGGAAAGAAGAGGCTCAGCGCGAGCTGCAGCCCGGCGCGGGTGCCGCGCAGCCGGCCCAGCTCGCCGGCGCGGCGCACCGCCTCGCGGCGCTGCGTCGCGGGCAGGCTCTCGACCTCGTCGACGCCGAGCCAGGTCGCCAGGCCGGCGAGCGCATGCTCTGGCGCGAGGTCGACGTCGAGGTGCGCCGGCAGCGAGTCGAGCGTCGCGGCGACGGGGTCGAGCACCTCCTCGAGCGCGTGCAGGAAGCGCATCGCGAAGGGCGGCGGCTGGTCGCGCCGCGCCGTCGCGTCGCGGCGGTAGATGTCGGGCACGCCGTTGCGCAGGTGCCGGCGTGAGGACACCGTTCCCGGCGCGTCGGAGCGCATCGGCCGGTCGGGCCGCGCACCGTTCGTCGAGAGGTCGTAGCCGAGGGATGCCACGGCAGCCTTAGGTCCCGCGCATGGTCGCCTTCACGATGTGCACGCCCGAAGCGATCGTCTCGTCGGGCTCGAGCACGATGTGCGAGCCGGCGGGCTCGGGCGACTGGCGGCCGGTGACGAGGTCGGCGCGGTAGATGCGCAGCAGGCGGACGTACTCGACGCCGGCGATCGCGTGCACGACGCCGTACAGCTCGCCCTGGTTGAGCGTGCGGCCGAACTCCCAGCCCCTGCCGAGCGCGCCGGGCATCCCGCCGACGAGCGGGTTGAGGAAGCGGTACAGCTCGCGCAGCGTCTCCTCGCGGATGCGCACGAGGTCGGCGAGCGGCTCGGTCTGCAGCTCCACCACGACGCTGACCCCGCGCAGGCGGACCGGCGCGACGTGGACGGTCGCGCCGAGCAGGCGGCGCTCGTCGAGGTGCGCGGCCACATCCTGGAGCAGGCCGCGCGACGGCTGCAGCTCGTCGAACTCCAGGCGCCGGTCGGCGGGATGCACGCGCGGCAGCACGCGCACCGCCACGGCGTTGCCCTCGTCCGGCGGGACGCAGACGGCGCGCGCAACGCGCGGCGAGGCCTCCCGCGCCAGGTGCTCGAAGTCCTCGGCGGTGACGGCGCGGTGGCGGGCGCGCAGCTCCATCGCGCCGCGCAGGCGCACGCTGTCCAGGCCCTCCGGATCGACGCCGCCTCGCGCCGCCGCCGGGTTCGACACCGAGGTGATCCCCGCCGGGCCGCTCTTGAGGACCGACAGCGACCCCGGCGCGACGTTGCCCCGCAGGCCGCCACCGAAGCGATAGCGCGACATGCGCAGCTGCGCGCCCTTGGCGGGCACCGCGCCGTAGTGGCGCCAGTCGCCGTCGGCCTGGCGGACCGCCGGACCGAGCTCGATCGTGCCGGTCGCGGGATCGCAGACGTAGACTCGGTCTCCCGGCCCGGCGTCGGCGAACGAGCCCGCCGGTCGCCAGCGCGACCAGGTGCCGTCGTCGGGATCGCGGACCTCGAGCCACTCGTCGTCGGACGGCGGAAGCATCGGCGAGCGCAGGACGCTGAAGACCTGGCCCGGCGTGCCGTCGCTCTCGCCGAGGGGCTCGTTGTCGATGCGCTCGGCGTGCTGGCACAGCAGCGTGGCGCCGATCGGCGTCGCGGTGATCGAGGCGACCTCCGGCGGGCGCTCGTAGGCCGCGTCGCCGGCCTCCGAGGGCGATGCCACGCGGCAGCGCAGCCAGTGCAGGCGGTGGCCGTCGAGCGGCAGGCGCTGGCTGTCGTGCGGCAGCTCGAGCAGGACCTCGCCGCTGCCGAAGTTGAAGCCGCCGGTCGTGTCCTCGAGCACGGTCACTCCCTCCCAGTTGAGTTCGCCCGCCGCCCGCTCGGCCGTCGCCATCTCCCACCGCAGCGGCGGCCGGCGCGGGTCGACGCCCGCGCCGCGCGCCGGGTCGGCCTCGACCGACACGCGCATGAGCAGCCGCGACAGCGACTCGTCGAAGCCCAGGTGGATGGCGTCGCCCGCGGCCGGGACCGCCGAGAACGCGGCACGGTCGGGGCCGACCGGGCGCGCGACGCCGATGTCGACGGGGATGTCGCGCACGGTCTCGTCGCGGTGCGTCACGTAGGCGGCCGGCGCCATCGGCTCGATCGTGCGGCTCTCGACCACCTCGAAGACGACCGACTCCTCATGCGCGGTGCGGATCGTGCCCACCTCCGTCTCGCCGGCGGCGATCGTCAGCGGCTCGATCGGCGGCGCGCTCAGGGTGAAGCGCACGTCGGCCAGCGCCGGCGTCGGCGGGCGCAGCGGCACGCCGAGCAGCTCGAGCAGGCGCACGTAGATCTTGTCCGGGACCCGGTTGAGCCGGTAGGTCGTCATCTCCGTCATCCACGCGAACAGCTCGATGAGCGTGATGCCGGGATCTGAGACGTTGTGCTCGGTCCACTCGGGGCAGCGCTGTGCGATCCGCGTGCGCGCCTCCGAGACGAGCTCCTGGAAGCCGCGGTCGTCGAGCTGGATCTCCGGCAGCCTCACCACGACGCCACCTCCGAGGCGACGAGATCGGTGTCCGTCGCCTCCTCCTCCGGGATCACGTAGAACGGATGGACGAGGTTGCGCACGCCGGGCACCTCCGGGATCTCGTAGGTCAGCACGATGTCGAGTCGGCCCTCCGCCTGGCGGTCGAGGTCGAAGTCGACGGCGACGACCGTCGCGCGCGGCTCCCAGCGCTCGATCGCCTTGCGGACGGCGTTCTCGATGCTGCCGAACGCCGACGCGTCGAGGACGTCGAAGACATGCTCGTGGACCGCGCACCCGAAGTCCGGCCGCATCGGCCGCTCGCCCGGCGCCGTCGCGAGGACGATCGAGATCGCCTGCGCGATGTCGCTCTCGCCGCCGACGAGCGCGATCGCGCCGCGCTGGTCGACGCCGAGCGGGAACGACAGGCCGAAGCCGAGCTCTTCCCTCACCCGAGCATCACCGTCGCTCCCGAGAGCTGCAGGACGCCCGACGCCTGCACCTGGACGACCGAGCCCTTGAGCTGCAGCGCGGCGTTGGACTCGACGGTCACAGGCGCGGTCGAGGTGATCTTCAGCGGGCCGCTCGCCGAGATCTCCACCCCCTGCTTGCCGTTCATCTTCACCTGGCCGGTCGTCTCGATCGTCAACGCACTGGGCGCGCCGCCGGCGCTGGCGACGAGCTTCATCTCCTTGCCGGAGGAGACCTCGACGGGCCCCTGCGCCGTCTTGACCGTGAGGCCCTTGTCGGCCGCCAGCAGCGTCTTCTGCTTCGTGGCGACATCGAGGTCGCGCGGGAAGCGGGCGGCGAGCGAGCTCGTGGTCTTGACGAGGTCCGAACCCGGCGTGTCCTTGCCGTTGAACAGGACGCCGAGCGCGAAGGGGCGGCGCACGTCGCCGTGCTCGAAGCCGACGACGACCTCGTCGTTGACCTCCGGCAGCGCCACGACGCCGCGCTCCTTGCCGGCGGCGCCCCACGCGATCCGCGCCCAGCCGCTCTCCACCTCGCCGCCGAGCGTCGGGTACTTGACCTTCACGCGGCCGAGCTTGTCGGGATCCTTGTTGTCGGTGACGATCGCGATCGCGAGGTGGTCGGCGAAGGGGTGCGCCGGCCGGCCGCCGTTCATCGACTCCGCGAGCGGGCGGCCGCCGGCGCCGAGCGTCAGCCGCGTCGAGTAGCCGCGCTCGCCGTAGACGTGGACCGCCGAGACGATGCGGTGCGTCCCGCCGAAGCGGTTGCCGACGCCGGCGATCGAGACGTACTCGCCGGCGAGCAGCTTGGGATCGCCCTGCGCGACGGCGGTCGCCTGCACGCGCTCGTGGCCGATGTGGCGGGCTGCGGCCTGCGCCTGCGCGGCTGCCTCGTCGGTGGTGGAGACGGCCGCCGTCGGGATGTGGACGGTCGTGCCGCTCACCGCGCTGTTCACCGTGGCGTCCTGGACCTTCGTCGAAGCCGTCGGCTTCGCGGTCTTGACGATCTCCTCCTTGCGCTTGGGATCCCAGCCGTGGACGGAGACGCTCTCGACCTGGCCGACGGCGCTGACCCGCGGGCGGAAGCGCTCGAGGCTCTCGCCGAAGACGAGCTCGGCGACCGCGTTCGCGGTCTTCGAAGGATCGACGATGTGCAGCGCGCCTGCCGCGATGTCGAGCTCGCCGCCGTGGCTGCGCACGAGGCGCGAGAGGTACGTCCAGTCGGTCTCGCCGACCTGATGGCGGACCTCGGGTGCGCCGCCGCCGACGTTCGCCAGCGTGCCGATCTTCAGCCCGTGCTCGCCGGCCATCTTGCGCGCGATGTCGGTGACGGTCATCTGGCGGAACGTCCGCGTGGTCGTCACCCGGTGCATCCGGTGCGAGCGGTCGTGGCCGGTGACGGTCAGCTCGAGCACCGGGTCGCCGGCGAGCGAGGCGCCGAGCTCGGCCTCGACGGTGGTGATCTCGCCGTCGAAGACCGGCGCGAGCCGGCCGCCGATCGCCTTGCCGAGCTTCACGCTGAGCGGCGCGCCGATCTTGAAGCTCGGGTCGTCGATGATCTTCAGCTCGCCGCTGCCGTCCGGGCTCGCCTCGGTCAGGCGGATCGTGCAGACGTCCGGCAGCGCCGCCGTCGTCTCGACGCGCAGCTCGACGACGCGCGCAAGCAGCACCGGATCGAGGTCGGCGCCGCCGAGCGTGATCTTGCAGCCCGCCGAGAGGTCGGCGGATGCGGCAACCGTGCTCACGCGGAAGCCTCCGGGATCGTGAGGCGGCGGCCCGGCCGCAGCCGCAGCGGGTCGTGGATGTCGTTGGCGCGCGCGATGACGCGCCACTGCGTCGGGTCGCCGTAGGCATCGTGGGCCAGCGACTGCAGCGAGTCGCCCTCGCAGACGATGCACGACGAGCCCGCCTCCGCGGAGCGCGTCGTCGGGTTCTGGGCGGCGGGGGTGCCGCTGCCCGAGCGCGGGTCGGGCGCGACCTGCAGGAGGTCCATGCGCGTCCAGGCGCGGACCGGTTCGCCGTCGGCGCGGAAGAGGACGAACTGCACGTCCAGGCGGGTCGCGACGGCCTTGAAGGACTCGAAAGCGCCCCAGCGGAACGTCACCGTGGGCGGCGCCTTGCCGGCCGATCCCGCGCCCCCCGACGGGACCTCCATCATCTTGAACAGCGCATCGGTGATCGGCCGCACGCTGGGTTTCGCGGGCTGGCTGAGGGTCACGTCGAACAGCAGCTCGACCGTCATCTCGCGGGGCGCGCCGCCGACGAACTGGGGAGCGCCGAAGCTCATGCCGGGAACGCTCTGCACCTGGTAGTTGTTGACCTTCGTCATCGCGTACTGGGCCGGGTTGAAGAGGCAGTCGATCGCCGGCTGACCCTCGATCTCGAGCTTGGCCCGCTGGACGCTGACGGCGGCGCCGGTGCTGCTCGCGCTGCTCTGCGCGGCACCGGGCGGGGCCGCGGCGGCCGGCGTCGACGGGGCGGCAGCGGCCGGGACCAGATCGGTGCCGGCCGGCGTGTCGCCCGCGGCAGCAGCGGCGTCGCCGGCGGCGGCGGCGGGAGCCTCGGCGGGTGCGGCAGCGTCGGCGGGTGCGGCAGCGTCGGCGGGTGCGGCATCCGCCGCTGGCGCGCCGGCTGCGGCTGCGCCCGCCGCAGCGCCTGCTGCGGCTGCCGCGGCACCTGCCGCGGCCTGCACCGTCTGTCCGGCAGCCTGCGCTGCGCCGCCCGCCGCCTGCTGCGCCGCCGCCGCAGCCTGACCGGGCGCGGCCGCCGCCTGCTCGGCGGCCTGCTGGGCCGCCTGCTGCGCCTGCCCCGCCGCCTGCTGACCTGCCTGCTGCGCCGCCGCCGCAGCCTGCTGCGCCTGCCCCGCCGCCTGCTGACCTGCGTGCTGCGCCGCCGCCGCAGCCTGCCCCGGCGCCGCCGCCGCCTGCTGGGCAGCCTGCTGCGCCTGCCCTGCCGCCTGCTGCGCCTGCCCCGCCGCCTGCTGACCGGCCTGCTGCGCCTGGTGCGCGCCCTGCTGGGCTTCGCCGAGCGGCCCCGGCGCGGCGGCCGGCGGCGCGGCGCCTGCCGCGGGTGGTGCGGCGCCGGCGGCTGGAGTGTCCGCCGCAGGCGCAGCAGCGGCGGCAGCGGGTGGTCCGCCTGCCGCGGGTGGAGCGTCACCGGTGGCCGGGGCGCCGCCGGCCGCTGTCCCGGCCTCGACCGCAGGCGGCGCCTCGCCCGACGCCGTCTCGCCCGAGGGCGGCGCACCATCCGCCGCCTTCGCCTCAGTGGCGCCCGCAGCCTCGCCCGACGCCGTCTCGCCGGCGGGCGGCGCCGCATCCGCCGCGCCCGCGTCCGCCCCGCCCGCAGCCTCGCCCGACGCTGGCGGCGCACCATCGGCTGCCTTCGCCTCCGCGGCGCTCGCAGCCTCGCCCGACGCCGTCTCGCCGTCGGTCCGCGCGGCATCCGACGGCTTCGCGTCCGTGCCGGCCGCAGCCTCGCCCGACGCAGCGCCGGCGGGCGGCGCGGCATCCGACGGCTTCGCGTCCGTCCCGCCCGCAGCGTCGCCGGGCGGCGCCGTCTCACCAGCCGCCGGCGTCTCACCCGCGGGCGTCGGCGCCGGTACCGTGCCGCCGCCCGCGCTCGCGGGCGCGCGGTCTGCGCCTGTCGTCGTGTCGGACTGCGGTGCACCGGATGCGGCCGCGCCGGCCTCGCCGGCTGCGCCTGACGCGGCGGCGGCGTCCGTCGCGTCCTCGCGCGCCGCGTCCTCCGCGTTCTTGCCGTCGCCGAAGAGCCCATCGCCGAGGCCCTCGAGGAAGCCCTTGTCCTTGTCGTCGTCGGTCATGTCATGGCTGCATCATCGTCATCCCGGCGTGCGCGATCTCGAGCTCCTCCCCGGCGACGGCACCACCGCCCGCCGTGAGCACCGGGCCCGTCCACCGGATTGGGAACGCCGCGGCGAACGACCACGCGCGGACGGCCGTGCCGGCGGAGTCGAGGAACGTCACCGTCATCGCGTGGCGCTCGGCGCCGAGCCGCGTCTGCGCGAACCACTCCTCGACGGCACGGCTCGTGACGCCGCCGCCGAGCACGAGGTTCGGGTACGTCACCTGGCCCGGGAGGCGGTGCACGAGGTCGTTGATCCCGCCCTCGCGGTACTCGAGGATGTCGACCTGCGCCTCGAGCCCGCGGATGGACGCGAACGTGCCGAGCGTGCGGCCGAGCACCTCGGCGGTGAACGCCATCGACGCATGCGTCGTGCCCGCTGGAACCACCTGCGCGCCGGCCATCGCTATGTCTCCGCGCCGGTCATGTCAGTGCGAGTCGTCCAGGAGGAACCCGAGGCGCTCGCGGCCGTCGCGCAGCTCGCCGCGCAGCCGCTCGAGCACGTGATCGGCAATGGCGTCGAGATCGAGCGGCTTCTCCGCCTCACGGGGCTCCGGGCGCTCGCGCGAGCCTGCGACGGGCGCGTCCGAGCGCAGCCGCGAGATCGGCGCGGGGCTCACGTGCGGCGGCGGAGCGGCGGCGAGCGGCGCCGGCGGCGCGATGGCAGGTGCCGGCAGCGCGGCCGCGGCAGGCGCCGGTGGGTGCGCCGCGGCCCGGAAGGCCGCCAGCACGGCCGGGCGGGTCGCGGCGGGGCGTTCCGGCGCCGCCGTCTTCGTGGCGGGAATCGGCATCAACCCTGCCTGCGCCGGCGCGCTCGACGTCGCGGGCTCGGGCGCGACCGCCGACGGCGGGGTCTGCGGCGCAGGGGCGGGGACGACCGCAGCCGTCGACCACCCGCCGCCATCCGCCGCCTCCTCGGCGGGTGCCGGCCGGCTGAGCTCTCGCGCGACGGGCGCGGCCGCCGGCGCGGGGGCGGCTGGTTCGGTCGCGGCGCCACCATCGCCTGCGACGCGCCCGCGGCTGCGCACCCTCACCGGCTGAACGAGCGCGGCAGCGGAGCGCGGCGCGGCGGGCGCGATTGCGAGCGGCACCGGGCGATCTGAACTTGTCCGTCGAGCTGCTTCGGCGGGGGGCGCCGCGGCGGACGACGCTGCGTGATCCGGCGCGGGCGCGGCGGCGGCAGGCGCAGGCGACGCCGGCGGCGCGGCGGCGCGCGGTGAGCGGGGCTGCGCCGGCGCCGCGGAGCTCTCGGGCTGGCGCGCACCCGGCAACCGCCCGGCCGCGGCCGGCGCAGCGGCTGCCGGTGCCGCGGCCGTGGCCCCGTACCCGGCGCGTCGGAAGGGCCCTTGCACACGCGCGCGCGGAGCGGACGGCGCCGGTGGCTGCTCACCCGGCGCAGCGCCGGATGCGTGCGCGGTCGGCGCGGGAGCCGGCGCCGGCGCAGCGGGTTGCGCCGACGTGGTGGGTGCCCGAGCCGGCGCAGCGGTGGGCGCGGGAACCCCGCGCGCCGGAGCCGGCACAGCGACTTGCGCCGAAGCCGTCGGCGCCGCAACCGCCGCAACGGCCTGCGCGGGTGCGGGTGCGGGTGCGGCGGGCGCCGCTGCACCGTCCGAGCCGGATGGCGCAGCCGGGCGCGGCGGAGGTGCGCCGGACGCGGGTGCAGCGGCGGGCGCCGGCGACGTGGTGGACCCGAAGGAGGTCCGAGCAACGGGCGGTGCCGACGCCGCGGGCTCCGCGGAGACCGGGACCGCCGGCGGCGGGGCGGCGGTCGGCGCCGGCCGGGCCGTGGCGTCGGACGGCACCGGCGCCGCCGGTGGCGGCGGAGCGGGCGGCGGCGACGGAGCGACGCTCGCAGGCGGAGCGGGCGGCGGCGACACGCTCGGCGCTAGCGGCACAGCCTCGCTGCGTGCGGGCTGGGGGCTCGGGTCGTGGAGGGCCGGTGCCGGCCGGACGCGCGGCGCAGCCACCGTCGTTGCCGACGGCGCCGCCTGTCGTGGCGGAGCGAGATCCGGCGGCTCCGACGTCGGCGGCGGTGCCGTGGGCGGCGCGGATGTCACGGAGGCGGCGGGTGTCGCGGCTGCCGAGGCTGCAGCGGACGGCGACACGGCCGCAGCCGGTACGGACACGGTCCTCTCCACGCGAGGAGCAACCGCCGCGCGTGCCGGCGGATCGGCGGGCTCGGCCGATGGGACCGCCGGCGACGGCGCGGCGGGCGAGATCGCCTGCCCCTGCGCGGCCGGCACCGCGGGCCGCTGCGCAGCCGAGGGCGCGGGCCGCTGCGCAGCCGAGGGCGCCGGCGGGGCTGCCGGCGGCGCCGCACTCGCAGGAGCGCGCGACGGCGGGCTTGCCGCAGCGGCCCGGGCGGCGTCAGCCACGTACCGCTCGGCCGCCGCCGGCGGCGGCGATGGCGGTGAAGGAGCCGGAAGGTCGCGGTCGACCGCAGGCCGCTGTGGCGCAGCGTGGTCCGAGGAGGACCCGCCGTCTCCGCGCGCGGGCCGCAGTGGCGGCGTCTGATCGCCATGAGCCCGCAGCAGCGGGCCGCGCTCCTCGCCGGATGCGGGCTGCGCCGGGGCCGCCGCGACGGGCGCGCTCTGCGCCGCCGCCGCGGCAGCGGGCCGATCCTCCGCCGCGGCCGGTGCGGCAGGCTCGGTCGGACTCGCTCCGCTCTCGGCGGGCTCGGGCTCGGCGCGCGGGTGCGCGGACGCCGGCGGATGGACGTCGGGCGGCAGCGAGCTGATGCGCACGGGCCGCGATCGCCCTCCGCCCGCCGGCCGTCCGCCCTCCTCGATGCGGGTGCGCCGCGGACCGCCCGGACGTCGCGCCTGAGGCGTCGGCATCATCGGAACCGACGACGCGTCGATGCCGTGGGTCTTGCCGACGAGGTAGCGCCACACCTCCTCGTTGATGTGGCTCGGACGCGGGGCGATGACGATCCCGCTGGTGTCGCCGACGAGCTCCGGCCCGGGGTCGGGCGCCGCCTCCTGCGGCGTCGCGACGGCGGCCTCGCCGGGCACAGCGGCCGCGCGCTGGACCGGCGGGCCGGCCATCCGCTCGGGCGCAGGTGCGCCAGCCGCGGTCGCCGACACGGGACCGGCAGCCGCGGGTGGCGCGGGGCGCGCCGGTGGCACGGGTGCGGGTGGCGACTGCGCGGCGTGCACCTCGTGCGCCACGGGCCTCTTCGGCACGGCCGCCGCAGGCACGTCGACCGCCACCGGCGCCTCGATCGCCACCGGCGCCTCGACAGCGGGCGGCGCCGGCGATGCCTCGACCGCCACCGGCGCGTCGATCGCCATCTCCCGCTCGCGCGCACGCGCCGGCGCCGGCGCCGGCGCCGGCGCCTGCGCGGCCGCAAGCGCCGCAGCGGCAGCATCCGCCGGTCCGGCCGCACGCGCGGCCGCCGCCGGCAGGACCGGCAGCGCGACGCCGCCGGGCGCCGTCGGAGGGAGCACCGCCGCCGCAAGCCGCATCGGAGCGCCCGCGCGCTTCGGTGTCCGCCGCATCGCGGGCGCCGCAAACCGCGCGATCTCCCGCTCGCGCGCGACGAGCCGCGCCAGCGCTCGGGGCGTGGCGCGCAACCCGATCGGGACGCGGGCGGGACGGTCGGGGGCGTCCGGGCTCATCGCTCGCCGGCGACCGGCACGGGGGCACCGCCGGCGGCGGCCAGCAGCAGCCGCCGGTCGCGGTGCTCGAGGTCCAGCGCGGCATCCAGCGGCCACGCGTACCGGCGGGCCAGCTCGGCCGCCTCAGCAAACAGCTCCTGCTGAGACGGCCTCGTCATCCCCCCAGCCCACCATCCTCCAGGCCGGCGAGGTCGACCTCGAACGCGGCGGCGCACGTCGGGCACGTGACCGTGCCGACCACCTCCTCGCTGGAGTTGACCCGCTCGTACAGGCGCTGCAGGTGATCGAAGTCGATCGCGTACAGGTCCTGGATGAGGTCCGGGGTCACCTGGTGGGGCCCCAGCTCGCCGAGCCGCGTGACGGTGCGGGAGAGCAGCAGCACGCTGAGGTAGGCGCCGTTGGAGCGCACGGAGGCGTCGCGCAGGGGCTCGATCTCGTCACGCGCGGTGGCGAGTCGCATGACGCCGTCGCGGTGGATCGTCCCGCCCGCGTCGGCGTAGCCCTGCGGGAGCCTGAAGGGCACCTCGGTGCGCATGACGGCGCTACTTCGTCCGCTCGATCTTCGCGCAGTCGAACGTCGCCTGCACGTCGAGGTGGCCGCCGTGCTCGACGCCGATCGTGTTGACCGTCAGGCCGGTGATGACGGCCTGCGTCAGCGTCCACGTCGCCACCGGGCTGTTGGCGGCGTTGAAGAGCGTCAGCGTCCCGTCCTTCATGTTGCCTTCGAGGCCCTTGTCGGCGACCGTCGCGATCCACTGGTCCAAGCCGAGATCGGCCGTCGCGCCGGACGAGCACGTGATCGACCCGTACTCGACCGAGCTGGCCGTGCGCTGGCGGATGGGCTGACCCATCGCATCCGTCGTGGCGGACGTGTGCAGCGGGACGCTGATCGACACGCCCTGGACGTCCTTGAACTGCGCGTTGATCCCGGGGAACTGGAGGTCGAAGTACTTCGCGTCCAGCGGGGGTGGAGGTAGTGCCATATCTGTTGTTCCTCTCTACTCGTTCTCGGACAGCAGGCTCGTGCGCGAGGCGCTACTCGCCGCCCTCGTCGCCGCCGCCGTCGCCGCCGTCGACGTACTGGCTCAGCCGGAAGATCACGAACTCGGCCGGCTTGACCGGGCTGATGCCGACCTCGCAGATGACCTGGCCGGCCTCGATGACCTCCGGCGGGTTCGTCTCGGCGTCGCACTTGACGAAGAACGCCTGCTCGGGCGAGGTGCCGAAGAGCGCGCCGCCACGCCAGAGGTTCGTCAGGAAGTTCGAGACCGACGCGCGCAGCTTCAGCCACAGGCGCTCGTCGTTGGGCTCGAACACCGACCACTGCGTGCCCTCCATGAGGGTCTGCGAGACGAAGTTGAACAGCCGGCGCACGTTGATGTAGCGCCACTCCGGATCGCTCGACAGGGTGCGCGCGCCCCAGACCCGGATCCCGCGCCCGCTGAACGCGCGGATGCAGTTGATCCCGAGCCGGTTGAGCTCGCCCTGCTCGACCGACGTCAGCTGGAAGCCGAGCGACGTCGCGCCCATCACGACCTCGTTGGCGGGCGCCTTGTGGACGCCGCGCGTGTCGTCCGTGCGGGCCCAAAGACCGGCGACGTGGCCGGACGGCGGGACCATGATCGGGCGCTTGGAGAGCGGATCGACGACCTCGATCCACGGCCAGTACAGCGTCGCCATCTTCGAGTCGTAGCCGGCGGTGTCCTTGCGCCACTCGAGGATCTCCTGCGGGAGGAGGTTCGGCGGCGGGTCGAGGATGCACATGCGGTCGCCGAGCGACTCGCAGTGCGAGATGAGCTTGCCCTGCGCGTCGCGGAACAGGACGTCGTTCCCGTTGAGCAGGTTGACCGCATCGGGCATGCAGACGATCGACACCTCGTCGATCGCCACCAGACCGCCCATGCCCTGGCGCCGGGCGGGATCGCCCTCGAAGTCGCCGGACGACAGGTCGGACTTGTCGGGCGCGGCCGCGGCCAGCGTGTACTTGCCGGGCTTGGGAGCACGCAGCGCCTCGGGCAGCGACGCACCCGTCTCCTCGAGCTTGATGAGCTTCGAGGCCGCGTTGACCTTGGTGCGCAGGTTCGAGCGCCCCTTGATCGTCAGCCCCTCGTACTCCTCCTTCTGGTCGCCGGCGACGACCACGAGCCGGTAGGTCTTGTCCTCGGGCTTTTGCTCGTCGGCCGGCTCACCGCTCTCCTCCTCGGTCAGCTCGACCGTGACCGGGCCCTCGATGCCCGGGCGGGCCACGGCGTTGAGCGTCTCGACGCTCGTGTCGCCCGCGGCCGGCAGCGCGGCGCGCACGGGCGGCGCAGCGCTGTCGCCGTCGGCGCCGATCCGGATCACCCAGCACAGCGTGCCGCCGTTCTGGAAGAAGCCGTAGACCGCGTGCGCGAGGTACGCACCCTCCATGAACGGCCCGGCCTCGGGGTTGCCCGCATCGCCGAACGTGCGGGCGAACTGACTCCAGTTCGCGATCCGCATCGGGGTGTTGACGGGACCGCCGGGCGCGAGTCCGACGAACGCCGCGACGGAGGTGCTGACTCCCTCGAGCGGCTTCTGTGCTGCTGGGATCTCCTCGACATAGACGCCGGGAGTCAGGTACGTCGTGGGCATTGCGCTCCTTCTCTCGTCCAGGCTGGGGCGGGTTTGGCTGCTTCGCGAGCCTCGGCGCCACTCTCTTGCGCGCGTGTTGCGCGGACTAGTGACGGCCGGGCAGCCGTTCGGGCAGAGTTGGGTGCCACGGCGGCGCGGAACGGCCCTCGCTGTGAAGCAGCGCCGATCGGCGCCCTCGCGAGGAGCAGGTGGTGGGCGGCTCACGCACCTGATGCACCGGCGACGACCATGCCCTCGACAGCCAAATCGGTCCGGCGCTCGTTCACGCGGTGGACCGCGAACCTCAGCCCGACCGGCCGGACGAACCTCCGAGCACGACGTCGAGTGGTCCGCCGGGGATCTCCACCTCGACCACCGCCTCGCGGCCCGCGCCGTCGCGCACGCGCACCTCGTGCACGCCCGGCGGCACGCGCGGCAGCCGGAAGCGCCCGTCGGCGCCGCTCGTCGCCAGGCGTCCGAGGTCCGGCACCGCGATCCACGCGTCGGCCACCGCCTCACCGCCGTCGTCGACGACGACGCCGCCGAGGTGGGCAAGCTCCTGCACGCCGGCGCGCCGCGCCTCCGCCAGGCTCGTCCGGACGATCGTCGAGCGGACGTCGGGCCCGCGCTGCACGGTGTGCCCGCTCTCGACCGACAGCGTCACGACGTAGTCCAGCGCCGGCTTGTAGACGCCGCCGACGGAGCGCCAGAAGTCGGCCCGCTGCTCGGGCCGCTGCTCGCCGACCGACGCGAGGATCGAGAAGCGCTGCGACCCGTCGTCGAAGCGCGGGCCGAGGTGGCCGTCGAGG
>DATLGB010000082.1:0-15573 GCA_035540675.1 Solirubrobacteraceae bacterium | reverse complement strand
CCTTGAGATACCACCCTTGATGTATCGTGTTTCTAACACCGCGCCGTGAATCCGGGCGGTGAACAGTGCCAGGTGGGTAGTTTGACTGGGGCGGTCGCCTCCCAAAATGTAACGGAGGCGCACAAAGGTTCCCTCAGTACGGTTGGAAATCGTGCGTAGAGTGTAAAGGCAACAAGGGAGCTTGACTGCGAGACTGACAGGTCGAGCAGGAGCGAAAGCTGGTCTTAGTGATCCGGCGGTAGCAAGTGGAAGTGCCGTCGCTCAACGGATAAAAGGTACGCCGGGGATAACAGGCTTATCGGGCCCAAGAGTCCACATCGACGGCCCGGTTTGGCACCTCGATGTCGGCTCGTCGCATCCTGGGGCTGTAGTAGGTCCCAAGGGTTGGGCTGTTCGCCCATTAAAGCGGTACGCGAGCTGGGTTCAGAACGTCGTGAGACAGTTCGGTCCCTATCTGCCGTGGGCGTTGGAGAGTTGAGAGGATTCGCCCCTAGTACGAGAGGACCGGGGTGAACGGACCTCTGGTGTATCTGTTGTCCTGCCAAGGGCACCGCAGGTTAGCTACGTCCGGACCGGATAACCGCTGAAGGCATCTAAGCGGGAAGCCGACCTCGAGATGAGCTCTCCCACCACCTTGAGTGGGTAAGACCCCTGGAAGACCACCAGGTTGATAGGCCGGATCTGGAAGACCAGTAATGGTTGAAGGAGACCGGTACTAATGGGTCGAGGGCTTGACGGTTTTCGATACCTGTTTGTTGGACGGCTGTGCAGCTTTGAAGGTCCGCCACCTTGGCGGGCGGCGTCAGCGCCTCGTGCGCCGGCGCCACCCGGTCTCGACATGTTTCGGTGGCTATTGCGTAGGGGAAACACCTCTTCCCATTCCGAACAGAGAAGTTAAGCCCTACAGCGCCGATGGTACTTGACCCTTATGGGTCCGGGAGAGTAGGTCGCCGCCGGTCCTTGAACTACGAAGGCCGCCCGCTGGGCGGCCTTCGGTCGTTGAGCGCCGCGAACGTCCCGATTGGCACTCTCCGGCGTGGGGCGTGGCGCGTGGGACGTTCAGGGCGGCGGGGCGGCCTCGACCCACTCGCGCAGCTCGGCGAACAGGCGGACGAGCTCCGGGAGCTGGTGGTGCGCGTTGAGTCCGCTCGTGTTCGGCAGCACCCACACCGGCCGGCCGCCTATGCGCTGCGCCTGCAGCCCCACGGTCGCCCGGGGGCGGCTGAACCCCGTGCGCCACGCGCCCAGGCCGACGATCGCCACCACGCGGGGGCGGTAGCGCGCCACGAGGGCCTCGAGCTCCGCGGCCCCCGCGCGGAGCTCGTCGTCGCCGAGCTCCGACGCCGCCGCCGTCGGCCGCGACACGAGGTTGGTGATCCCGAGCCCGTGGCGCAGCAGCTCGCGGTCCTCCTCCGGCCGCAGCCGGCGCGGGGTGAAGCCCGCGCCGTGCAGCGCGGGCCAGAAGCGGTCGCCGGGCCGCGCGAAGTTGTGCCCGCGCTGCGCCGACAGCAGTGACGGGTTGATGCCGCAGAACAGCACGCGCAGGCCGGGAGCCACGATGTCGGGGAGCGGCTTCTCGGGCACGTCGGGACGCGAGCCTACGCCGCAACGACGCCGGGCCGCTCGTGGCGGCCCGGAGTGCGATGGAAGCTTCGTGCCGCCCCGGCCGGTCCAGCCCGTCCTCCCAGAGCAGGCTGCCGGCGGGGCGGGGCCTGTCAGTCGCGGACCGGCGGTGAGGGCACCGGCGCGGTGCAGACCTGCGCGCGCGGACGGACTGCGCCGTCGCGGCGCGGGCGCGAAGGACGAACGAGAGCCCGGCGATGCGGGTGTTCGGTCACGTGAGCGGGCGGCGCGAGCCGCGCAGGCGGCTCCGCGAGGGTGGCCTCGCCCAGGGTGGCGAACTCGAGCGCCGTACCGAGGGCGCCCCGCATGAGCTCGCGCAGCGAGCGGCGGGTGGGGCTGTCGATCGTCGGGGAAGGGAACATGTGTTCGTCAGTCTGCGAAGCGCGTCGGACGGAATCGTGCGCCGCGGCACGCGCTCGTTTGGTGGGGCCGGGATTTGGCTCTGCGGCGCCGTTCGCCGGCTCCCGACCTGCAAGCGATCTTGCAGACGACCGCTCGGGCGCAGGTGCGGTGCGGGGGGCCGCGGCGAGCCGGCTCGCCGTCGGACCGGGGGGCGGCGGTGCGCGGGATGCCGTAGGTTCGCCGCGGAACGGCTAGCGGCTGATCGCGAGGTGCTGTCAGCGGCCAGCGCCTCGGCAGAAGAGGGGGGCCGCGGGGTCTCGGTGGAGCCGCGTCGGCCTCAGACGCTCGTGCCGAGCGAGGACCAGACGTCGATCTTGGTCCGGACCTTCTCGAGCACGGCGCTCGTGAACTCGGAGGTGGTCGCGTGGCCGCCGAGGTCGACGGTCTTCACGCCGCCGGCGACGGTCTCGAGCGTCCCCTCGTAGACCGCGCGCGAGGCGCGCTCGGCGCCCGGAACGTCCCGGTCGGCCGCGTAGCCGAGCAGGGCGGCCACGGCGAGGATCATCGCCATCGGGTTGGCGACGTCCTTGCCGAACAGCGACGGCGCCGTGCCGTGCGGCGCCTCCGCCATGGCCACCTGCGTCCGGTAGTCGTCGTCGAAGGCCAGCAGCACGGACTCCGCGCCCGCGATCGAGCCGAACATCGGCATCACGAGGTCCGACAGGCAGTCCCCGTCGCGGTTGA
Source organism: Solirubrobacteraceae bacterium (assembly GCA_035540675.1). Lineage (GTDB taxonomy): Bacteria > Actinomycetota > Thermoleophilia > Solirubrobacterales > Solirubrobacteraceae > DATLGB01. Next base: position 12,864 of record DATLGB010000082.1, on the reverse strand, counting down.
GCGCCGGGATGACGAGCGGCGCGTCGGCGGCGCCCGAGATCAGGCCGGCGTACAGCGCGTCGATGAGGACCGGCTGGTAGGGGACGTCGGGATGGCGCTCGGCGGCGGCGTCGAGCTCCTCCTTGAGCATGCCCTCGTAGACGGGCGAGACGGTCCACTTCGGGCCGCCGTAGACGCGCGCGCGGATGCGTGCGGCCTCGCGGAAGGCGAACTCGGCGACGGCGCGGCAGGTCGACCGGGTGATGCGCTCCGTGCGCAGGGCGACCTCGTCCGGCGAGCCCTCTTCGCCCTCGCGCCACTGCTCGGCGCCGTAGGCGTCGCCGACCGCCATCCGCACGATCGAGATCGGGTAGTGGACGCCCGCCAGCGGCCCGACGACGCCCGGGATGCGCCGGCCGGTGCGGACGATGACGCGGCCGTCGACCTCCTCGCGCAGGATCCGGTTGGGCGAGCCGACGTCGTCCTTGCCCTCGGGCGTGATGGTCGCGGCCTTCAGGCCGAAGCCCGCCGTCCTCATCGCCTGGGCGGCTTCGGTCACGCACGCGTTCTGCGTGGCGCGGCGGTTCTCGAGCGACAGGTCGTGGCGCTCGCAGGTGACGTCGACCTGCAGGACGGCCGGGTCGAGCACGCGCAGCGACTGCTCGAGCAGCTCCTGCCCGGTCTCGTCGCCGTCGAGGACGATGATCTTCAGCGGATCGGGCATCGCGGCGGAAAATAGCGCCGGGACGCGCGCGAGCGCGGTGCGCCTACGCGGCCGGAGCGGCCTCGGAGCCGTGCAGCCCGAGGTCGTCGGCGCGCGCCTGCAGGGCGGCGATGACGAAGGCGACGTGCTCGTCGAAGTCGACGCCCAGCTCCTCGGCGCCGCGGCGGACGTCGTCGCGGTTGACGGCGGCGGCGAACGACGGCGTCTTGAGCTTCTTCTTGACCGACTTGGGCGTCAGGCCGTGGATGCCCTGCGGGCGCACGTAGGCGCAGGCGGCGATGAAGCCCGTCAGCTCGTCGACGGCGTACAGCGTTCTCTCCATCGGGCTGTCGCGCGAGACGCCGAGGAAGTCCGCGTGGGAGGCGACGGCGCGGATCCAGTGCGGGGGCAGGTCCATCTGCTCGAAGAGCTCGAGCGCCTTGCGCGGGTGCCCGGTCTCGAGGTCCGGGTGGCGCTCGTAGTCGAGGTCGTGGAGGATGCCGACCGTGCCCCACTCCTCGGGGTCGGCGCCGAAGCGCTCGGCGTAGGCGCGCATCGCGGCCTCGACCGCCAGCACGTGCTTGCGCAGGGACTCGGACTCCGTCCACTCGCAGAACAGCGCCCAGGCCTCGTCGCGCGAAAGCGGTCTCGGCATGGCTGTTACCCTAGCCCGCCGCGCCTGTCGCACCCGTCGCGCGCACCCCCTCATGGAGAAGTTCGTCATCCAAGGCGGCGTCCCGCTGTCGGGCACGGTCGTGCCGGCCGGGAACAAGAACGCCGCGCTGCCGCTGCTCGCCTGCTCGCTGCTGACCGAGGAGGAAGTCGTCCTGCACAACGTGCCGCGCATCCGCGACACGCAGGCGATGATCGACCTGCTCGCGGACCTCGGCGTGGAGGTGGGATGGCCGGACGAGCACACGGTCTCGCTGCGCGCGGCGCACATCCCGCACACGCGCGTGAACCCCGAGATCGCCGAGCGCATCCGCGCCTCGTTCCTCGCCGCCGGGCCGCTGCTCGCGCGGTTCGGCAGCGCGCACATGCCGCCCCCGGGCGGCGACGTGATCGGCCGCCGGCGCCTGGACCCGCACCTCGACGCGTTCATGGCGCTCGGCGCGCGCGTCGAGCACGGGGCGGACATCCTCATCGAGGCGCCGGACCGCGGGCTGCAGGCCGTCGACTTCTTCATGGACGAGCCCTCGGTCATGGGCACCGAGAACGCGCTCATGGTGGCGGCGCTGACGCCCGGCACCACCGTCATCCGCAACGCCGCCTGCGAGCCCCACGTGCAGGACCTGGCGCGGATGCTCGTGCGCATGGGCGCCGCGATCGAGAACATCGGCTCCAACGTGCTCACCGTGCACGGCGTCGAGCGCCTGTCGGGCTGCGAGCACTGGGTCTCGCCCGACCACATCGAGATCGCGTCGTTCATGGCGCTGGCCGGCGTCACCGGCGGCGAGCTGCGGATCAAGGACTGCGTGCCGGACGACCTGCGCATGATCCGCCTGGTGTTCGAGCGCCTCGGCCTGCGCTCCGAGCTCGACGGCGAGGACGTGATCGTGCCGGGCGGCCAGAAGCTCGTGATGTCGCGCGACCTCGGCGGCTACCAGATCAAGGTCGAGGACGGTCCGTGGCCGGCGTTCCCGGCCGACCTGACGTCGATCGCGGTGGCGCTGGCGACGCAGTCCGACGGCGCCGTCCTGATCTTCGAGAAGATGTTCGAGAACCGGCTCGTCTTCACGGACAAGCTGGTCGCCATGGGCGCGAACATCATCCTCTGCGACCCGCACCGCGCGGTCATCAACGGCGCGACGCGGCTGCGCGCCGCCAAGCTCGTCTCGCCCGACATCCGCGCCGGCATGGCGATGCTGATCGCGGCCCTGTGCGCCGACGGCCAGAGCGAGATCGGCTCGATCGAGCAGATCGACCGCGGCTACGAGCGCATCGACGAGCGGCTGCGCGACCTCGGCGCGCAGGTCGACCGCGTCGCCGCCTAGCGGCGGGCGGGCGGCCGGGCCCGGGGCGCGGATACCGTGGGGGCCGTGATCCACCCGATCCCCAGCGGCACGCGCGACGTCCTGCCCGAGGAGATGCGCGAGCTGCGCGCCATCACCGAGGCGATGCGCGGCGTCTTCGACGAGGCCGGCTACGGCGAGGTCTACACGCCGGCGCTCGAGCACGAGGCGGTCCTGCGGACGGGCGACGCGCAGGCGGCGCGGCCGGCCTACCGGCTGTTCGACGAGTCCGGGCAGGTGCTCGTGCTGCGCTCGGACATGACGATCCCGATCGCGCGGGTGGTCGCGACCCGCTACGCCGACGTCGAGCCGCCGCTGCGGCTGTGCTACGTCTCGCGCGCCTACCGGGCCGTCCGGCCGCAGCGGGGCGAGGCGCGCGAGCAGCTGCAGGCGGGCATCGAGCTCGTCGGCGCCGGCGCGCCCGACGGCACGGCCGAGGCGCTCGTCCTGCTGTGCCGCGCGCTGGACGCCGTCGGCCTGCGCGGCTACCGCGTCGGGCTCGGCAGCGCCGCCCTCTATCCCGCGCTGCTGGACGCCGCGGGCGTGACGGGCGCGGCCCGGCGGAAGCTGCTGCACGAGCTGGTGACGCGCGACTTCGTCGGCCTCGAGCGCGAGGTGCGGGCGGCCGGAGCGCCGGAGCAGCTGCTGCGGGTGCCGCAGCTGCGCGGCGGCCCGGAGGTGCTCGACGCCGCCGGCGAGGCGGCGGCCGGCCTGCGCGAGCTGCACGCCCAGCTGCCCGACGACGTCGCCGGGCGCGTGATCTTCGACCTCGGCCTCATCCGCGACCTCGGCTACTACACCGGCGCGATCTTCGAGGTCTACGACAGCGCCCTCGGCGTGCCGCTCGGCGGCGGCGGGCGCTACGACGACCTGCTCGGGCGCTTCGGCCGGCCGCTGCCCGCCGTCGGCTGGGGCCTCGAGGTCGAGCGCGTGCACGTCGCCCTGGTGGGGGAGCGCCGATGAGCGGGCTGACGATCGCCGTCCCGCGCGGGGCGTTGATGCGCGACACGCTCGACGTGCTCGACCGCATCGGCGTCGACACGCACGAGGTGCGCGCCAACGACCGCAAGCTGCTGTTCCGGGAGGCCGGCATCGTCACGATGCGCCCGAGCGACGTCCCGACGTACGTGGAGGCGGGCGCGGCCGACCTCGGGATCACGGGCAAGGACGTCCTGCGCGAGCAGTCCGAGCGCGAGGTCGTGGAGCTGCTCGACCTCGGCTACGGGCCGTGCCGGATGGTGTTCGCCACCCAGGACGGCGAGGACCCGGCCGCCGAGGCGCTGCGGCGGCTCGGCGTCATGCGCGTCGCGACCAAGTACCCGAAGATCGCGGCGCGGCACTTCCAGGCGACCGGCCGCCAGGCCGAGATCGTCGAGGTCAAGGGCTCCGTCGAGCTGGCGCCGCTTACCGGGCTGGTGGAGGCCATCGTCGACCTGACCGCGACGGGCATCACGCTGCGCGAGAACGGCCTCGTGATCCGCGAGGAGCTGTTCGCGTCCACGGCGCGGCTGATCGCCAACCCGGTCGCCTACCGCACGAAGGCCGGCGCCATCGACCGGGTGCTGGAGACGCTGCGTGGCGGTTGAGCGGCTCGACTGCGACGCGGCGTCCGCGGCCGCCGCGGCAACCGCCCTGCGGGCGCTCCTGCCGACCGGCGCGTCGGTCGCCGAAGCCGTGGCCGAGATCGTTTTTGCCGTAAAGAGCGGCGGCGACGCGTCGGTTCTCGACCTCGAGCGCCGCTTCGGCGCTGGTTCCGGGACACTGCGGGTACCGCAGGCCGACCTCGACGCCGCGCTCGCTGCGCTCGACCAACCGGTGCGTTCGGCGCTCGAGGTGGCGTATGCCAACGTCGCTGCGGTCGCCCGTGCTTCAGTGGCGGGCGACCGCGACGTCGACCTGCCGCAGGGCCACCGGGTGCGCCTGCGCGAGGTGCCCGTCCGGCGCGCGGGCATCTACGCCCCCGGCGGCCAGGCGCCGTATCCGTCGTCGGTCGTCATGGGCGTGGCCGCCGCGCGCGCGGCCGGTGTCGCCGAAGTCGCCGTCTGCGCGTCGCACCCCGTGATGCTGGCCGCGGCCGCGCTCTGCGGCGCCGACGAGGTCTACCGGATGGGCGGCGCCCAGGCGATCGCCGCGCTCGCCCACGGCACCGAGACGGTGCGCCCGGTGGACGTCGTCGCCGGCCCGGGGTCGCTGTACGCGCAGGAGGCCAAGCGGCAGGTGTCCGGCACGGTCGGGATCGACGGCTTCGCCGGGCCGAGCGACCTCGTCGTGATCGCGTCGGACAGTGCCGGCGCCGCCGTCGTCGCGCTCGACGCGCTCGGGCAGGCCGAGCACGGCGCGGGCACGGCGGTGGCGGTCGTCTCGCCGGACGCGGCGCTGCTCGACGCCGTGGCCGCCCGCGCCGGCGACCCGGGCGAGGCGGTGCTGGCGCTCGTGCACGCCGCCGGCCTCGACGCCGCGCTGGCCTTCTCGGAGGCGTTCGCGCCCGAGCACCTGCAGCTGATGGGCGCCGGCGCCGAGGCGCTGGCCCCGCAGGTCGCCCGCGCGGGCTGCGTCTTCGTCGGCGCGGGCGCCGGGACGGCGTTCGGCGACTACGTCGCGGGCTCGAACCACGTCCTGCCCACCGAGGGCGCGGCGCGCTTCGCCTCCGGGCTCAACGCGCGGCACTTCCTGCGCGTGATGGCCGAGGTCCACATCCCGCCCGCGGCGGCGGCGCAACTGGCGCCGCTCGGCGCCGCGATCGCCCGCGCCGAGGGCTTCGAGGCCCACGCCGCGTCGATGGACGCCCGACTCCGCGAGAATGGGGCCGCATGAGCCGCACCGCCGACATCACCCGCGCCACCGGCGAGACGCACGTCACCCTGCGCCTGGACCTCGACGGCGACGGCGCGGGCACGCGCCGCACGGGCGTCGGGTTCCTCGACCACATGCTCGACCTGCTCGCCCGCCACGGCCGGCTCGGCCTGACGGTGGAGGTCACGGGCGACCTCGAGACGGGCTCGCACCACACGGTCGAGGACACGGGGATCGTGCTCGGGCAGGTGCTCGACCGCGCCCTCGGCGATCGCGCCGGCATCACGCGCTACGGCCACGCCGTGATCCCGATGGACGAGGCGCGGGCCGCCGCCACGATCGACCTGTCCGGCCGCCCCTACTGCGCGTTCGGCGGCGTGCCGCTGCCGCCCGGCGCCATCGCCGGCTTCGAGCACGAGGCGGCGGAGGAGTTCTTCCGCGCGGTGGCGTCGAGCGCGCGCCTGACGCTGCACGTCGACGTGCAGGGCGGCACGAACGTCCACCACATGATCGAGGCGTGCTTCAAGGCGTTCGCGCGGGCGCTGCGCGCCGCGGTGGCGGTCGACCCGGCCGAGACGGGCGTGCCGTCGACCAAGGGCACGCTGACGTGATCGCGATCGTCGACTACGGGATGGGCAACCGGCGCTCGGTCGAGAAGGCGCTGGCGCACGTCGGCGCCGAGTCGGTGATCACGCGCGACCCCGGCGAGATCCGCGGCGCCGACGGCATCGTGCTGCCCGGGGTCGGCGCCTTCCCGGAGGCGATGCGCAACCTGACCGCGCTCGGGCTCGACGCGCCGCTGCGCGAGCGCGCCGAGGCGGGCGTGCCGCTGCTGGGCATCTGCCTCGGCATGCAGCTGCTGTTCGAGTCCTCGACCGAGCACGAGGGCGCGCTCGGGCTGGGCCTGCTGCCCGGCGACGTGACCGTGCTCGACACGCGCGGCGAGCGGCTGCCGCACATCGGCTGGAACCTCGTGACGATGCGGCGCCCGGCGCGGCTCACCGAGGGGCTCGGCGAGGCGGCCGCCTTCTACCACGTGCACTCGCTGGCCTGCCGGCCGGCGGACGAGGCCGACGTGGCCGGCACGGGCGAGTACGGCGGGCGCTTCGTCTCGATCGTCGAGCGCGGCAACGTATTCGGCGTCCAGTTCCACCCGGAGAAGTCGTCCCGCGACGGGCTCGCCCTGCTGCGCAACTTCGCCGGCGTCTGCGCGAGCGTGGCGGCGTGATCCTCTACCCGGCGATCGACATCCAGGGCGGGCGCGCGGTGCGGCTGCGCCAGGGGCGCTTCGAGGACGAGACGGTCTACCGCGACGACCCGGCCGAGGCCGCGCGCGACTGGGTGCAGGCCGGGGCGCGGGCGCTGCACGTCGTCGACCTCGACGGCGCGCGGGAGGGCGAGCCGCGCTCGATCGAGCACCTCGAGCGGATCGCCGGGCTGGGCGTGCCCGTCCAGTACGGCGGCGGGCTGCGGTCGATCGAGGCGCTCGAGGCGGCGCTCGCCGCCGGCGCCGAGCGGGTCATCCTCGGGACGGCGGCGTTCCGCGACGTCGACCTGCTCGACGAGGCGATCGCCCGCTTCGGCGGCCGCGTCGTGGTCTCGGTCGACGTCCGGGGCGGCCACGTCGCCACCGCGGGCTGGACCGAGACCAGCCGGCTGCCGGCGGTCGACGCGATCGTGCGCCTGCAGGACCGCGGCGTGCGCGCCTTCGTCTACACCGACGCCGACCGCGACGGGATGCTCGAAGGCCCCGACCTGGGCGACGTCCGGGCGGTGGCCGAGGCGGTGCGGGGGCGCTTCGTGTACTCGGGCGGCATCGGCTCGGCCGAAGACCTGCGCGCGCTCGCGTCGCTGCGGCTCGTCAACCTCGCCGGGGCGATCTCCGGCAAGGCGCTCTACGAGGGGCGGCTGACGGTGGGCGAGGGCCAGGCCGCGCTCAACGGCGGCTGAGCCGTGCACTACAAGCGGATCATCCCGTGCATGGACGTCGACGCCGGCCGCGTCGTCAAGGGCACCCGATTCATCGACATCCGCGACGCCGGCGACCCGGTCGAGCTCGCCGCCTACTACGACGCGCACGGCGCCGACGAGCTGGTCTTCCTCGACATCACGGCGACCTCGGACAAGCGCGCGACGGTGGTCGAGCTGGCGCGGCGGGCGGCCGACGAGGTGTTCGTGCCGTTCACGATCGGCGGCGGCGTGCGCACCGTGGCCGACGCGCAGGGCGTGCTCGACGCGGGCGCCGACAAGGTCGCCGTCAACTCCGCCGCCGTCGCCCGGCCGGACCTGGTCGAGGAGATGGCGCGCGTGTTCGGCGCGCAGTGCGTCGTGCTCGCGATCGACGCGCGGCGGCGCGGGGAGTCGTGGGAGGTGGTGGTCGCCGGCGGCCGCACGGCCACCGGCCGCGACGCGATCGAGTGGGCGCGCGAGGGCGTGGCGCGCGGCGCGGGCGAGATCCTGCTGACGTCGATGGACCGCGACGGCACCAAGGACGGCTACGACCTCGACCTCGTGGGCGCCGTCGCGCGGGCGGTCGACGTGCCCGTGATCGCCTCGGGCGGCGCCGGGGAGCCGCGGCACATGGTCGACGGCTTCCGCGCCGGCGCCGACGCGGCGCTGGCCGCCTCGATCTTCCACTACGGCGAGTACTCGCTCGACGCCGTGCGCGCGGAGCTCGAGGCGTCCGGCGTGCCCGTTCGGCCGCGCTGAGCCGCTAGCGCCGCTTGCGCGCCACGCACCGCCGCACGGAGCGCCGGACGGCCCGCGGCTTGCCCTTGTGCGCCCTGACGGCGCGGCGCCGGCAGGCGCGGCGCGATGCCCGCGCGCGGTCGCGGCGCACGCAGCGGCGGAACGAGCGGACCATCGGCCCGCGGCGGTCGTGCAGGCGCTCGGCGCGGCGGCGGCAGCGCGCCTGCAGGCGCGCGTCCCGCCGCTCGGCGGCCCGGCGCGCGGCGCGGCGGCGGCGTTCGGCCTGGCGGCGCCGCTTCGCGCGGTTGGCGCGCGTCTGCGCCGACAGCGGGCGCAGCGCGTGCATCGTCGCGTAGCCGACGAGGAAGATCGTGCGCCCGTCGGAGACCACCGGGTTGTAGCCGCCGCGGGGGAACTCGAACACCTTGCGGCCCGTGCGCGCGCCGAGGCCGATCGTGCGCCGGTTGCCGAGGTCGGCGAAGTACACGATGTCGCCCAGCAGCGTCGGGCCGCCGGAGATCTTGCCGCGGGCGTCGTGGCTCCAGCGCTCGGCGCCCGTCCGCGCGTCGAGCGCGTAGAAGTTGCCGTCGTAGGAGCCGACGTAGACGGTCGGCCGGTCGCCGGGCGCCTGCCCGACCGCGGGCGACGAGTACACGTAGCCGCTGGTCTTGTGGCGCCAGGCGAGCTGCCCCGTGCGGGCGGAGAAGGAGTAGACGTAGGAGTCGACGTTGCCGATGTAGACGCGGCCGTAGGCGACGGCGGGCGTCGAGTAGAAGCGCCCGGCCGCGAAGCCGAAGCGGGCGCCCTGCGTCGAGGCCTCCCACAGCTTGCGCCCGTCGCGCTGGCGCAGCGCGTAGAGCTTCCCGGCGTAGTCGCCGAAGAAGATCCGCCCGTCCGCGAGCGCCACGGCGCTCTTGACCGCGCCGCGCGCGCGGAACGTCCAGCGCACGGAGCCGTTCGTGGCGCGCAGCGCGTACACGGTCCCGTTCTCCGAGCCGAAGTAGAGGTACCCGCCGTCGAGCAGCGGGGAGGACTCCGAGCGGCTCGGCAGGTCGCGCGACCACAGGATCTTGCCGCTGCTCGCGCTCAGGGCGACCGCGCGGCCGCGGTGGCCGCCCGGCCGCCGGGACAGCAGCGTCACGAAGACCCGGCCGTGGGCGACGGCGGGCGACGCGGCGGCCAGCGCGCCGAGCTTGCGCTTCCAGCGCACGTGGCCCGTGCGCTTGGTGATGGCGTACAGCACGCCGTCGTCGTTGAGCACGTACAGCGAGTTGCGCGCGATCACCGGCGGGAACTCGAGCAGGGCGCTGGAGATGAACTTCCAGCGCTGCCGGAAGGGCGGGCGCAGGCTCTTCGACGCCGGCAGGAAGCGCCGGCGGTCCTTCGTGAAGCCGTACATCGGCCACGCGAAGGTGTCCACCTCCCGCGGGGAGTCCTTCTCCTTGGTGACCGGGGTCGGCGTGGGCTCGGCGCGGAACTCGACGTCCGGATTGGAGACGTCGCCTCCCCGCGTGGCCAGGAAGGCGGCGGCGCCGCCGACGAGCAGCAGGACGGCCGCCGCGAGGCCGAGGAGGATCCGGCGCCGGCGCCTGCGCGGGGCGTCCGACGACATGGCCGCGCAGGGTAGCGTCCCCCGCCATGGCGACCTGGGGGCGCACGGTGCTGGAGCGGCTGCGCTCGCCGGAGCTCGAGGCGCTCGCCGCCGAGCCCGGCGTGTGGGTGGTCGGCGGCGCCGTCCGCGACGCGCTGCTGGGGCGCGAGCCGCGTGAGATCGACCTCGCGGTGGAGGGCGACGCGGCGGCGCTGGCGCGGCGGCTCGGGACCGCGCCCGTGGTCCACGACCGGTTCGGCACCGCCACCGTGGCCGGCATGGATGTCGCCCGCATCCGCACGGAGCGCTACGAGCGCCCGGGCGCGCTGCCGGCCGTGGCGCCGGCGGCGACGATCGACGAGGACCTCGGCCGCCGCGACTTCAGCGTCAACGCGATGGCGGTGCGACTGGCCGACGCCGCGGAGGCGGCGTGGCCGGGGGCGCTGGAGGACCTCGAGGCGCGGCGCCTGCGGGTGCTGCATCCGCGGTCCTTCCTCGACGATCCGACCCGGCTGCTGCGCCTGGCCCGCTACGCGGCGCGGCTCGGGTTCGACGTCGAGCCGGAGACCGACAGGCTGGCGCGGGAGGCGATCGCGAGCGATGCCCCCGCGACCGTGAGCGGCAGCCGCCTCGGCGCCGAGCTGCGCCTGCTCGCGCGCGAGCCGCAGCCCGCGGCGCTCGGGGCGCTGGCCGAGCGCGGCCTCGGCCGCGCGCTGCTCGGCCACTTCGACTTCGACGGCGAGCGCGTGACCGCCGCGCTGGGCGCGCTGCCCGAGGACGGCCGCGCCGAGCTCGCCGGCCTCGGCGCCGGCCTGCTCGGCCACCCGGACCCGCGTCCGGCGCTGGACCGGCTGGCGTTCCCGGCCGGCGAGCGCGACGTGCTCGCCGCCTGCGCGGGCGCGGCGCGCCTGGCGGCGGCGCTCGAGGCGGCGCGGACGCCGGCCGACGTGGCGGCGGTCGCGCGCGCGGCGCCGCCCGAGGCGCTGGCGGTGGCCGCGGCGCTGGGACCGGCCGAGCCGGTCCGGCGCTGGCTCGCGGAGTGGCGGCACGTCCGGCTGCGGATCAGCGGCGACGACCTCGTGGCCGCCGGCCTGCGCGGTCCCGCCGTCGGTGCCGGGCTGCGCGCGGCACTGGCGGCGGTGCTCGACGGCCGCGCCCCGTCGCGGGAGGACGAGCTGCGCGCGGCGCTGGATACGCTCGGCTCGTGACCGATCCCGACCTGCCGAGCCCGTTCCGCTGGGACGGCGGCCACGTCGCAGCCGACCTCCGGGGGGGCCACGTGCTGTTCACCTCGCGCCGCGGCGGGGTGTCCGAGGGGCCGTTCAGCTCGCTGAACTTCGGCAAGCTCACCGACGACGATCCGGCGGCCGTGGACGAGAACCGCCGGCGCCTGGGCGCCCGGGTCGGCGTGCCGTGGGAGCGCTTCTGCTACGGCAGGCAGGTGCACGAGGCGCGCGTGCGGAGGGCGACCGAGCCGCCCGGACCGGAGCGCCCCTACGCGGAGGAGGACGGGCAGGCGACGGCGCTGCGCGACGCCGCCGCCATCGTCTTCACCGCGGACTGCCTGCCGATCGCGCTCGTCGCCGACGGGGCGGTCGCGATGCTGCACGGCGGCTGGCGCGGCCTGGCGGCGGGCATCGTGGCCGAGGGCGTGCGCGCGCTGCGCGACGTCGGCGCGGACGGGCCGGTCCAGGCGGCGCTCGGGCCGGCGGCGCGCGGCTGCTGCTACGAGGTGGGGGAGGAGGTCCATGCCGCGTTCGCGGGCTACGACGCGCGGCGCGGCGACCGGCGGCTGGCGCTCGACGCCGTCGCGGCGGCGCAGCTGCACGAGGCGGGCGTGGCCGCCGTCCACGACTGCGGGCTGTGCACGATGTGCGCGCCCGCGGAGCTGTTCTTCAGCCACCGCCGCGACCGCGGCGTGACCGGGCGCCAGGCGGGGGTGGCGTGGCGCGCGTGAACGCCGGGCCCGTGCGGGACGCGATCGCCGCGGCCGCCCGGCGCGCGGGGCGCGACCCGGCCGAGGTCGAGCTGCTGGCGGCGGTGAAGTACGTGGGGGTGCAGGACCTCGGCGCGCTCGCCGCGGCGGGCGTGACGCTGCTGGGGGAGAACCGCGCGCAGGCGCTGGCCGAGAAGGCGCAGGCGTGGCCGGACGCCGGCTTCCGCTGGCACTTCATCGGCCAGCTGCAGAGCCGCAAGGTCAAGCAGATCCTCCCGTACGTCGAGCTGATCCACTCCGTGGCGTCGGACTCGGCGCTGCGCGAGCTGGGCCGTCACGGCACGCCGCAGACCGAGGTGCTCGTCGAGGTCAACGTCGCGCGCGAGGAGGGCAAGGCGGGCATCGCCCCGGCCGAGCTCGGCGCCTTCATCGAGCGCTGCCCGGTGCGCGTCGCCGGGCTGATGACGATGCCGCCCGCCACGGACGATCCCGAGCGCAGCCGGCCGCACTTCGCCGCCCTGCGCGAGCTGGCGGCCGAGCACCGGCTGCGCCACCTCTCCATGGGGACGTCGCAGGACTACGCGGTCGCCGTCGAGGAGGGGGCCACCATCGTGCGCGTCGGCTCGGTCCTGTTCGAGGGAGGATTGCCCGCAAGGGCATAGAATCGAGGCCCCGTGGCCCTCCGTGACCAAATGCACCGGCTTGCGCTGTGGTTCGGCCTCGCCGAGGCGCGCTACGACGACGACGAGTACGACGAGCCCGCGCGCCCCGCGCCGCCCGCCAATCCCGAGGCGGAGCTCGAGGACCGCTACCGCGACCGCCCGAACGTCCGCCGCCTGTCCTCGCGACGGCGCCGCGACGAGATCGACGACATCTTCGCCGACGATCCCGGCGACCGCCGCACCAACGTCCTGCGCGCCGTCGCCCCCGCCGCCAACGGCCGCGGTGACGTGCGCGTGCACCTGGTGATCCCGAAGTCCTTCAACGACGCCCAGGACGTGGCGGACAAGTTCAAGGACTCGATCCCGGTGATCATCAACCTCCAGAGCGCCGACACCGATCTCTCCAAGCGGCTGATCGACTTCGCCTCCGGCCTCACCTACGCGCTCGACGGCGGCATGCAGCGCATCGCCGACAAGGTCTTCCTGCTCACCCCGCGCAA
>DATLGB010000081.1:0-45950 GCA_035540675.1 Solirubrobacteraceae bacterium | reverse complement strand
CTGCTCGGCCGCACCCACGGCATCGAGCCGATCTCGCGCGCGGAGAACCTCAAGCACACCGCCGTCTTCCGGCTCGCCCTCGGCCGCACGATCCGCAACCTCCAGGCCAGCTGGGTGAAGATGGGCGTCGACACGGCGACCGAGTCGCTGCGCTGGGGCGTCAACGACCTCGGCGGCACGCTGATGGAGGAGTCGATCTCGCGAATGGCCGGCTCCGAGCACGGCGTGCGGCTCGACCCGCCGGACCTGATCGCCGCCGCCCATCGCGCCGGCCGCCCGGCCGCCGAGCGCACGACGCTGTACGAGATCCGCCGCCGCCACCCCGTCGCGCTCGCGGCATGACCGTCGCCGTCCTGCCGATCAAGACGTTCCCGCGCGCGAAGTCCCGGACCGGGCTCGACGCGCCGGACCGCGCCGCGCTGGCGGAGTCGATGGCGCGCGACGTGCTCGCCGCGCTGGCGCGGGTGCCGTCGCTGGAGGCGATTCTGGTCGTAACGCGGGAGCCGCGCGCGGCGGCGGCCGCGCGTGCGGCCGGCGCCGGCATCGTCGACGATCCCGAGGAGGCGGGGCACTCGGAGGCGGCGCTGATCGGCGTCCGGGAGGCGCTGCGCCGCGGCGCCGCGCGCGTCCTGCTCGTGCCGGGCGACTGCCCGCTGATCGACGCCGGCGAGGTCGACGCGCTCCTGCGCGACGCGGGCCGCGGCGTGACCATCGTCCCGGACCGCCACGGGACGGGCACGAACGCGCTCGTCCTCGACCCGCCGGACGCCATGGCGCCGTCGTTCGGCCCCGGCTCGTGCGAGCGCCACGAGCGGCTGGCGCGGGCCGCCGGGCTGGCGGTGCGCGTGGCCCACGTGCCGTCGCTGGCCTTCGACGTCGACACGCCGGCCGACGTGGCGGCGCTGCGCGTCGCGGCGTGATCGAGGCGGCCGTCCTCGGCGGCATCCCGGAGGTCCGCCCAGGGGACGACCTGGCCGCGCTGCTGGCGGCGGCCGCCGAGCCGCTCGGCGGCCTGCGCCCCGATGACGTCCTGTGCGTGGCGCACAAGGTCGTCTCGAAGGCCGAGGGGCGCGTCGTCGACCTGCGCACGGTGGTCCCGGGCGACCGGGCGCAAGCCTGGGCGCGGGAATGGGATCGCGACCCGCGCCAGATCCAGGTCGTGCTCGACGAGGCCGCCGAGGTCGTCCGCGCCGACCGGGGCCGGCTGATCTGCCGAACGCGCCACGGCTTCGTCTGCGCCAACGCCGGCGTCGACCGCTCCAACGCCGGCGGCGAGGACCGCGCCGTCCTACTGCCGCTCGACGCCGACGCCTCGGCCCGCCGCCTGCGCGCGCGCCTCGGCTGCGCCGTCGTGATCTCGGACTCGTTCGGCCGCGCCTGGCGCACCGGGCAGGCGGAGGTCGCGATCGGCTGCGCCGGCCTCGCGCCGCTCGAGGACTGGCGCGGCCGCTCGGACGCCGACGGCCGAAAGATGTCGGCGACCGTGATCGCCGTCGCCGACCAGGCGGCGGCCGCGGCCGACCTGGCGCGAGCGAAGGACGCCGCCCAGCCGGCAGTCCGCCTGCGCGGCCTCGGACGCTACGTGCTCGCCGCCGACGGCCCGGGCGCCGCGGCGCTCGTGCGCCCGCCGGCGGACGACCTCTTCTCGTAGCCGCGGCGCCCGGGCGCTGCGAGCGCCGCCTGCGCCCCTGCGCGCACACGCGCTGGCGCTTTCTTCGAGATATGGCCGAACAGCGCGCCATCACGCGCCGACGCCGGCGTCCGCCCCCGCGCCACCGCCGCCAACCGCCCACGGCGCCGCCGCGCGGCGAGCGCGACACCAGCGCCAAAGGGTTGGCGCCTTTGTCGCCAGAGAGACGACGAAAGCGCCATCACGCCCCACGCTGGGGTCCGCGCAGCCGGCCCGCGGCCAACGCCCACGGCGCCTCCGCGCGGCGGCGGCAGCCCCCGGCACCTCCCCACCGTGCGCGAAGCGCGTGCCGGGGGCTGCCATCCTGCCGCGCGGCGAGCGCGACGCGAGCGCCCGCCAGCGCCCGCGCGATCAGCGCCCCGGCGCGGCGAGCCGGTAGCCGAAGCCGCGCACCGTCTCGATCGGCGGGGCACCGTCCGCGCCAGCGAGCTTGCGCCGCAGCCGGCCGACCAGCAGCTTGACCTGCTCGGGCGCGGTGAACTCGCCGTGCCAGACGAGCTCGATGATCCGCTCGCCCGAGAGGACCTCGCCGGGATTGCGCGCGAAGGCGGCGAGCAGCCGGAACTCGAGCGGCGTGAGCGTCAGGGCGGCGCCGCCGACGCTCGCCTGGCGCTGCCGGTGGTCGATCTCGAGCGGGCCGACGCGCGAGACGTCGCGCGGCCGAGCGGCGTCGCGGCTCCGCGCGCTGCGGCGCAGCAGCGCGTCGATGCGCGCCGCGAGCTCCTGGGTCCCGAACGGCTTGGTCACGAAGTCGTCGGCGCCCTCGCGCAGCCCGCGCACCTTGTCGAGCTCGTCGCTGTGACCGGTCAGCATCAGGACGGGTACGTCGGAGACCTCGCGGATGCGCTCGAGCACCTGCCAGCCGTGCAGCTTGGGCATCCCGATGTCGAGCACGACGAGGTCGGGCCGGCGCTCGAACACCGCCTGCAGCGCCTCCTGGCCGTCGCCCGCGCTGACGACCCGGTGGCCGGCGCCTTCGACCAGCCGGCCCACGAGGGCGAGGACGTCGGGGTCGTCGTCGGCGACGAGGACGGTCGCGGCGGCCATCGCCGGCGGTCTACCGCGCTTTACTGGGGGGCATGCCCTTCACCGGAGTGATCCCCGCCCTGATGACGCCGTTCGAGGGCGACGACCTCCGGGTCGCCGCCGGACCGCTGGCCGAGAACGCGCGCGCGCTCGCCGACGCCGGCATCGAGCACGTCGTCGTGTGCGGCACGATGGGCGAGGCCGGCTCGCTGTCGGCCGACGAGCGCCGGCTCGTGATCGAGACCGCGCTGGGCACCGGCCTGACGGTGACGGTCGGCGTCTCGGCGAGCGACCCGCGCCAGGTGCGCGACTACGTCGAGCAGGCGGCCGCGGCCGGCGCGGCCGGCGTCATGTGCCTGCCCCCGGTGACCTACGACGCCACGGAGCGCGAGCTGGTCGCGTTCTACGAGCAGGTGGCGGCGGCCGGCGACCTGCCGGTGATGCTCTACAACAACCCGGAGGCCGCGCGGTCCGACCTGCGCCCGGAGACGATCGCCCGCATCGCGGAGGCCGTCCCGCGGGTCGTGTCGGTGAAGGAGTGCAGCGGCGACGCGCGGCGGATCGCGCACATCATCGAGCTCTGCGGCGATCGCCTCGAGGTGCTCGTCGGCGGCGACGACTGGGCGCTCGAGGGCTACGCCGCCGGCGCCGTGGGCTGGGTCTCGGGCGTCGCCAACATCGCGCCCAGCGAGTGCCTGGAGCTCGAGCGCGCCGTCCAGGCGGGCGACCTGGCCGCCGCGCGGGCGATCTGGCCGCGGCTGGCGCCGCTCAGCCGGCTCGACATGGACCCGCGGCTCGTGCAGTCCTTCAAGCGCGCGCTCGACCTCACCGGCCGCCACGGCGGGCCGGTGCGGCCGCCGCGCCTGCCGCTCGACGACGCCGGCGAGGCGCGCGTGCGCGACGCCCTGCGGGCGCTCGAGGCGGTGACGGCGTGACGGCGATCGCCAACCCGGCGACGGGAGAGACCGCGTTCGAGATCGAGCCGCTGGCCGAAGCGGACGCGCGCGAGCGGGTCGCCCGCGCCCGGGAGGCGCAGATCGGGTGGCGCGACCTCGGGATGCTCGGCCGCGCCGCGCGCCTCGAGGCGGCGGCGCAGCGGGTCGCGGCCGACGCCGAGCTGGTCGAGCTGATCGTCTCCGACGTCGGCAAGCCGGTGGTCGAGGCGCGCGCCGAGGTGGCGCGGGCCGCGCGGATCCTCACCTACATCGCCTCGCTCGGCGCGCAGCCGGTCGGCGACGTCTACGAGGACGCCACGGGCGCCCTGGTGCGCGTCGTCCGCGGCCCGCGCGGCGTCGCGCTGCTGATCACCCCCTGGAACTTCCCCCTCGCCATCCCGGTCTGGAAGCTCGCCCCGGCGCTGCAGGCCGGCAACGCCGTCGTCCTCAAGCCGGCGACGCAGGCGTACCGGATCGCCGAGCGCCTCGTCGCGCATCTCGACCTCGGCGACGTCCTGCAGGTGGCGCCGGGCGGCGCGGCGACGGCCAACGCCCTGCTCGACGCGGGCCCCGACGCCGTCTCGTTCACCGGCTCGACGGGCGTCGGCCGCGCGATCCACGAGCGCCTGGGCGGGCGCTTCGTCCCGCTGCAGCTCGAGATGGGCGGCAAGAACGGCGTCTACGTGTCCGAGCACGCGGACCCGGCCGTGGCGGCGCGAGTCGCGCTGGCCGGCGCCATGGGCTACGCCGGGCAGAAGTGCACGGCGACGTCGCTGCTGTTCGTGCACGAGCGCGCCGCGGACGCGGTGGCGGGGGAGCTCACGCGTCAGGCGGCGGCGCTCGGCACGGGTGACCCCCACGACGAGTCGACGGTGGTCGGGCCGATGATCGAGCGCGCCAAGCGCGACGAGGTCGCCGAGGAGCTGGGCCGGGCGCGCGAGCGCGGCGTGGAGGTCCTGCACGGCGGCGAGCCGCTCCCCGGCCCGGGCGCCTACCTGGCGCCGACGCTGCTGACCGGCGGCGCCGCCGACGACCCGGTCAACCGCGAGGAGCTGTTCGCGCCCGTCCTGTCGGTTCAGCCGGTGGCCGGCGTCGACGACGCGCTCGCCCGCCTGCACGACCTGCCCTACGGGCTCGTGGCCGGGATCGTGTCGCCCGTGCGCGACGAGGTCGAGACGTTCGCCCGTCGCGTCGAGGCCGGCATCGTCCGCGTCAACGCGCCGACGGCGGGCGTCGAGCCGCACGTCCCCTTCGGCGGCGCCAAGCAGTCGAGCTTCGGCCCGCGCGAGCAGGGGCGCGCCGGCCTGGAGTTCTTCTCCGAGACGCGCACGATCTACGGATGAGGGCCGGCCGCGTCTTCCAGGCCGTCGACTCCCACACGGAGGGGATGCCGACGCGCGTGATCACCGGCGGCGTCGGCGTCCTGCCCGGCGAGACGATGCTCGAGCGCAAGCTGGCGTTCGAGCGCGACCGCGACGGGCTGCGCCGGCTGCTCATGTTCGAGCCGCGCGGCCACGGCGCGATGTCCGGCGCGATCCTCCAGCCGCCCAGCCGCGCCGACGCCGACTGGGGCGTCGTGTTCATCGAGGTGTCGGGCTGCCTGCCGATGTGCGGGCACGGCACGATCGGCGTGGCGACCGTGCTCGTCGAGACGGGGATGGTCGAGGTGACCGAGCCGGAGACCGTCGTGCGCCTCGACGTCCCGGCCGGGCTGGTCGAGGCGCGCGTGCAGGTGCGCGACGGTCAGGCGCGGGCGGTGACCATCCGCAACGTCGAGGCGTTCATGTACGAGCGCGACGCCGAGGTGGACGGCATCACCTACGACATGGCCTACGGCGGCAACTTCTACGCGATCGCGCCCGCCGCGTCGGCCGGCCTGACGGTGGCGCCGGAGAACGCGCCGGCGCTGATCGAGGCCGGCCTCGAGCTGATGGGCAAGGTGCCCGAGCCCGTGCACCCGGACGATCCGGCGATCCGCGGCTGCCGCCACGTCATCTGGACCGACACGGAGCGCTCCGCCGTCGCCATCCACCCCGGCTGGGTCGACCGCTCGCCCTGCGGGACCGGCACGAGCGCCCGCATGGCCGCGCTGCACGCGCGCGGCGAGCTGGCGATCGGCGAGCCGTTCGTGCACCGGTCGATCCTCGGCACCGAGTTCGTCGGGCGCCTGGTGGCCGCGACGGAGCGCGGCGCGATCCCCGAGATCACCGGGCGCGCCTGGATCACGGGCATGGGCCAGTACCTGCTCGACCCGGAGGACCCGTTCCCCGAGGGGTTCCGGCTCGGGTGAGCGTCGTCGTCGTGGGCGCCGGCATCTGCGGCGCCGCCTGCGCGAACGAGCTGCACCGCCGCGGGATAGACGTCCTGCTGCTCGACCGCGGCGAGGTGTCCGGCGAGACCACCGGCCTCGGCGAGGGCAACGTCCTGTGCTGCGACAAGGCGCCGGGGCCGGAGCTCGACCTCGCGCGCGCCGGCCGCGCGCTGTGGCACGAGCTGGCCGAGCGCTTCCCCGAGGCGGTCAAGCTGCGCGCGAAGGGCGCGCTCGTGCTGTTCGGGGACGGCGGCGCCGCGGCGCACGCCCGGGCGCTGCAGGACGCCGGCGTCGAAGCCGAGCACACCGACGACGCGCGCACGGTCGAGCCCGCGCTGGCGGAGGGGCTCGAAGGCGTGCTGGTGGCGGGCGACCTGCAGGTCGACCCGCGCGCGACGGCGCGGGCGCTCGCCGCCGAGGTCCCGGTGCGGACGGGCGCGAAGGTGGTCGGGATCACCCCCGGCCAGGGCGTGACGCTGGTCACGGGCGAGCGCATCGCCGCCGACGTGGTGGTGCTGGCCGCCGGCCCGTGGTCCGGCCCGCTCGCGCTGCGCGCGGGCCTGCGGCTGCCGGTCGCGCCGCGCAAGGGCCAGCTCGTCGCGCTCGGGCCGGCGCCGGGCCTCGTCCGCCACAAGCTCGTCGAGGGCAGCTACCTCGCGCTGGGGGACGGGATCTCGTCGGTGATCGAGGAGGCGCTCGGCGGCGAGGTCTACGTCGGAGCGAGCCGGCGCTGGGCGGAGTTCGACGAGACGGTCGAGCCGGAGGTCACAGACGCGCTGCACGAGCGCGCGGCACGCTTCGTGCCCGCCCTGGCCGGCCTGCCGCGGACGCGCGCGTGGGTCGGGTTCCGCCCCCACCTCGCGGGCGGCCCCGCGATCGGCCTCGGCCGCGAGGGCCTGTACGTGACCACGGGCCACGAGGGCGCGGGCGTCGGCCTCGGCCCGATCAGCGGCCGCGTCGTCGCGCAGCTCATCGCCGGCGAGCCGCCCGACATCGACGTCGCGCCGTTCTCGCCGGCGCGCTTCGCGGCCTGAGGCGCCGGCCGCCCCTACGCCGCCGCGGAGCGGTCGTCGCGCGCGTCGTAGCGCTCGCGCGCGGCGGCCACGCGGCTGCCGTTGGCCACCGCCCAGCTGCCGAGGGCGCGCATCGGCGCCGCCAGGCTGGCGCCGAGCGGCGTCAGCGAGTACTCGACGCGCGGCGGCACCTCCGGATGCACGTGGCGCGCGATCAGGCCGTCGCGCTCCATCGTGCGCAGCGTCTGGGTGAGGACCTTCTCGGAGATCGGCTCGAGCTCGGCCAGGATCTCGTGGTAGCGGCGCGCGCCGTCGCCGAGCGCCAGCAGCACGCCCACCGCCCACTTCGACGAGAGCACGGACAGCGACTCCCGGATCAGGCGGGCGGAGCGGGCGCGCTGGGCGACGCGCAGGTCACGGGTCTCGGCGATCACGCTCATCTCAGGGCGGGTCGGAGGGTGGACGGGAGCTCCAGCAGCACGGGCCGGCTCGCACGGCCGGAGGCGGCGGCGGGCGCGTGACGGGTGATGCGGAACAGCTCGGTCTCGGTCACCGCGCGCCGCGGCACGGCGCGGGCCCGGGCGGGAGCGGCCGCGGCGGCGTCCGCGCTCGTCGCGGGTGTCGTGGGCCGCAGGTCGGTGGTGGCGATGGCGAGCGCCAGCGGCGCGGCGACCACGATGCTCGCCACCACGTTCAGGACGGACTGGCGGCGCATCGCCCGCCGCGCGATGAACGCGGCGGCGGCGCGCTCGAGCTGATCGCCGAGCGCGAGCAGGTCCGGCGGCATCGGGCGCCTCACGCCTCGGCCCCCTTGAGCTCCACCATCAGCGCCCGCAGCGCGCGCGACACGCGCAGGCGCGCCGCGTTGACGGAGCACCCGAGCTGCTCGGCGACCTCCTCGTAGGCGAGCTGGTCGACCACGCGCAGCTCCAGCGCGCGGCGCTGGTCGCTCGGCAGCGCGCCGACGGCGTGCTGGAGCGCGGGCTTCAGCGACGAGGCGGCGATGCGGCCGTCGACGGCGTCGTACTCCTCGGTTCCGCCCCAGTCGACCGGCAGCCCCATGCGGGCGCGCGCCGCCGTCTCGATGCGGTTGTGCTTGTGGTACTGGCGCAGCAGGTTGCGCGCGATGCCGAACAGCCACGGCGCCCCGGACCCGTCGGCCATGTCGCGGAAGCGCCGCACGCCGCGCCACGCCTGCGCGAACGTCTCGGCCGTGAGGTCCAGCGCCGCGTTCTCCGAGCCCGTCTGGCGCTGGAACCACGCGCGCATCCAGACCGCGTAGCGCTCGTAGAACTCGCGGAAGGCCTGCGGGTCGGTCCTGGCCGCCAGGATCAGCTCGGCGTCGGTGCGGGTCGCGTTGTGCATGCGCAAGGGGACGGCGACTGTCGCCTAACCCATCATGGACGTTGCCCCGGAAGCATGTCCAGCTTTTAGAGTTCGCGTGTGAAGACGCGCTCGAGCCCGGCGTTGCTGCCGTCGCGCGGGCGGGCGCGGTCGATGTGCAGCGTCGCCGCCCGCCCCTCGAGCCGCAGCGTCGCCACGACGTTGTCGAAGATCGGGGCGTCGCGGATCCGCCAGCGGATGGGTGGGTCGGGCACTCCCGCCGCCCGCGCCAGCGCCCGCCCCAGCGCGGCCGCGGGGCGGCTGAAGCCGGCGCGCAGCGCGTGGCGCTCGTGGTGGTCGAGCGGGTTGCGGAACGGCGAGCAGACCGCCTGGTAGACCCGGGAGCGCACGCCGGAGCCGCGCGGGAATCCGACGTCGGCGACGTACGCGTGGTGGACGTCGCCGGAGAGCGCGATCACCGTCGCCGGCGGGTCGCCGTGGCGACCCGAGCCGATGTCGCGGACGACGCCGGCCAGTCCCTCGAAGGACTTCCGGAACGCGGCCCAGTGCTCGAGGTCGAGCCCCTGGCGCAGCTTCTCTCCCAGCTGCGCCGCCCACCGGCCCCAGGCGCCGTCGCAGACCGCCTCGTTCCACGCCTCCAGATGGTGCATGCCCGGCGCGAGCAGCCACGGCAGCGACGTCCCGATGAGGACGTGCTCGTGATGGGCGTCGGCGCCCCGGGCCTCCACGAACGCCCATTCCTGATCGTCGACCATCCGCCGCGCCCCCGGGTCGAGCACCCGGCCGGCGCGCGAGTCGACCATGATCAACCGGGCGGGCCCGACGTCGCGGCAGAAGCTCCACTGCGTCGAGTTGACGGTGCGATCCGCGTGCCAGGCGAACTCGCGCAGGATCGGCTCGGCGTCGTCGGCCTCGCGGACGGCCCGCCAGTGGTCGTCGGACGCCAGCGCGTCCGGCGGCAGGTTGCCCATGTGCTGGTAGACCCAGTAGGAGCTGAAGGCGCCGACGATCCGCTCGTCCCACCAGCCGCACGCCCGCCGCTCGACCAGCCACTGGAGGCTGGTGTTCCAGTCGTCGATGACGTCGTGGTCGTCGAAGATCATCGCGCTCGCCACCGTGGACAGAAGCCACCGCAGCGGCGGGTCCGACCAGGCCACGCGGTAGGCGTCGCAGTACTCGTCGAAGTCGGCCAGCGTCTCCCCCGGCGGCACCGCGGTGTCGCGGCGCGAGCGGATGAACTCGCGCGTCGCCGGCGGGACCTCGTCGGCGTAGATCTGGTCGCCGAGCATCAGCAGCGCGTCCGGCCACAGCTCGGGCGGCTGCTCGCGCATCCGCATCGCCACCGCCCGCAGGGCGTCGACCTCCCGCCCGCGCGGATCCTGGTCCTTGGTCAGCGTGTACGGCGGCTCGTGCGGATACGAGGTCCGGCAGGAGCCGAACACGATCTCGACGGGCTGGTCGCGCTCCACCGTGCGGATGACCGGCGCCGGCCAGTCGTAGTCCGGCGGCGGCCACGCGCGCTCGCCGTCCAGCGCGACCTCGTACGGCGAGCAGGTCCCGCGCTCGAGGCCCGTGACGTGCACGAGGGCGTAGTGGTGGCCGCCGACGCAGAACGTCTCCGCCTCCGAGCCGAGCACCTCGACGCGGCAGCGCGCGCTGGTCTCGACCCAGATGGTGGCATCGGTCTCGCCGGCGTGGCGCAGCAGCGGGCCGAGGACCAGGGACGGCATTCGCCGCACCCTAGCCCCGGCCCGTACGCCCTCCGGTCCTCTCGAGTTCGGACCGCGGGCGACGTCGCTAATCCAACGCGTCGATCGGCCGCTCGCCGGCCCGCGCCTGCGGGGTCAGCACGATGGCCGTGTACAGCAGCAGCGCGAGCACCGCGCCGAGGATCGGCCCGAGGACGAACACCCAGGCGTCGCCCCACTCGCCGCCGGCCAGCGCCGGGCCGAGCCAGCGGGCGGGGTTGAAGCCGGCGCCGGTCAGCGGCGCGAACAGCATCACGGCGAGGCCGAGCGCGGAGCCGATGACGAACCCCGCCCAGTGGCGCTCGCCGCGCGGGTTGACCACCATGGCCATGATCGCCCACATCAGCGTGAACGTCCCGAGCGCCTCGACGACGAGGCCGCCGAGGGCGGAGCCGCCGAGCCAGTCGGGTCCGGTGGCCGGCGCGGGCACGCCCGGCGCGGCCGGCTCGGCCAAGGGCGCGTCGGCGATCGCCAGGGCGCCGTAGTTGACACCCGCCCCCTCGTCCTTGAGCAGCGCCTTCGCCAGCAGCGCGCCGAGGATCGCGCCCACGAGCTGGACGAGGATGTAGATCACGGCGTCGGGCGGGCGGATCTTGCGCCCGACGAGCAGCGCGATCGTCACCGCCGGGTTGAAGTGCGCGCCCGATGCGCCGCCGAGCGAGTGGATCAGGAGCATCAGCACGAAGAGGTGCACGAGGCCGATGACGGCGAAGTCGGTGACCCCGAGACCCTCGGCGGAGTGCACGGAGACGATGATCGCGACGGAGAAGACGAGCATCAGCGTCCCGATCAGCTCGGCGGCGTAGGCGGCGACGCCGCCGAGCGGCGAGACCGTGGCGCGGGCGACGGGGCGGCTGTGCGGCGGCTCGGCGCCCGATGGTGCGGTTGCAGCTTCCACTGTGGACTGGCCTCCCTGGTGGACGGACGAACGTGAAGCGGCGCGAGGGTACCGTTCGCAGCCCATGGCCGGTCTCCTCTCGCGCGCGCCGCTGGCGCTGGTGGTCGCGGCGCTCGCCGGCTGCGGCGCCGACGGCTCCGCCACGGCGGGAACCGACCAGCGCCTCCTGCTCGACTCCCGCCCGCGCGCGGTGCACGCCGGCGCCTATCTGGCCGCCGACCGCGGCTTCGACGACGTGGAGGGCGTCGATCTGGAGCTGCGCGTCCCGGGACGGCGCGCGGATCCGGTCGCGCTCCTGCGCGGCGGGCGGGTCAACGCCGCGATCATGCCCCTGCGCGAGTTCGCCCAACGCGGTGCGCCCGCGGACCTCGTGGCGGTGATGGCCGTCGTCCAGCGGCCACCGGACGCCCCGGCCGGCGCGCCGCAGTACCCCGCGCTGGTGCTCGCCGTCACGCGCGCGACCCTGCTCGATCGCCGCGACGAGATCGCCGCGCTGATCCGGGCGCTGCAGCGCGGCACGACGGAGGCGGTGACCGACCCCGAGAGCGCGGTCAGCGCGATGCTGGCCGCGCGCGAGAACCTCGACCGCGCGCGCCTGCTCGAGGAGCTGTCGGAGATCGCGCCCGCGTTCACCGCCGGCGCCCGCGCCTATGGGGAGCTCGATGCCGACGCCGCGCAGGGCTGGGCACGCCGCCGCGGGATCGCGCTCGACGTCGAGCGCGCGTTCGACACCACCCTCGTCGGGAAGTTCAGCCGCGACTGAGCAGCCGCTCGACGAGCGCGGCTCCCTCCCGCGCCAGCCGGGAGCGCGGCACCACCAGATCGAAGCCCGCCGCCTCCGCCCGCGCGCGCTGGTCGTGGTGGACGTGCGAGTACACCCCGAGCACGCGCGCCCCCGGCGGGCGCATCCGCGCCGCCGCCTCCACGCCGTCGAAGCCGTCGCTGCCCAGATCGACGACCAGGAGGTCGCAGCCGCCGGGCGGGTCGGCGGCCGGCCCCGCCAGCGCCACGTCGTGACCGGCGGCGCGCAGCGTCCCCTGGACGTTCGAGCCGAGCAGGAGGTCGTCGAAGACGGCGACGACGCGCGCCACCGCTACTGCTGCCGCAGGCGCTGGAACTCGCGCCTCGCCGACTCCGGCCGGCCCCAGGTGTTGACCGTCTCGACGCGGCCCGCGCGGACGTCGCGCAGGACCAGCTCGCCGGGAATGCCCGCCTGGTCGAGCACCTTCAGCGTCGCGAGGACCGCCGGCGGCGCGGCCGCGTGCCCGAAGTGCTGGGCCACGAGGATCTTCCAGTGCCAGTCGTGGTGCGAGTACGGCTGGGCGTTGCAGGTCACGACGATCGTGGCCGCTTCGATGTAGCGCGATTCGTCGACGCGCAGATCGAGCGTGAGGTCGGTCCAATCCGACGGCAGCGAGTCGAGGATCTCCTGGAAGTCGTCGGTGAGGCCCATTCGGCGCGAAGCGTACCCCGCCCGCAAGTTCGCCCGCCGCGCGCCGTTGACAGCCGCGATGCCCCGCCTCGCCCGCGCCCTGCTCGCCGCGGCCGCCGCGCTCGCCGCCGCCGCCGCTCCCGCCGCCGCCCAGCTGCCCGCCGGCGGCTTCTCGTCCAACGCGGAGCTGATCCGCAACGTCGCCACCGGCCCGTCGTCGGGCGGGCGGCTCGTGGGCCGCCACTTCTACCTCACGACCGGGCGCGAGCTGCGGATCTTCGACGTCTCGGCCCCGGAGGACCCGCAGCAGGTGGGCCGCCTCGCGCTCACGAGCCCGGGCGCCGCCGAGCAGCGCGCGCCCGAGGAGGATCCCGACACCAACGGGCGCATCCTGCTGACCACCAACGGCGGAAACCTGCAGGTCTACGACGTCTCGAACCCGTCGGCGCCGGCGCTCGCCGCCGAGCTCGACGGGCTCGAGCAGCACACGATCACCTGCGTCCTCGACTGCACGTGGGCCTACGGCTCCGAGGGGGCGATCGTCGACCTGCGCGACCCGAAGGCGCCCAAGCTCGCGGGCGAGTGGACCGAGGCGGCCGAGTCGGGCTCCGCCCACGACGTGACCGAGGTCGCGCCCGGCCTGGTGCTCACCGCGACGCAGCCGATCCTGCTGCTCGACGTCCGCGAGGACCCGACGAAGCCGAAGGTGCTCTCCACCACGGACGCGCCGGGCTTCGTCCACCAGACGCTGTGGCCGCACGGCGGCACCGACACGATGATGCTCTCGGCGGGCGAGGCCATCGGGCCGGCCTGCTCGGAGAGCGCGTCGGCGACCTTCATCACCTGGTCGGCGACGGGCGCGCCCGGGGCGCCGTTCAAGCTGCTCGGCCAGTTCGCGATGAGCACCGGCGTCGGCGCCGACGGGCGGATGCCGGCGACGACCTTCTGCACGCATTGGTTCACCGAGCACCCGTCGTTCCGGGGCGGCGGGCTCGTGGCGATGGGTTGGTACGAGCACGGGACGCGCTTCCTGCAGGTCGCCCGCGACGGCAAGATCGAGGAGATCGGCTTCTACCTGCCGGCCGGCTCGCGCTCGTCGGCCGCCTACTGGATCAGCGACCGCGTCGTCTACGTCGCCGACTACTACCGCGGGCTCGACGTCGTGCGCTGGACCGGCGACATCCCGCCGGGCGCGCCCGCGCCGGCGCCGGGGGGAGACCCGGCCCCGCCGTCGTCGTCGCCGCCGGACCGCGCGGCGACCTTCGACGACCTCGTCCGGCTGCCGAGCGCGAAGCGCTGCCAGCGCCCGGGCCGCCTCGCGGTGCGCGTGCGCCGCCACGACGCCGATCCCGTCACGTCGCTGCGCGCCCGGATCGGGCGCAAGACGGTGGCGCGGGCGCGCGGCCGGGCGCTGCGCAAGCCGGTGAAGGTCAGGCGCCTGCCGCGCAAGCGCTTCAAGCTGGTCGTGCAGGTGACCACGCGCTCGGGCCACGTCGTCGCGGGCGGGCGCAGCTACCGCCCGTGCGCGCGCAAGCGGTGAGCGCGCGCAAGTTCGGCGGCGGAAGGCCGTTGCAGACTGCGTGACCCGCCTCGCGCTGCTCCTCGCCACCGCCACCCTGCTCGCCGCCGCGCCCGCCGCCTCCGCCCAGGCTCCGCTCGGCGGCGTGACGTCGGACAACGTCGAGTACGTCAAGAACTTCGCGAGCCACGCCGACTCGTCCGGGGCGCGCCTGAAGGACGGCTACTTCTACATCACGACCGAGCGCGACCTCTCGATCTACGACGTCAAGGACGCCGAGAACCCGGTCCGCGTCGGGCACATGTACCTCGACAGCCCGGGCCGGCCCGTGTTCACCGAGGAGGACCCGGACACCAACGGCCGGATCCTGCTGATCTGGAACGGCGACGAGCTGCAGGTCGTCGACGTCTCCGACAAGACCGCGCCGGAGGTCATCGGGCGCGTCGCGGGCCCCGACCAGCACACCGTGAGCTGCATCCTCGACTGCACCTGGGCCTACGGCTCGGAGGGCGCGATCGTCGACCTGCGCGACCCGAAGGCGCCCAAGCTCGTCGAGGGCGACTGGAACGACCAGGTCAGCCCGGACTCCACGCACGACGTCACCGAGGTCTCGCCGGGCATCGTCATGACCTCGACCGAGCCGATCTTCGTGCTCGACGCGCGCGAGGACCCGACGCAGCCCAAGGTCCTGGCCAAGACCGACCCGCCCGGGTTCACGCACGCGAACCTGTGGCCCAACGGCGGCACGGACCGCTTCGCGCTCGTCGGCGGCGAGGCGGCGGCGTCGCCGGACTGCAGCGACGACACGTCGGCCACCTTCCAGACCTTCGACACCACGGGCTGGCAGGGCCGCGGCGGCTTCCAGCTCGTCGACCAGTTCAGCATGTCCACCGGGACGGTCTCCGACGGCCGCAGCCCCTACACGACCTGGTGCGTGCACTGGTTCACGGAGCACCCGACGTTCCACGGCGGCGGGCTCGTGGCGATCGCCTGGTACGAGCACGGCGTCCGCTTCCTGAAGGTCGGCACGGACGGCAAGATCGAGGAGATCGGCCACTACCTGCCGTACATCGGGCAGAGCTCGGCCGTCTACTGGATCACCGACCGGGTCCTCTACACGGCCGACTACTACCGCGGGATGGACGTCCTCAAGTTCACCGGCGACATCCCCCAGGGCACCCCGCGCACGCCGGGCGGCGGCGGCGGGCCGGCGACGCCCCCCGACGGCGATCCCGGCGGCAAGCCGCGCGGGCTGCCGTTCAACCGCTACGTCAAGCTGCCGAGTGCCCGTCGCTGCGTGCGCAGCCTGCGCGTGCGCCCGCGCTCGACGGAGGACCCGGTGACGCGCCTGGTGGTCCGGATCAACGGCCGCAGGCGCGCGATCGCGAGCGGCAGCCGGGTGCGCCGGGGCGTGACGCTGCGCAAGCTGCCGCGCAAGAAGCGGTTCCGGGTGCAGGTGCAGGTGCGCACGCGCTCCGGCCACACCACGGCCGGGCAGCGCACCTACCGGGGCTGCTGACGCGCCGGGTACCCTCGGTGGCATGGCCACCGCGCAGGACACCGTCGCCGCCGAGTACGACGCGCTGACGGCGGGCTGCGGCCTGGTCGACCGCTCCGAGCGCGGCAAGCTCGCGCTGACCGGGGGCGACGCCAAGGAGTTCCTGCACGGCCAGGTCACCAACGACGTCGAGGGCCTTGAGCCGGGCCGCGGCTGCTACGCGGCGTTCCTGACCCACAAGGGCAAGATGCTCGGCGACCTGCGCGTGCTCGACACCGGCGACGAGCTGCTGCTCGACACGGAGCGCGTCGCGCTGCAGGAGCTGTTCACGATGATCCGGCGCTTCAAGATCGGCCGCGACGTCGAGCTGCACAAGCGGACGCTCGAGCGCGCGCTGCTGTCGCTGGTCGGGCCGCGCGCGCGGGCCGTCGCGGGCGCGGACGCCGCCGGCCTCGGCGAAGCCGAGCACGACCACGTCGCGGCCGAGCTCGCCGGCGTCCCCGTGCGTCTGATCGCGACGGACGCCGGCGGCGTCGACGTCCTGTGCGCGAGCGACCGGGTCGCCGAGGTGCGGGCCGCGCTGGCGGGCGCGGGCGCCGTCGAGTGCGGCGAGCAGGCGGCCGAGATCGTCCGCGTCGAGCGCGGGAGGCCGCGCTTCGGCCTCGACCTCGAGCCCGAGGCGGTCATCCCGCAGGAGGCGGGTCTCAACGAGCGCGCGGTCTCCTTCACCAAGGGCTGCTACGTGGGCCAGGAAACGGTGGCGCGGCTGTTCTACAAGGGCAAGCCGAACCGCCACCTGCGCGGGCTGCGGCTGTCGGCGCCCGCCGAGCGCGGCGCGCCCCTGCGCCTGGGCGAGCGCGAGGTCGGCCGCGTCGGCAGCGCCGTCGTCTCCCCCGCGCACGGCCCGATCGCGCTGGCGCTGGTGCGGCGCGAGGCGGCGGTGGGCGACACCGTGCTGGTGGGCGACGGTGACGTGACCGCCGTCGTCGCCGAGCTGCCGTTCTAGGCCAGCGCGGCCGCCACGAACGCCTCGATCCGGCCGGGCGAGGGCGCCGGCTGGAGCTCGAGCACGCGCGCCTCGTGGCCGGCCAGCCACGCGCCGACGATGCGGACCTCGTCGAGCTCGTCCGGCACGAGCCAGCCCCCGAGCGCCCGCGGGTCGGGCGCCTGGCGCAGCGCCTCGGCGGTGCGGGCGGCGACCTCGGCGCGCGCGGCGGGCAGCGGCGCCCAGTCGACGACGCGGCCGCCGGCGACCCACACGGCGTCGGCGCGGCCGCGGTCGGCGGGGTGCGGGGCGATCACGAGCCGCGCGCCGGCGTGCACCGCGCGCAGCACGCCGCCCATGCGCGCCAGCAGGGACTCCAGGCGGGCGCGGCGCCGCCGCAGCGCCGCCGCGCGCTCGTAGCGCCGCGCCGCGGACGCCGCCCGCATCTGGGCCTCGACGTGCTCGAGCAGCGCCCGGCCGCCGTCGCCCGACCCGACGAACAGCCGCAACGCCGCCTCCAGCCGCTCCCGGTAGAGGTTCGGGTCGAGGTCGCCCAGGCACGGCGACAGGCAGCGGCCCATCTGGCCGTAGGCGGACGGGTGGTAGCGGCGCGGCAGCTTGCGGCCGCAGTGGCGCAGCCCGAACAGCGAGTTGAGCTGCTCGACGAGCTCGAGCGCCGCCGCCTGGCCGCGGACCGGGCCGATGCAGACGGCGTGGCCGGCGGCCGGCTCGCGCGCCACCTCGAGGATCGGGAACGCGATGTCCAGCCGGCAGCGCAGGTAGACCTGCCCGTCCGGGTCGCGCACGCCCCTCGTGTTCCCCGGCGGCTTGAGCGAGCGGATCAGCCGGTGCTCGAGCAGCAGCGCCACCAGCTCCGACGCCGTCGCCTCGCAGTCGACGTGCTCGGCGCGCGCCGCCCACGGCGCGCCGGCCGTGAAGTGCTGCCGTGCGCGCGTGCGCACGTTGACCGACTTGCCCACGTACAGCGGGTGGCCGTCGCCGTCGCGGAAGACGTAGACGCCGGGGCCGCTGGTGAGCCCGCGCAGGTCCGGGCGCCGCTCCGGCGGACGGCGGGCGGGCGATCCCGCCGGCAGCAGCTGCGCGGCGCGGCGGCGGCGCGGCGCGCGCCGCGGCCCGAGCAGCGCGATCGCGTCGCCGACGGTCGGGGCGTGCGCGCACAGCTTCTTGAACAGCGCGCAGAACACGCGCGCGCAGGTCTCGGCGTCCGGCAGCGCCCGATGGGTGGCGGCGACCTCGATCCCGAGCGCCTCGGCCAGCGGCGCGAGGCCGCGCCGGCGCTGCAGCGGCGCGAGCCGCCGGGCCAGCGCGACCGTGCACAGCACGGGCGGATCCGGCCAGTCGAGCCCGGCGCGCGCGAACGCGGCGCGCAGGACGCCGACGTCGAACCGCGCCGAGTGCGCGACCAGCACGCGCCCGCGCAGCCGCGCCGCGAGCTGCGGCAGGACGGCCTCGGCCGGCGGCGCGGCGTCGACCATCGCCTGCGTGATCCCGGTGAAGCGCTGGATGCCGGCCGACAGCGGCGCGCTCACGCCCACCAGCGACGACCAGCGCTCGTGCAGCTCTCCCCCGCCCACCAGCACCGCGCCGACCTCCGTGAGCTCGCAGCGCTCGCGCGGCAGGCCGTTGGTCTCGGTGTCGACGGCGAGGAACTCGGCGGTCAGCAGCGGGGCGTCGAGGGGCATGGGGACCGTGCGTCATACGCCTCCGCCCGGACGGCATGCACGAGCGCCTGCGAGCGGTGGCGCACGGCGCGAACGTACGACGAGTCGGTTAGGGTTCCGCTCGCGCTGCAGCCCGGTCGGATGGGCCCGGCTGCCCCGCACGAGGAGAGGATGCACGCGCCCACTGCATTCGGCCTGCTGGCCGTCACGCTCGCGATCGCCGGCTGCGGTTCCACGGCCGACTACGCCAACGAGCCGCGACCGCCCGCGCCGATCAACGTCGCCGCGGCGATCACGCCGGAGCGCGTGACCGTCTCGCCGGACCGTTTCGGCGGCGGCCCGATCGTGCTCATCGTCGCCAACCAGACCGACGAGCCGCGGCGGGTGACGCTCGAGACCGACGTCCTCGGCGCCGACGGCCCCGGTCTCAAGCAGACCACCGGGCCGATCAACCCGGACGGGACCGGGACGCTGAAGGTCGACATGCCCGAGGGCGAGTACGAGCTCAGCGTCGACGGCAACCGCATCGCCCCGGCGCGGATCGAGGTCGGCGAGTCGCGCGAGTCGGCCCAGAACCAGCTGCTGCAGCCATGACCCCGCGCGCCGCCGCCGCCGCAGCGCTGGCCGGCGTGGCGCTCGCCGCCGCGGTCGCGCCCGCCGCTGCGGCGCCGACGCGGGCGCAGGAGCTGTTCCGGCGGCTGATCGTCGCCGACCGCATGACCACGGAGCCGATCGTCGACCTGCTGCGCACGGGCGGCGGCTTCGTCTCGCGCACGATCGCCTACGAGGACCTGACGGGCGACGGCCGCCAGGACGCCGTCGTGCGCGTCGAGTCGGGCGGCGCCGCCGGCGCCGTGGCGCTGTACGTCTTCTCCACCCACGGCCGGGCCGCGGGCACCGACCTGCGGGCGATCCACCGCCGGCAGAAGCTCGTGCGCGCGACGACCCGCGTGCGCCGCGGCGTCCTGACCTTCCGCTCCTCGCGCTACGCCGACGGCGACCAGCTCTGCTGCCCGAGCGAGATCGTCGAGACGCGGCTGCGCTGGGACGACAAGCGCAAGCGCTTCCGCGTCGCCCGCACGCGCGACGTCGACCCGCCCGCGCCCGAGTAGCCGAACGTCCGTCGCGCCACCCCTCAGGGGTGGAACGGACCTTCGCGCTCCCCCGCGCGCGGACACCAGGGGCGCCGTGCGGGAAGTTTGCGTGCGCATGTGTAATACTTGCATGCATGCAAGCAACCGGTGCGCAGACGCATGTACTTGCGGAGGAGCTCCTCGCCCTCTGGAGCCACGTCATGCGCCTGTCCGGGGGCGGCTTCCTGCAGGAGCTCGCCGACAACGACCTGTCGCTGACGCAGCTCAAGGCGCTGCACGTCCTCGACGAGACCGGCGAGATCTCGATCAAGCAGCTCGGCGAGAGCCTGCAGCTGTCGATGCCGGCGACCTCGCGCGCCGTCGAGGGGCTCGTGCAGCGCGGGCTGGTGAGCCGCAGCGAGTGCGCCACCGACCGGCGCTGCAAGCTGCTGGAGCTCTCCACCGACGGCCGCGCGGCGCTCGAGCGCGTCAGCCGTGCGCGGCTCGCCGGCTTCGCCCGCTTCGCCGAGACGCTCGAGGACGCCGAGCGCGACGCGCTGCTCGCCGCGGTCCGGCCGATCGTGGAGCGCAGCGCCCGATGACCGAGCGCCTGCGCCCGAACGAGTCCAACTCGCGCTGGTGGACGCTCGCGGCCATGTGCTTCGCGCTGTTCATGGTGATGCTCGACAACACCGTCACCAACGTGGCGCTGCCGAGCATCCAGCGCGACTTCGACGCGTCGCTGCCGGCGCTCGAGTGGACGATCAACGCCTACACGCTCACCTTCGCCGTCCTGCTGGTCACGGGCGGGCGGCTCGGCGACATCTTCGGCCGCCGGCTGGTCTTCCTGATCGGCGTCGTGGTGTTCGCGCTGTCCTCGGCGACGATCGGCTTCGCCCCCACGGAGGGCTGGCTCGTCGCCTTCCGCGCCGTGCAGGGCGTGGGCGCCGCCCTGATGATGCCGGCGACGCTGTCGATCATCAGCAACGCCTTCCCGCCGGAGGAGCGCGGCAAGGCGATCGGCACCTGGGCCGGCGTCTCGGCGATCGCCCTCGCGGTGGGCCCGGTCCTCGGCGGATGGCTGACCGAGGAGGTCTCCTGGCGCGCGATCTTCTTCCTCAACCTGCCGGTGGCCGCCGTCGCCATCGCGGTCACGCTGTTCGCCGCGCAGGAGTCGCGCGACGAGACCGTCTCGCGCAAGGTCGACTTCCCCGGCATCGTCGCCATCACCGTCGGCCTCAGCGCGATCGTCCTCGCGCTGGTCGAGGGCAACCAGTGGGGCTGGAGCTCCCCGGCGATCCTCGGGCTGCTCGCCCTGAGCGGCCTGTCGCTCGTGGCCTTCGTGGCGATCGAGCGCCGCTCGGACGCTCCGATCGTCGACTTCCGCTTCTTCCGCTCGCGCCAGTTCGTCGGCGCGAACCTCGTCGCCTTCATGGTCTCGTTCGCGATGTTCGCGATGTTCTTCTTCATCGCGCTGTACCTGCAGAACGTGCTCGGCTACGGCCCGCTCGAGGCCGGCATCCGGTTCCTGCCGTCGACCCTGGTCGTGATGGTCGTCGGCCCGGTGGCCGGACGGCTCGTGGACCGCATCGGCGCGCGCTCGCTGATGGTCGGCGGCCTGCTGATCATCGCGGTC
The DNA here is from genome assembly GCA_035540675.1 of Solirubrobacteraceae bacterium. Lineage (GTDB taxonomy): Bacteria > Actinomycetota > Thermoleophilia > Solirubrobacterales > Solirubrobacteraceae > DATLGB01. The sequence goes on along the minus strand of DATLGB010000081.1, from coordinate 25,160 downwards.
GCGCTGGCCTGGCAGACCCGCCTCGACGCCACCACCGGCTACGGCTACATCGCGCCGGCCTTCGTCCTCATGGGCCTCGGCATGGGCATGGTGATGTCGCCGATGAGCACCGCCGCCATGAACGCGGTCGACCGAACGAAGGCGGGCGTCGCCTCCGGCACGCTGTCGATGAGCCGCATGGTCGGCGGCACGTTCGGCGTCGCCGTGCTCGGCGCGCTGGTCATGGCGATCGGGCGCTCGAAGCTCGACGCCGCCCTGCCCGGCGTCCCCGCCGCGGTGCGCGAGCGGCTGGCCGAGGGCCTGGGATCGGGCGCCGCTCTCGAGGGCGCTCCCGCCGAGGCGGCCGTCGTCGTGCGCGACGCCTTCCTCTCCGCGCTCTCCACCGGCATGTGGGTCGGAGCCGCGGCGGCCGTGCTCGCCGCCATCGGCGCCTGGCTGCTGATCCCGCCGGGCGCCCACGCCGCACCGGTCGAGGCGGCGACGCCCGTCGGCGACGCGGCCGCGCCCGAGGCCGCGGACGCCGCGCTGCGCGCCGCGGCGTAGCGCCGCAAGCCAGGTGGGCCCCGCTCCGCGCCGAGCCGTCCGTCGCTCGCGCCCGCGCGCTTGCACGCCGCCCGCCGCGCACCGCCGCGCCCCGGCGCCGGCACGTGATGGCGCTTTTGTCGCGCTATGCGTGCCTTAGGCGCCATCACTCCCGCGGCGCGACGCGGCGCTGTGCCGCGGCGACCGCCCGAACGGTGGCGCATTCTTCGGCGCATAGCCGAAGAACGCGCCATCACGCTGCTCGGAGCGCGACGCTCGGGACCGCGCCGCGTGATGACGCCCCTTCTCCGCTGCCTGCCTGGAGCACCCCCCGGGGGGGGACGCGCCCCCACGCCGCCGACGGCGCGCCGTGCGGCGGCGGCAGTCCTGCCGCGCGACGCGCATCGCGAGCGCGAGAGGCGGGCGCGCCGCGCGGTCGCGCAGGCACGCGGCCGGCGCCGCGACGCGCGGCCACCGACCACCGCAGCAGCCGCCGACCAGCCCGCGGGGTAGCTTGCCGCGCGTGGAGGTGCTGACGGAGATCGACGACGACCGGATCCGCGCGCTGCGCGCCCGCGACGAGTTCTTCTGGCTGGACCTCATCGACGCGCGGCCGGAGGAGGTCGAGGCGCTCGGGTACCTGCTCGAGCTGCATCCCGCGGCGATCGAGGACTCGCGGGAGTGGAGCCAGCTCCCCAAGCTCGACGACTACGGCCACCACGTGATGCTCGTGTTCTTCTCGGCCGAGATCGCCGGCGGCACGGCACGGCCGCTGGAGGTCCACATCTACCTGTCCGGGCACTGGGTGGTCACCGTCCGCCGCGGCCCGTCGCGGCTCGACGGGCTGCGGACCTGGCTGGCGCAGGCGCGGCCCGAGCACGAGGACGAGGTCGTCTACCACCTGCTCGACTCGCTGGCGGACGGCTGGGATCCGGCCATCCAGTCCATCGACGAGCGCGTGGACGAGCTCGAGGGCGCCGTGCTCGGCCACGCGCGGCAGGGCCAGCTGACGACGATCTACCGGCTCAAGCAGGAGGTCGGAGAGCTGCTGCGCCGCGCGACGCCGCAGCACGCGATGTTCCCGGGCGCGCTGGAGGTCATCAACAACCTCGAGGGCTTCGACCGCGGGTCGCGCGAGTGGCTGCGCGACGTCAACGCGCACCTCGACAGCATCGCCTCGGACCTGCGGCGCCTGTCGGGCGATCTGACGGCGCTGACGGACACCTTCTTCAACGCCAACGCGAACCGGCTCAACCGGCTGGCCACGGTGATCGCCGTCGCCAGCGTCTTCTTCCTGATGTGGACGCTCGTGACGGGCTTCTTCGGCCAGAACTTCGGCTGGCTGGTCGAGAACATCGAGTCCAAGCGGGACTTCCTGCTGTTCGGCGTCGGCGGGATGGCGGCCCCGAGCCTCATCCTCGCCTTCGTGCTGTGGTGGCGCCGCGACGACTGGTGGTGAGGCGCGCCGGTAGGATCCCGCGTCCCTTCAGGGTCCCCCCACAGCGAAACCAGGAGACACCGACACCGTGGCCATCGACTCAAGCCAGGTTGCCCACGTCGACACCGAGCCGGGTGAGCTCCCGGCCACCATGGCCGCCTGGGTCATCCGCGAGGAGACCCAGGGCGAGCCCATCGACGCCTTCAGACTCGAGGAGATCGAGGTCCCGGAGCCGGGCGCCTTCGAGGTCGTCGTCCGCGTGATGGCGGCGGGCGTGAACTACAACAACGTGTGGGCCGCGCTCGGCGAGCCCGTGGGCGTCTGGCGCTACGGCGACCACCCGCAGTACGGCCACCACATCGGCGGCTCCGACGCCTCGGGGATCGTCTGGAAGGTCGGCGAGGGCGTCACCCGCTGGAAGCCGGGTGACGAGGTGATCATCCACTGCAACATGGCCTCCTACGAGGACCCGGAGGTCCACGGCCTCGACCCGATGGCCGCGCCGAGCCAGATGATCTGGGGCTACGAGACGACCTGGGGCTCGTTCGCGCAGTTCACGAAGGTCCAGGCCCAGCAGCTGATCCCCAAGCCGAAGAACCTCACCTGGGAGGAGGCCGCCTCCTACGGCCTCGTCTACTTCACGGCCTACCGGATGCTGATCACCCGCTGCAACCTGCAGGCGGGCGACAAGGTGCTCATCTGGGGCGCCGCCGGCGGCCTCGGCGTCTTCGGCGTGCAGCTGTGCAAGATGGCGGGCGCGCAGTGCGTCGGCGTCGTCTCCTCGCCGGAGAAGGGCGAGCTCGTGAAGCAGCTCGGCGCGGTGGACTACATCGACCGCAACGAGTTCAAGGGCATGATGCGCCGCGGCGGCGAGACGCCCGAGGAGGAGAAGGAGCGCTTCAAGGTCAGCCGCGCCTTCTCCAAGCGCGTCAAGGAGATCCTCGGCGACCAGCCCAACATCGTCTTCGAGCACGTCGGCAAGGCGACCTTCCCGACGTCCGTGTTCACGGTGAAGCCGTTCGGCAAGGTCGTCATCTGCGCCGGCACCACCGGCTACGAGCTGGACTTCGACGTCCGCTACCTGTGGATGCGCCAGAAGGAGATCATCGGGTCGCACTTCGCCAACGCGTACGAGTGCAACAAGGCCAACGAGCTGATCGAGCAGGGCCACATCCGCCCGGTGCTGTGGCGGACGATGCCGTTCGACGGCGTCGGCGAGGCCCACCAGCTCATGCGCGAGAACAAGCACCTCGGCAAGATCTCGATCCTCGTCGGCGCCGAGAAGGAGGGCCTCGGCAAGACCGCCGAGGGCCCCGGGGCGATCTACGCGGAGGTCGGTGCCTGATGGCCAAGACGGTCCACATCCCGTGGTACGCGACGGTCTTCCGGGCCGACGCGTTCGCCGAGGCGCTGCAGGAGATCGCGCCGCTGGCGCTGCGCTTCGGGGCCCGCGACTACGCCGTCTACCGCTCCCGCGAGGACGAGTACAAGTTCCTGCAGGTCTGCGGCTTCGAGGAGAAGCTCGACTGGGAGCGCTACTGGAACGGCCCCGAGTTCATCGAGTGGCGCGGCAGGTACGGGGGCTGGTACCAGGTGCCGGTGCTGTACACCTGGCAGGACGTCCTGGCCACCGGCCGCTCCGAGGTCGCCCAGGCGGGCGAGGTCGCGGCCGGCAGCTGAGGCGGCGGACGGCGCCGGTCAGCCCGCGGAGAACTCGACGCGGGCGACCGGCTCCGGCGGCGGCGGCGCCACGCACAGCCGCCGCGCCGGGCAGGCCGGGTAGCGCAGCACGACCGCCTTCACGCGCCCGGCGCACCAGCCGCCCTCCGGCGGGCGCAGCCCGACCTTGACGAGCTGCCCGGCCCGCACCCGCTCGCCGGCCACCGGCAGCGCCGTCAGCACCCGCGGCCCGGCCGCGCACGGCGGTCCCCCCGCGGGCGGACCGGTGACCATCAGGACCCGGTAGGCGCGCCCGCCGCCGGCGCGCGGGACCCGGAAGCGCAGGCGCACGATCGCCTCGCGGCCGGCGGCACGCGGCCGCGGCACGAGGCGCAGCGGCGCGCGGCCGGAGAGGTCGCGCACCTCGCAGCCGATCAGCACGTCCAGCCGGTCCCCCACGACGGTGTCCTCGCCGGCGCCGCACTGCACGACCTCGCCGCGCTCGTCGGCGGTGTCGATGAGGTCGTCGCCGACCCCGCCGTCGAGCGCGTCGGTGCCCGCACCGCCGGTCAGCGCGTCGCCGCCGGCACCGGCGCTGAGGGTGTCGCCGCCGGCGCCGCCGTCGAGGACGTCGTCGAGCGGCCCGCCGAGCAGCAGGTCGGCGCCGCGCTCGCCCCACGCGGCGCCGCCGCCGCCGGCGACGTCGAGCACGTCGGCGTCGGCGCCGCCCATGAGGCACGCCGCGCGCGAGTCGGACCCCAGCAGCGCGTCGGGGCCGCCACGGCCCCACAGCCGCTCGGGCCGGCGCGCGGCCTGCAGCACGTCGCCGGCGTCGGTGCCGATCTGGTCGGCGAAGAACGAGCCCTCGCAGAGGTCGGGCGGCGCGCCCGGCTCGTACGTCGCGGCGCCGGCGCGCGGCTCCGAGCGCCACTGCGACCAGGCGTCGGCGGGCGACGGCCCCGACGGCTCGGCGGCGGGGGCGGGCGGCGCCAGCAGCGCCGCGGCGGCCGCCGCCAGCAGGAGCCGGAGCATCAGCCCTGCTCGAGCGGCGCCATCGTCAGGCCGGCGCCGTCGAGCTGCTCCCAGTACAGCTCGGCGAGCTCCTTGTGGCCGCTCCACACCAGGGCCTGGCCGGTGTTGTGGATGCGCTGCGCGAGCGCGTAGCCGCGCTCGACGCTGATGCCGGGGACGTAGCGCGCGAGCGTCATCGCCACGTGGTCGAACGTGTTGTGGTTGTCGTTGAGGACGATCACCCGCCAGCTTCCCCCGAGCCCGCTGCCCGGCCCGGAGACCCGGGGGCGCTCGATGGTCTGCCCGGCGGCCCGCACGCGGCCGAGGATAGCCCTAGGCGCCGGAGTCGAGGATGGCGACGGCGGCGCGGTCGTCGGGCACGACCCGCACCTGCTGACCGAGGTCGAACAGCTCGAGCGACGGGAGCTGCACGAGGATGCTGCCCGCGGAGGCGTGGCGCAGCTCGTACATGATGTCGTGGCCGCGGAACTCCCGGCCGGCGACGACGGCGTCCCCGCCGTCGCCCGGCACGAGCGTGAGGTGCTCCGGCCGGATCCCGACCTGGCAGCGCCCGTGGCGGGCGCCGCCGGGGGCGGCGAAGCGGCCGAGCGGCGTGCTGGCGCCGTCGCCGTCCAGCCAGGCGTCGAAGACGTTGACCTCCCCGAGGAAGCGCGCCGTCCACTCGTCGGCGGGGCGCCAGTAGACGTCGGTCGGCGTGCCGCACTGCATCACGCGGCCCTCGTGCAGGACGGCGAGGCGGTCGGCGAGCCCGAGCGCCTCCTCCTGGTCGTGGGTGACGAGCACGCCGGTGGCGCCGGCGCGGTCGAGCACGTCGACGATGTCGCGGCGCAGGCGGCCGCGCAGCGCGGCGTCGAGCGAGGAGAACGGCTCGTCGAGCAGGATCAGCGACGGCCCGGGGGCGAGTGCGCGGGCCAGGGCCACGCGCTGGCGCTCGCCGCCCGAGAGCTCGCCGGGGCGATCGGCCGCGCGGCCGGCGAGCCCGACCAGCTCGAGCGCGCGCAGCGCCCGGCCGGGGTCGCGGCGGACGCCGAAGGCCACGTTCTCCCCCACGCTGAGGTGCGGGAACAGGGTGTCGCCCTGCGGGACGAGGCCGACGCCGCGGCATTCCGGCTCGACCCAGGCGCGGCCGCCCGCGACCGGGCGACCCGCGATCTCCACGCGTCCCGCATCCGGTGCCTCGAAGCCCGCGATCAGGCGCAGCAGCGTGGTCTTGCCGGAGCCGCTGGGACCCAGCAGCGCGAACAGCTCGCCCGGGCGGACGTCGAGCGTGACGTCGTCGACGGCGGTGCGTGCGCCGAAGCGGCGGGTGAGGCCCTCCAGGCGCAGCGCCGTGGTGCCGGCGTCGGGCGCCGCCGGCGCGCTCGGCGCCACGGGCAGCAGGGTCTCCGTCACGGCGCGTTAGGTTACCCTAATCCGATCGCCGGGGTCGGCTTTGGCGACCCGCTTCCCACTCGAGATCAAGGAGCCCACCGAACCGTGCCCGCCCGTTCGTTCCTCGCCCGCCGCTGGTGGGCGGTGCTGCTGCTGGCCGCGGCGATCGCCGGCGCCACCGGCGTCCTGCTGGCCGCCGCGGGCGGCGCCGACGACGCGCTCGTCGTCTACAACGGCCGCTCGCACTACGGCGGCGAGGAGGCCTTCGAGGACTTCGAGGAGCAGACCGGGATCGAGGTCGAGCTGTTCGGCGGCGATGCCGACACGCTGCACGAGCGCCTGAAGTCCGAGGGCCGCGACACGCCGGCGGACGTGCTGGTCACGGTCGACGGCGCCAACCTCTGGCGGGCCAAGGAGGAGGGCCTGCTGATGCCGGTCCGCTCCCCCGCCGTCGACGCCGCCGTGCCGGAGAGCCTGCGCGACCCCGACGGCGCCTGGACCGCCCTGAGCACCCGCGTGCGGACGCCCGTGCGCTCGACCGAGCGGGTGCCGGAGGACGCCGTGAAGTCCTACGAGGACCTGGCCGGGCCCGAGTTCCGCGGCCGCCTGTGCCTGCGGACGTCGAACAACATCTACAACCAGTCGCTCGTCGCCGACCTGATCGCCAAGCGCGGCGCCGCGCGCACCGAGGAGCTGCTGCGCTCCTGGATGGCCAACGAGCCGCGCATCATCGGCAACGACGTGGAGCTGATCAAGGCGATCGCGGCGGGCCAGTGCGACGTCGGCCTCGTCAACCACTACTACCTGGCCCGCGAGCTCGACGAGGACCCGAACCTCCCGGTGGCGCCCGCGTGGCCGGACCAGGACGGCGACGGCGCGCACGCCAACCTCTCGGGCGCCGGCGTCGTCGCCACCACCGACCGCCGCGCGCAGGCCATCCGGCTGATCGAGTTCCTCGTCCAGCGGGAGGCGCAGGCGGAGATCGCCGAGAACGGCGAGTTCCCGGCCAATCCGGCGGTGGCGCCCGACGACGACGTCAGCGCCTGGGCCGGCGTCAAGACCGACCCGATGGACGTCGCCGGCGCGGGCGAGCACGCACAGGACGCCGTGGCGCTGATGGCCGAGGTGGGATGGCGCTAGCGGCGCCGTCCCGCGCCCGCCACCCGGGCGGCGGCGGAGGCTGGGGCGCCGCCACCGTCGCCGCCGCCGCCGTCGTCGTCATCCCGCTGCTCGTCCTGCCGCTGTCGTTCCTGCGGCCGTCGGACGCCTGGGGCCGCGTCGCCGCCGAGCTGCTGCCCGAGGCGCTGCGCAACTCGCTCGTCCTGGCGCTCGGCGTCGCGGCCGGGACGCTCGTGCTCGGGACGGCGCTGGCGATCCTCGTCTCCTTCTACGACTTCCCGCTGCGCCGGACGCTCGAGTGGGCGCTCGTGCTGCCGCTGGCCATGCCCGGCTACGTGCTGACGTTCGTGCTGCTCGGTCAGTTCGGGACGACGCTGCCACAGATGCGCTCGACGCTCGGCGCGATCACGATCCTGACGCTCGTCCTGTACCCGTACGTGTACCTGCTCGGCCGCGCCGCGTTCGTCGGGCAGTCGCGCGGGCTGCTCGAGGCGGCGCGCAGCCTCGGCCACTCGCAGCTCGGCGCGATCCGGCGCGTGGCGCTGCCACTGGCGCGGCCCGCGCTGGCGGCGGGCACCGCGCTGGCGGTGATGGAGGCGCTGGCCGACTTCGGGACGGTCAACCTCCTCAACTACCGCGCGCTGACCGACGCGATCTACCGCGTCTGGTACGGCGCGTTCGACCGCACCGCCGCGCTCCAGCTCGGCGCCGTGCTGCTCGGGCTCGTGCTGCTGCTGCTCGCGCTCGAGCAGGTGACCCGGCGCGGCCGGTCGGTCGAGCAGCGCGGCGGGCGCGGCGACGAGGTTCCGCGGCGGCGGCTGCGCGGCGTGCCGGCGGTGATGGCGGCGGCGCTGCCCGTGCTGCTGCTGCTGGTCGTGCTCGGCGGCCCGCTGATCCAGCTCGTCGCGTGGTCGGTGGCGTCCGTCGCCAACGGCACCTACGACGCGACGCTGCTCAGCGACGCCCGCAACAGCCTGCTGCTGGCGTTCCTGGCCGCCGTGGCGACGGTGGGGCTGGCGCTGGTGGTCGTCTACGGCGTCCGGCTGCGCCCCACCCGCCTGCGGCGCGGCGCCGCCCGCGGCGCCGCGCTCGGCTACGCGGTCCCGGGGTCGGTGGCCGCCGCCGCCGTGTTCCTGGTCGCGGACCGCGCCGGGGACGCCGCCGGGCTCGTGCTGACCGGCACGCTGCTCGCGCTCGTGCTGGCCTACGTCGTGCGCTTCACCGCCCTCGCCCTGCAGACGGTCGAGGCGCGGATGGCGGCGATCCCGTCGGCGCTCGACGCCGCCGCCCGCTCGCTCGGCGCCACGCGGGGCCGGGTGCTGGGCGAGATCCACGTGCCGCTGCTGGCGCCCGCCGTCGCCACCGCCGTCCTGCTCGTCTTCGTCGAGGTGCTCAAAGAGCTGCCGGCGACCGTCCTGCTGCGCCCGTTCGGCATCGACACGCTGGCGATCGCGGTGTGGGAGGCGACGAAGGAGTCGCTGTACGAGACGGCCGCCTTCCCGGCGCTGTGCATCGTCGCCGTCGGCGTGCTCCCGGTGATCGTGCTCGTGCGCCTCAGCGACCGCCGCTGAGCACGAACGTCCGGAAATGCGCGCCAGAGCGCGCATTCACGGACGTTCAGGCCTGTTTGGACCACCAGCGGTCGAGCCCCAGCCACAGGTGGTCGGGCGGCGCCGCCTGCATGTAGATCGCCGCTGTCTCCTCCCCCGCCTCCTCGACGAGCCGCTCGCGGTGGCGGGCGGTGAACGTCTCGAGGTCGGCGGCGCGCGCGGCGCCGGCCTGCGCGCGCAGCGTGCGGCGCAGGTCGCCGAGGTGGCGCTCGACGTCGGTGACCTCGCCGAAGTGCGTGAGCGCGAGGCGCTGCGGGCGCCAGTCCTCGACGAGGTCGATCGCGCGCTCCCAGGCGTCGACGTCGATGTCGGGCGGCGGCGTCGGCGCGATCACGAGCTCGGCCGGCGGGATGCGCACGCCGGCGACGTCGCCGACGGCCGCGGTGCCGGTCGGCTCGTGCAGGTAGCAGACGTGGTGCGACGCGTGGCCGGGCGTGTACTCCACGCGGAAGTCGCCCAGCACCGTCTCGCCGCCCTCGAGCACGTGCAGGTTCTCCTGCGGGACGGGCACGACCTCGCCCCACAGCTCGCGCATCCCGTCTTCCCCGTACAGCCGCGTCGCGCTGGACACGAGCCGTTCGGGGTCGGCGAGGTGCCGGGCGCCGCGGGCGTGGACGTAGACCGGCAGGTCCGGCCAGCGCCGCACCAGCGCGCCGCTGGCGCCGGCGTGGTCGAAGTGGATGTGCGTCAGCAGGACGGCCCGCGGACGCTCGCCCTCGAGCCCCTCGAGCAGCGTCTCCAGCGACGACTCGGGGCCGGGGTCGACGAGGACGCCGTCGATCTCCCAGCAGCCGATGACGCGCTCGTTGCCCAGGTGGCGGACGTCGATGACTCGCACGGCGCGGGAACCTAGCTTGTCGCCATCACCGGCCGCCGCCGGGCCGCCAGCCACCCCGCCGGCAGCAGCACGAGCGCCGCTGCGCCCAGCGCCAGCGCCGGCACGCCGAGGCCGTCGAGCGCCAGCCCGCCGATCAGGGCCAGCGCGGCGCCGGTCATCCCCGACAGCAGGTCGTTGAGGCCGAGCAGCCGCCCGCGCTCGAACGCGCCGCTGCGGTCGGCGAGCTCCGCCGTGGCGGCGACGAACGACAGGTTCCAGCCCAGGCCGAGCCCGAACAGCGCGATCGCCGTCGCCCACACGCTCTCGATCCAGGTCAGGCTCCCGGCCGCCACCGCCATCACCAGCAGGCCGCCGACCAGGCACGGCGCGCGCCCGACGCGGTCGATGACGTCGCCGACGACGATCACCAGCGCGTACATCCCGAGCACGTGCGCGCCGATGATCGGGAACACGGTGTGCGCGGCGTGATGGTGGTGGTCGACGACCACGGCGCCGGTCAGCGTCATCACGCCCACCATCACCGCGAAGCTCGCCTGCGCGGCGATCAGCGCGGGCAGGACGCCCGGCCGGCGCAGGATCTCGCGCAGCGGCGCCGCGGCGGCCGGCGGGGGCGGCGGGTCGCCCGGCGCCAGCCCCTCGGCCTCGAGGCGCCGCGCGATCTCGCGCGGGTCGGGGCGCACGAACACCACGAACACGAGCGCCACGAGCATCAGCGCCGCGCCGCCGAGCCACAGGACGAGCAGCGCGTCGCCGTCGAGCGCCCGGCCGTGCAGCAGCGGCGCGAACACCGCCGGCCCGAGGATCGCCCCGAACACGGTGCCGAACAGCACGTAGGCGATCCCGCGCGCCCGGCGCTCGGGCGGGTACATGTCGCCGGCCGCCGCGCGCGCCAGCAGCGACGTCCCGCTGGCCACGCCGACCCCGAGCAGCCCTGCCAGCACGAGCCATCGGGAGCCCGCCGCGCTGCCGAGACCCGCCAGCGCCGCGCCGGCGGCGCCGATCAGAAAGCCGCCCGCCAGCACCGGCACGCGCCCCACCCGGTCCATCAGCCGCCCCGCCGGCAGCGCCGCCAGGGCGCCGGAACCCAGCACGATCGCCGGCCCCAGCCCGAGCAGGCCACCCGCGCCCAGCACGCGCACGAGCGTCAGCGAGGCGACGGCGGCCGACAGCTGCAGCATCCCGGAGTTCGCGGCCAGGGCGGCGGCCAGCAGGACCGTGTTGCGGCGGACGGGCATGACGGGCGCAGAAGCTACCGAGCCGTAGAATCCGGCCCATGAGCGATGCCCGCCTGCCCGAGCGCGACCGCCCCTGGATGATGCGCACCTACGCCGGCCACTCGACGGCGCGCAAGTCCAACGAGCTCTACCGGCGCAACCTGGCGAAGGGCCAGACGGGCCTCTCGATCGCCTTCGACCTGCCGACGCAGACCGGCTACGACGCCGACCACGAGCTGGCGCGCGGCGAGGTCGGCAAGGTCGGCGTGCCGGTCGCCCACAAGGGCGACATGCACGCGCTGCTCGACGGCATCCCGCTCGACCGCATGAACACGTCGATGACGATCAACGCGACGGCGGCCTGGCTGCTGGCGCTCTACATCGTCACCGCCGAGGATGACGGCGTCGACCGCGCCGTGCTCCAGGGCACCACGCAGAACGACATCATCAAGGAGTACCTCTCGCGCGGGACCTACGCCTTCCCGCCGCAGCCGTCGATGCGCCTGATCGCGGACATGGTCGCGTTCACGGTCGACGAGGTCCCGAAGTGGAACCCGATCAACATCTGCTCGTACCACCTGCAGGAGGCGGGGGCGACGCCGGTGCAGGAGATCGCGTTCGCGATGAGCACCGCGATCGCCGTCCTCGACGAGGTCCGCGAGCGGGTCCCGCAGGACAAGATGGGCGCGGTCTTCGGCCGCATCTCGTTCTTCGTCAACGCCGGCGTGCGCTTCGTCGAGGAGCACGCGAAGCTGCGGGCGATGGGCCGGCTGTGGGAGGAGATCGGCCGCGAGCGCTACGGCGTCACCGACGAGAAGCACCTGCGCTTCCGCTACGGCGTGCAGGTCAACTCGCTCGGCCTCACGGAGGCGCAGCCCGAGAACAACGTCCAGCGCATCGTGCTCGAGGCGCTCGCCGTGACGATCGGCCGCAACGCCCGCGCCCGCGCGATCCAGCTGCCGGCCTGGAACGAGGCGCTCGGCCTGCCGCGCCCCTGGGACCAGCAGTGGTCGCTGCGCATCCAGCAGGTGCTCGCCTACGAGACCGACCTGCTCGAGTACCCGGACATCTTCGAGGGCTCCCACGTGATGGAGGCCCTGGTCGACGAGCTGGCCGAGGGCGCCCGCGCCGAGATGGCCCGCGTCGCCGAGCACGGCGGCGCCGTCGAGGCCGTCCCGTACATGAAGGCGGCGCTGGTGGAGTCCCACCGCGAGCGGATCGCCCGCATCGAGCGCGGCGAGCAGATCGTCGTCGGCCTCAACAAGCACAACGAGACCGAGGACTCGCCGCTGACGGCGAGCGGCGACGGCGGGATCCTGACCGTCGACGCGGCCGTCGAGGCCGAGGCGAAGGCGGCGCTCGAGCAGTGGCGCGCGCAGCGCGACGAAGGCGCCGTGCGCGCCGCCCTCGAGGAGCTCGCGCGCGTCGCCGCGGGCGACGAGAACATCATGGAGGCCACGATCGCCGCCGCCCGCGCCGGCGCCACCACCGGCGAGTGGGCGCAGGCGCTGCGCGACGCCTTCGGCTCCTACCGCGCCCCGACCGGCATCGGCGAGGCGGCCGCGCCGCCGCCGACCGAGGACCAGGCCGACCTGCGCGACGAGGTCGCGCGCGTCGGCGAGGCGCTCGGGCGCAACCTCAAGATCCTGGTCGGCAAGCCCGGCCTCGACGGGCACTCCAACGGCGCCGAGCAGATCGCCGTCCGCGCGCGCGACGTCGGGATGGAGGTCGTCTACGAGGGCATCCGGCTGACGCCGCAGCAGATCGCCCGCTCCGCGGTCGACGAGGGCGTGCACGTGATCGGCCTGTCGATCCTGTCGGGCTCGCACCGCGAGCTGATCCCGGACGTCATGGACGCGCTGCGCGCGGCCGGCGGCGGCGACATCCCCGTCGTCTGCGGGGGGATCATCCCCGACGCCGACGTCGAGCCGCTCAAGGCCGCGGGTGTGGCCGCGGTCTACACGCCGAAGGACTTCGACCTGTCGCAGATCATGCGGGACATCGTGCAGCTCGTGGCGGAGCGCAACAGCGTGGCCACCGGGGCGTGACGCAGGACCTCGCGGGGCGCCTGCGCGACCGCGACCTCGCCGCCGCTCCCGCGGTCCTGAACCTGATCGAGAACCGCGGCCGCCGCGACGAGGCGGCGGCGCTGCTGGCCGAGCTGGGCACGGACGCGCCGGCGCACGTGGTCGGCGTCACCGGGCCGCCCGGGGCGGGAAAGTCGACGCTGCTGTCGGCGCTCGTGCGCGAGTGGCGCTCGCGCGGGCGCTCCGTCGCCGTGCTCGCCGTCGACCCGTCGTCCAAGCGTTCGGGCGGTGCGCTGCTCGGAGACCGCGCGCGGATCGAGCACGACCCCGGCGACCGCTCGGTGTTCATCCGCTCGATGGCCGCGGGCGAGCGGCTCGGCGGCCTCGCCCCCGCCACCCGCGCCGCGGCGCAGGCGCTGGCGGTGGCCTTCGACGTCGTGGTGATCGAGACGGTCGGCGTGGGGCAATCCGAGACCGACGTCGCCGACGCCGCCGACACGGTGGCGGTCGTGGTTCAGCCGGGCTCGGGCGACGCGCTGCAGTTCATCAAGTCGGGGATCATGGAGATCCCGGACGTGCTCGTGGTCACGAAGGCCGACCTGGGCCAGGTCGCGACGCGGGCGCGGCGCGACCTGCACGCGGCGCTGCGGTCGCTGGGCGCCCGCGACACGCCGGTCGTGGCCGTCTCCTCCGTGCCGCCGCCCAGCGGCGTCGGCGAGCTCGCCGACGCGCTGGACGCCCACCGGGAGCGGATCGACCTCCCCGCCGCCCGCACGCGCACGCGGCGCCTGGGAGCGCTGGCCGACTTCGTCGCCGAGCACGGCGAGCGCGGGCTGCGGGCGCTGGGCGGCCGGCGCGCGGCCGAGCGCTTCCTGGCCGAGCAGGACCCGGCGCTGCCGGAGCCGGCGCTGGTGCGCGCGCTCGAGGAGCGTGCCCGTTAGGGCGTCGGCGTCGGGGTCGCGCTCTCGGGATCGGCCAGCGAGGACACCTTCCAGCGGCCGTCGACGCGCTCCAGGCGCACCGTGTCGCTGGAGGGCTCCTGCCCCTGCGCGGACGTCCGCACCTGCGCCGAGGCGTCGTCGCCGCGGACGTCGACCGCGCCGACCGTCAGCCGCGGCTCGCGGACCTCGCCGAGCGAGTTGCGCAGCGCGACCTCGCACGGCAGGCCGATCGACTCGACGCCCTCGAGCAGATCCGGCGCGAACACGTCGTCGCACAGCCGCTGGTAGTCGCGGCCCTCGACCGCACGGACGAACGTGGCCAGCACGTCGCGCACCTGCTCCTCGTCGCCGGGGGTGCGGCTGCCGCACCCGGCGAGCAGCAGGCAGGCGGCAAGGACGGCGATCGAGCGTGCAGGGGCCATGGCCGCGACAGCCTAGGGGCCGATACGCTTCGGGCATGGAGGCTGGTCCCGCCCTCGGCGCCTGGCTGCGCTGCTACCGGTGCTGGTCGACGAACCTGGAGGTCCAGGTCCACTACGAGGGCATCCACCGCATCGACCCCGAGACGGGCGAGCGCGCCGAGGTGGTCGACGAGCTGCAGGAAGCCGTCGTGCAATGCCTGGACTGCATGCACGACCAGCCGCACCTCGGCTTCGTCGAGGGCCGGGTGCAGCCGATCGAGGACCGCTGGGAGCGGATGGTGGCCGGCACGCCGTACGTCGCCTCGTGCGAGGTCACCGTCGACACCGACCAGGTCGAGACGTGCTCGGGCCCGGAGGCCGCCGACGCCCTCTCCTACGCCGCCTTCGGCGACCACGGGACGCGCGAGTTCTTCACGCACGTGCGCTTCCACAAGCACGACGAGGACCGGATCGCCATCTACCTGCTCGTGGAGCTGTACGCGCGCTCCGACGAGGAGGCGGCCGGGGTGCTGCAGGACGCCGCCCAGGGCACGCTCACGATCTCGTCGCTGGCGCAGGAGTCGCGCCCGCCGGCCGCCACCGGCACCGACCCGCACTAGCGCGCGTGCCGCCGCGCGTCGCCGTCGTCGGGCACGTCGAGTGGGTGACGTTCGCGCGCGTGCCGCACCTGCCGCGGCCCGGGGAGATCCTGCACGCGTCGGAGGTCTGGGACGAGGCGGGCGGCGGCGGCGCGGTCGCCGCGGTGCACCTGCGCCGCCGGGCCGGCGCCTGCCTGTTCCTGACCGCGCTCGGCGACGATCCGGCCGGGCGGCAGGCCGCGGAGCGGCTGCGCGAGCTCGGCGTCGATCTGCACGCCGGGGCGCGGCCGGTCACGCGGCGCGGCTTCACCCACACCGACGACCGCGGCGAGCGCACGATCACCGTCCTCGGCGAGCGGATCGTCCCCCGCCGCGCCGACCCGCTCCCCTGGGAGCGCCTGGCGCGCGTCGACGCCGTCTACTTCACCGGCGGCGACCCGGCCGCGGCCCGCGCCCCGCGCGCCGCGCCCGTGCTCGTGGCCACGCCGCGCGCGTCGGCGCCGCTGCGCGCGGCGGGCGTCGAGATCGACGCGCTCGTCTTCTCGGCCGGGGACGCGGACGAGGTCGCCTGGGCGGAGGAGCTCGAGCCGCTCAAGCCGCGCTACACGGTCGCCACCCGCGGGTCGACCGGCGGGACGTGGGGCGGCGCGGACGGGGGCACGGGCGAGTGGGCGGCCGCCGAGGTGCCGGGGCCGGTGGTGGACGCCTACGGCTGCGGCGACTCCTTCGCCGCCGGGCTGACGTACGCCCTCGGCGCGGGCGAGCCGATCGAGCGCGCGCTCGCGCTCGCCGCGAGCTGGGGCGCCCACACGCTGACGCTGCGCGGCCCGTACGGATAGGTTCCGGCCCATGCGCGAGCTCGCCCCCGACGTCTGGCACATCGGCACCTTCCCGCCCTACACCATCAACGCGTACCTGCTCGGCGACGTGCTGGTGGATGCGCTCACGCGCCGCGACGGCAAGCGCATCCTGAAGGCGCTCGACGGGCGCAAGGTCACCGCGCACGCGCTCACGCACGCGCACGCGGACCACCAGGGCGCCAGCCACGCGGTCTGCTCGGCCCTCGGGATCCCCTTCTGGGTCGGCGCCGCCGACGCCGACGCGGCCGAGAACCCGAAGCTGATCGCCGAGCGCCAGCCGTCCAACCCGATCGCGCAGGGCTTCGTGAAGCTCTTCGTCGGCCCCGGTCACCCGGTCGACCGGCAGCTGCGGGAGGGCGACGACGTCGCCGGGTTCGAGGTGATCGACGTCCCGGGCCACTCGAGCGGGCACGTGGCGTTCTGGCGCGAGTCCGACCGCGTGCTCGTGCTGGGCGACGTCGTCAACCACATGGACACGCTGACGCTGATCCCGAAGCTCACGCTGCCGCGCGACCTCCTCACGCCCGACCCGGAGCGCAACCGGCAGTCGGCCAAGCGCCTCGGCGAGCTCGAGCCCGACCTCGTGCTGTTCGGGCACGGCAAGCCGCTGCGCGACCGCGAGAAGTTCTGGGCCTTCTGCGCCGCGCTCTAGCGCGGAATCCAGCGGAACAGCACCCGCCGCTTGACCATCGCCCAGATGGCGAGCAGGCAGCCGATCTGCACGGCGATGTTCGCGGCGTTGCCGAGCCCGTCGCCGGCCAGGAACGGGACGCTCGCCACGGCGAGGCAGACGAACACGTGCACGATGAACACGTAGAAGGAGTTGCGGCCGAGCGGCAGCAGCAGCCAACCGAGCGCGCGCTCGGCGTGCCGGCCGCCGGCGCGGAGGGCCACGTAGGCGGCGGCGGTGAGGGCGACCAGCGCCGTCAGGCGCGCCGGGTCCAGCGACGCCTTGTGGAAGAAGGACTTCTCCCACGCGTCCCAGTCGCGCACGCCCAGCAGCGCGTCGAGCCCCGGTCCGTGCAGGCGCAGGTAGGCGGCGGCGGCGCCGAGGACGACGACGCCGGCGACGAGCTTGCGGGCGTGGCGGCGGGCGAAGCCCTCGAGCGCGCGGCGGTGGAAGCCGAGCACCATCCCGTTGACGAACAGCACCTGCCAGACCAGCAGCGGGAACGGGCGCTCGGACTGGCTCGGCAGGACCTCGAGGTCCCACGTCCGCCCCGCCACGTACAGCCCCCAGCTGGCCGCCAGCACCGCGGGCCACCAGCCCCGCGCGAGCGCCCACAGCACCGCGGGCGTGGCGGCGATCGCCGCGATGAAGAAGCCGAGGATGTTGAACTGCCACGGCCCGGCCTCGAGCGTGACGATCGCCAGCAGCGTGCGCAGCGGCCCGTCGAAGGCGTACAGGTCGACGTCCGGCCGGCGGGGCGAGACGCTCAGGACCTCGGTGGCGAGGCCGGGGACGAAGCTGAGCACGTACACCAGCGCCACGACGGCGGCCGAGGCGACGTACAGCGTCCGCGCGCGGCGCAGCAGCATCAGCGCGGTCGCGCGCGCGCCGTGCATCAGCCAGCGGCGGCCGAACACCATCCCGGCGACGACGCCGGAGACCGCCACGAGCACCTCGGCCGCCGACAGCAGCGCGCGCGTCGCGTACTCCAGCGACGTCTCGAGGTGGATGTGGTTGACGACGAGGATCACCATCGCCAGCCCGCGCAGCAGGTCCAGCGCGACGTCGCGCCGGGGCGCCGGCGCCGGCGCGGGCTCGCGCGGCGCGGGCGGCGCCGGCAGCGGCACGCGCTCGCGCAGCACGGGCGCGGGCGCGAGCTCCAGTGCGGGCGGCGGTTCGAGGACGGCGCTCATCGCGGCGCAGCATATTAGGGCGCCCTAATTAACGCTGCGCCCACCGAATCCATCCAGGTTCTATCTCGTAGCGAGACAAAAGCTGGATGGGTTTTCTCAGCGGGGGCGCAGGACGACGATCCCGCCGCGCTCGAACACGACCTGGCGGCCGGTTCGGGCGCGGTCGACCAGCGCGCGGAGCGCCGCCGCGTCGCGGTTGGGGAACACGCCGGCCGCCGAGGCGTCGCCGGTCGCCGCGACCACCCAGTCCTGCGGCCGCGGCGGGCCCGGGCCGAGCAGGCGGATGTCGTCGCGCGCCGACAGGTGCGAGACCAGGCGGTTGCTGGCGCTCACCGGCGCGCCGTCCGGCACGCGCGCCAGCGCCTCGCCCGCCGCCCGGTACGCCGGCGGCGGCGCGTAGAACGCCGGCCGCGCCAGCTCGCGCAGCGGGAATGCGGGCACCAGCGCCACCGCGACCGCCACGAGCGCCACCGCCGCCCGCCGCTCCCCGCGCGGCCACCGCCGCGCCAGCCGCGCCAGGCCGTCCGCCGCGCCCAGCGCCAGCACCGGCGCGATGGTCAGCGAGTAGTGGTCCTCGAGCGTCCAGTGCTTCGGCGTGTCGGACAGCAGCCGCGCCGCCAGCAGCGGGACGAGCAGCCAGCGCAGCGGCGACAGCAGCGCCAGCCCGAGGAAGGCGCCGAGCAGGTACGCCAGCGTCCGCAGCTTCTCCGCCGGCGACACCGCCACCGTCACCACCCGCCACGGCTCGCGCAGGACGCCCAGTAGCGAATCGAGCGGCCCGTCGCCGAACTGCCGGTAGTCCCAGTAGCCGTAGGCCGCCCCGCCGCCGGCCGCCCACGGGATCAGCAGCTCGGTGACCACGACGAACCACGCGGCGGCGCCGGCCGCCACCGCCGCCCCGAGCGCGCGGCGGCCGAGCAGCGCGTACCACAGGCCGATGGCGATCACGAGGAACGCCATGTCCTCCTTGACCGCCAGCAGGGCGGCGGCCGCCGCCACCGACCGGCCGAAGCGGCGGCGGTCGGCGGCGTCCACGCACAGCGCGATCAGCAGCGGCGCGAAGGCGACCTCGTGCAGGTCGAACCACAGCGCCTCCTGGACGCCGCCGAACAGCAGGTAGGCGATGACGACCGCCCGCGTCGCCCCCTCCCCCAGCCGCCGCCGGGTGAACGCCGCGATCGGCAGCGCCGCCGCCACGACCAGCGCCGCCTGCGCCACCAGCAGGGCGTCGGTCCCGAGCCAGCGCACCGGCGCGAGCAGCGCCAGCACCGGCGAGAAGTGGTCGCCGAGGATGCTCGGCAGGCCCTTCAGCGTGCTGGCCGGCGCCTCCAAGCGCGAGTAGTGCCAGACGACCTGGTCGAACAGGCCGAGGTCGAAGCCGGTCGAGCGGAACGTCCGGTGCCGCACGACCGCCAGCAGCGAGTACGCGGCGACGGCGGCCAGCGCCGCCGCGACGACGACCGGATCGCGCCGCGCGCCGTCACCGCCGCGCCCGGCGCCCTCGCGGGCGGCCGGCGCGGCGGCTGCGCGGACGCGCAAGGCTCAGGCGGTCGTCGCGCCGAGACGCTCCTCGAGCGTCTCGAACTGCGCCCACAGCTCCTCGGGGAGCTGGTCGCCGAACTTCGCGAGGTGCTCGCGCACCTGCGGCAGCTCGCCGGCCAGCGCCGACAGGTCGACGGTGCGGACCTGCTCGAAGTCGTCGGCGTCGATGTCGAGCCCGGACAGGTCGATGCCGTCGGCGGTCGGGATCCGGCCGATCGGCGTCTCCTCCGCGTCGGCCGTCCCCTCGCAGCGGCGGAAGACCCACTCGAGCACGCGCGAGTTCTCGCCGAAGCCGGGCCACAGGAAGCGGCCCTCGTCGTCCTTGCGGAACCAGTTGACGAAGAAGATCCGCGGCAGCACCGCGCCCTGGCGCTTGCCGATCTCGATCCAGTGGCCGAAGTAGTCGCCCATGTGGTAGCCGCAGAACGGCAGCATCGCCATCGGGTCGAAGCGCAGCTGCCCGACGTCGCCGGCCGCCGCCGCCGTCTTCTCGGAGGCCATCGTGGCGCCCAGGAACACGCCGTGCTCCCAGTCGAAGGCCTCGCGCACCAGCGGGACCACCGACGACCGGCGCCCGCCGAACAGGAAGGCGTCGATCGGAACGCCGGCGGGGTCCTCCCACTCCGGTGCGATGACGGGGCACTGCTCGGCCGGCGTGGTGAAGCGCGCGTTCGGGTGCGCGGCGGGCGTCCCCGACTCGGGCGTCCAGTCGTTGCCCTTCCAGTCGGTGAGGTGCGCGGGCGCCTCCTCGGTCATGCCCTCCCACCACACGTCGCCGTCGTCGGTGAGGGCGCAGTTGGTGAAGATGGAGTTCGCCCGGATGGTCTCCATCGCGTTCGGGTTGGTGTCGGTGCCCGTGCCCGGCGCGACGCCGAAGAAGCCGGCTTCCGGGTTGACCGCGTACAGCCGGCCGTCGGTGCCGAACTTCATCCACGCGATGTCGTCGCCGACGCACTCGACCGTCCAGCCCTCGAGCGTCGGAATCAGCATCGCCAGGTTGGTCTTGCCGCAAGCGGACGGGAACGCGCCGGTGACGTACTTGACCGTCCCTTCGGGCGAGGTCAGCTTGAGGATGAGCATGTGCTCGGCCAGCCACCCCTCGTCGCGCGCCATGATCGACGCGATCCGCAGCGCGAAGCACTTCTTGCCCAGCAGCGCGTTGCCGCCGTAGCCCGAGCCGTAGGACCAGATCTCGCGCGTCTCGGGGAAGTGCACGATGTACTTGTTCTCCGCGTTGCACGGCCACGCGACGTCCTGCCCGCCCGCGGCAAGCGGCGCGCCGACGGAGTGCAGGCAGGGCACGAACTCGCCGTCGGCGCCGAGCACGTCGAGCGCCCTGGCGCCCATCCGGGTCATGATCCGCATGGAGACGGCCACGTACGCCGAGTCGGTGAGCTGGACGCCGATGTAGGAGATCTTCGACCCCAGCGGCCCCATCGAGAACGGCACCACGTACATGGTGCGGCCCTTCATCGAGCCGGAGAACAGCCCGGTGAGCTCCTCGCGCATCGCACCCGGGTCGCGCCAGTTGTTCGTCGGGCCGGCGTCGGCCTCTCGCTCCGAGCAGATGAACGTGCGATCCTCGACACGAGCCACGTCGCCTGGATCGGAGAACGCGAGGTAGGAGTTCGGCCGCTTGGCGTCCGACAGCCGCTGGAACGTGCCCGCGTCGACGAGCTCCTGGCAGAGCCGGTCGTACTCCTCGGCCGAGCCGTCGCACCAGTGGATCGCGTCCGGCTGCGTGAGGGCGGCGACCTCTTCCACCCAGGCCAAGAGCTTCGCGTTCTTCGTCGGGGCGTTCGTGGCGTCGGTCACGAGGAAGTGTCTCCTGGTCGAGTCAAGGTGAGGGGAATCGGGGGATTCAATCGCAGCCCGGCGCGGCAGGCGCCGACGAGGCCGGGCGAGCGGCGGATTGAGCTTCTACTACCCGGCGCGACGACAAACGCTACGCCCTCTGTCACGGATGCCCTGACGTTTAGTCAGGAGGCCCTGCGCTCACGGAACACCGGAAGCCGGTCGAAAGACCCGGCATGGGTGCGGGGTTCGTCCACTACTGCGTCTTCTGCGGCGCGCACCGGCCGGCGGAGTCCGAGACGATGCTCGAGCCGTCGTGCGCCGAGTGCGGGTGCGCCATGCGCGCGTGCGGCGCGGAGGAGTACCCGCGCATCGCCGCCGGCCTGCGCGACCAGCGCGAGCCGGTCCGCGCCCGCCTCGACGGCGCCGGCCCGCTGGCGCTGATGGTGTGCGTGCCGTTCCTGATGCCGCTGCTGGGCGTCGAGGTGCGCGACGTGATCTTCCTGGTCCCGCTGGTCTTCCTCGTGCTCGGCGCGGCGACGGCGTCGGCCGCCTCGCGCCGGCGCGGCGAGCCCGCGACCGCCTGGCGCGCGTACGCGCTCTCCGCCGTGGTCGCCGCCGGCGCCGTCGGCGTCGCCACCCTGCTGGCCGTCGCCGGCGCGAGCACGACTCCCGCGTACCACCTGGGGGGTGTCGCCTCCGTCGCCATGACCGCCGGGCTGCTCGCGCACATCTGGCCGCGCCTGCGCCGCGCGCAGGCCGAGCGGGTGCTCGACGCCGTCCAGCTGCTGCTGGTGGTGGCGGCCGCCACGATCTATTTCGTCGTCGCCCCCGGCCTCGCGTCCGGCCACCGCATCCTGACGCTGCTCGTCGCGATCGGCCTGCTCGGGTTCCTGCTGGCCGGCGTCCTGACCGCGTGCGGGCGCCGGGCGCAGGACCGGCGCGTGGCCCGCTGGCTGTGGGCGATGGCCAGCGCCGCGCTGCTCGCGCACGCGCTGATCGCGGCCGAGGCCGTGCACGGGCTCGCCGGCGTTCCCGCGCCGGAGATCGCGTCCGTGCTGCTCGCCCTGCAGGGCTGGCTGCTCGCGAAGGCGGCCGCGGTCGAGCGGCCGCTGCCGCAGCGCGGCGACGAGGACCCCGACGAGCGCACCGAGTGGCGCTGGTGGACGGCGCGCATCGGCCTGCCGACGGTCCAGGTCGTGGCCTTCCCGCTGCTCGTGGCGTGGGCGTTCGCGGTCGACGGGCCGGGGACGTGGCCCATCGCGTGGTTCGGCGCCACCTTCGTCGCCTGCGTCGTGGCGGCGTTCGCCCGACAGGCCTACCTCGTCGTCGACCACCGGCGCGCCGTGGTGGAGGAGCGGCGCCAGCGCCGCCGCGCGCAGCGCCGCAACACCGAGCTCGAGGCGCTGACGGGACTGGCCACGACGATGACGCAGACCCTCGAGGAGGCGCCGATCGTGGAGCAGGCGCTGACGGTCCTGCACACCGCCGCGCGCGCCACGTCGTCCGCGCTGCACGTCGCCGAGGACGACCGGCGCCGGCTGCGGGCGGCGGCCGGGAACTGGCAGAGCGAGCAGGTGTGGGCGGACGGCCTCGCCGGCGGTGGCGAGGTCGAGCGGACCGTGCGCGGCCGCCGCCAGGTCACCCGCATCGCGCTGGCCGCGCGCGGGTCGCACATCGGCTGGGTGACGCTCGTGCGCCCGCAGGAGGACCCGCTCACCGACCGCGAGCTCGAGCTGCTGCGCCTGCTCGTCGACCAGATGGCGATCGCCGTGCAGAACGCGCGCGACTACCGCGAGAAGCTCGAGCAGGCGGTCCGCGACCCGCTCACGGGCGTCTACAACCGCCGCTACTTCTTCGAGGCGCTCGAGAAGGAGGTGCAGCGCTCCCGCCGCTACGGCTCGCAGGCGGCGCTCGTCCTGGTGGACGCCGACGACTTCAAGCGCGTCAACGACACCCGCGGGCACTCGGTCGGCGACGACGTGCTGCGCGGGATCGCGCAGATCGCCGCCGGGCTGCTGCGGCCCGCCGACTCGCTGGCGCGCATCGGCGGCGAGGAGTTCGCGCTGCTGCTGCCCGAGACGTCGCGGATGGACGCGCTGGCGGTGGCCGAGCGCCTGCGGGCCGCCGTGGCCCGCGCGGAGATCGTGCCAGGGCTGCAGATGACCGTCAGCGCCGGCGTCGGCGCCTGCCCGCAGGACGCACCGACGCGCGAGGACCTCGTCCGCCGCACCGACGCCGCCCTGTACTGGGCCAAGCGCAACGGCAAGGACATGTGCGCGCTCGTCGACGACCGCACCGACGGCGCGCTCGAGCTCGAGCCGGCGCCCGCGCGGCTCGACGAGCGGGTGCTGTCGGCCGCCGAGGCCTTCGCCGCGCGCGTGGCCGACGGCGCGCCGGTGCCCGACGCGCTCGCCGACCTGCGCCGCGCGCTGCAGCTGTAGCTACTCGACGTTGCCCTCGGCGCCGTGGCCCTCCGAGGTGGCCTCGCCCGGGTGCTTGCGCGGCACGAGCACGAGGCGCTTGAACTCGGCCACGAGCGTCCCGTCCTGGTTGTAGACGCGCGTGTGGACCTTGACGGTCCCGCGGTCGGGCTTCGAGCGCGACTCCTTCTTCTCGAGCACCTCGGACTCGACGAACAGGGTGTCGCCGTGGAAGACCGGGGCCGGATGCTTGAGCTCCTCGGTGGCCAGGTTGGCGATCGCCTTGCCCGAGACGTCGGAGACGCTCATGCCGAGCGCCAGCGAGTAGACCAGCGGCCCGACCACGACGTTGCGGCCCTGCTGGGACTGGCCCGCGTACACGTCGTTGATGTGCAGCGGGTGGTGGTTCATGGTGATCAGGCAGAACAGGTGGTCGTCGTACTCGGTGACTGTCTTGGCGGGCCAGTGCTTGTAGACCGCGCCGACCTCGAACTCCTCGAGGTAGCGCCCGTACGCGTGGGCGCCGGTCGCCTCGCGCTCGGCCTGGTCGGTGGTGAATCCGGTGTCGTTGCTCATGAGGCGCGGGATTGTGCCGGACGGCTCCGCAATAGGATCGGCCGCCCATGCGAAACCCCCGTGACTTCTTCAAGCCCCTCGCCATCGGGGCACCTGAACCCGCCCGGGAGATCCCCTTCAAGCCGTCCCGGATGATCCACTTCCTCGACTTCTCCAACGAGAAGATGGTGGCGAAGGTCCCCGACATCGCCCCGAAGGTCGACATCCTGCTCGGCAACCTCGAGGACGCCGTGCCGGTCGACCGCAAGGAGGCGGCGCGGGCCGGGCTGGTGCGCGTGGGGCGCGAGATGGAGCTCGGCGACACCCAGCTGTGGACGCGCGTGAACGCGCTCGAGTCGCCGTGGGTGCTCGACGACCTCACGACGCTGGTCGGCGAGATCGGGCACAAGCTCGACGTCGTGATGATCCCGAAGGTCGAGGGGCCGTGGGACATCCACTACGTCGACCGGCTGCTCGCCCAGCTCGAGGCCAAGGCCGGCCTCGAGCAGCCGATCCTCGTGCACGCGATCCTCGAGACGGCGCAGGGCGTCACGAACCTCGAGGAGATCGCGGCCGCCTCGCCGCGCATGCAGGGCATGAGCTTCGGCCCGGCCGACCTTGCCGCGTCGCGCCGGATGAAGACCACGCGCGTGGGCGGCGGCCACCCCGGCTACCGCACGATCGCCGACCCGGACGCGTCCAACCCGGACGCCGAGCGCCCGAGCTATCAGCAGGACCCGTGGCACTACTCGATCGCGCGCATGGTCGACGCCTGCACCGCGGTCGGCGCGCTGCCGTTCTACGGGCCGTTCGGCGACATCAAGGACGTCGAGGGCTGCGAGGCGCAGTTCCGCGCCGCGTTCCTGCTCGGCTGCGTCGGTGCCTGGTCGCTGCACCCCGTCCAGATCGACATCGCCAAGAAGGTCTTCTCGCCGGCCGCGGACGAGGTCCTGTTCGCCAAGAAGGTCATCGAGGCGATCCCGGACGGCCGCGGGGTGCACATGATCGACGGCAAGATGCAGGACGACGCGACGTGGAAGCAGTGCCGCGTCATGGTCGACCTGGCGGAGATGCTGGCGGCGAAGGATCCGGAGCTGGCGCGGGCCTATGGCGGGTGACGTCGTCCGGAGGGGCGAGCTTGCGAGACCCGCAGGACGAAACCTTCCTCCTGCGTAGGGCCACGGTCGAGGACGTCGAGGTCCTCCAGGCGATCGTCCAGGAGGGCTTCGAGGGCTACCGCGAGCTCGCGCCGGCCGGGTGGCAGCCGCCGGACGAGACGACGCCCGAATGGCACGCGCGGTCGGCCGAGGAGATCGCCAGGCGGTCGACCTTCGCCGTGCTGGCGGAGGTCG